>QZIZ01000008.1 GCA_003599195.1 Deltaproteobacteria bacterium | reverse complement strand
GAAGGCGTAAAACAGGATTGGGCCCAGGCCAAACCCTGGTTTGAAAAAGCCGCGGCCCGGGGCAATCACAAAGCCCAGCAGAATCTCGGGACCATGTACCTCCAGGGCTTGGGAGTGACCAAAGACTATGCCCAGGCCAGGGCCTGGTTTGAAAAAGCCGCAGCCCAGGGCAGCGCGGCCGCCCAATTCAGCCTGGGGTATATGTACGCCAAGGCTCTGGGGGTGAAGCAGGACTGGTCCCAAGCGAAATCCTGGTTTGAAAAAGCCGTGGCCCAGGAATACCCCAAGGCCCAGGTCTCCCTGGGGTTCATGTATGCCAAAGGCCACGGGGTGAAGAAAGACCTGGCCCAGGCCAAGGCCTTGCTGGAAAAGGCGGCCAAACAGGGCCAGGAAGAAGCCAAGACCATGCTCAAAGAATTGGAGAAAGCTAAATAAAGCAGCCGTCATCGTAGGGTGGGCACTGCCCACCATGATCTGATGACAGGCGCACTGCCCACCATGATCCACCGCCGATGAACGCCGATGCACGCAGATTTTTCTTTATCGGCGTTAATCGGCGTGCATCGGCGGTTCCAAGCCCTGTGGCGCCACTTAACCGGACCGAAACTGGTTTTTCATGACCTGGCGGATTGAGGCCAATTATTTTCCGTTTGTTCCCAAGACCAGGTTGCTTGGAGCAAAGGATCGGTTAAATTGATATTTGAATGGGACCCCCGCAAAGCTGCTACGAATAAAAAGAAACATGGTGTTACCTTCCATGAAGCGGTAACGGTTTTCGGGGACCAACTGGCTAAAACCTTTGATGACCCTGATCACTCGGTGAATGAACAACGATTCCTTACCTTCGGACTCTCAAGATTGGGCCGGTTGCTTGCCGTATTCCATACTGATCGTGAGGGTCGGACCAGAATTATCAGCGCCCGGGTGATGACCCGCCAGGAGGTGAAAAACTATGAAGAAGGATAAGTCTGACGAAATGCGTCCGGAGTATCTCCCCGAGGACCTCGGTCCGGGAGTGCGGGGCAAATATTTCGAATCTTACCGCCGCGGCACCAATTTGGTCCTCCTCAGCCCGGATGTGGCCGAAGTCTTTCAAACGGAAGAAGCAGTGAATGAGGCTCTGCGCTCCCTGATTGAGATTGCCCGGAGAACAACTAAACCGGCTAAACCTGCCAGCCGGCGCGCTAAATCAGGAGAGTGATTCGAAGGACGCTTTTTATGCACCATCTACCTTTAAAAGCCCTGTGGAGCCGCCTAACCGGACCGAAACTGGTTTTTCAAAACCTGACGGATTGAGGTAAATTCTTCGGTGGCACAGGCTTTCCAGCCTGTGCGGGCAGCACTATTTCCTCTTGTTCCCAAGTTGAACTTGGGAATTTTTGGAGTAGACGGATGAATGATATATTATATCACTACACAAACAATGAAGCTCTAATTGAAATAGTTAGCAATAATTGCTTAAGACTTGGCCATTTTTATTACCAAAATGACCCAAAAGAGTTGAGATATGGTTTCAATTTATTATTAGAACACAAGGATGAAATCGAAACAATATGTCCAGATGCCAAAGAGTATATCGAGACTATTGCGCATGAAACCGCTCAAATTTATGGAATCCCTATTTTTACTTTTTCATTGTCTGAAAAGGATGATCTCCTAAGCCAATGGAGAGGGTATGGGCGTGGAAATAAATCAATATGTATCGGTTTCTTAAAAGATAATTTGATAAAAGTTAGCGAAACTAATAAATTGATATACATTGATTTGCAGAAAATAATTTATAATAAAGATGATCAAAAGAAATTGCTATTTGATTTCTTTAAAGAAAAAGATAATCAATATAAAAATACTAATGCTATGTTGCTAAATCTTCTTGCAAATCAGAGTAACTATTCGGACATAATAAATATTCTGATTAAATTTAAACATCATAGATGGGATGAAGAACAGGAATGGAGATTAATTACATCATTTGAAAATGATAGTACGGTTAGATTTTTGGGTGGCTCAAAGTGGCTCAAGCCATATGTTGATTTGAAGTATGAAAAAATACCGATATCAAATATAAAAATTCCACATTCTGGTTATGAAAATAAAAATAAGAGTTCAATTGAATTGCTTCTTAAAACAATAGGAAAAGATGACATCGATGTGGATATATCTGAAATTCCAATAGTCTACTGATGTGTGAAACACAATGAAAGTATCATCAAAAAGTTCTCCTCTCACCAAAACCTTGGATTCCTGGACCGAGTCCCGCATTCGCGACCTCATCGCCGGGGCCACTGATGGCGATGTCACCCGGGCTTTGGGGCGGGAGGTGCTGTATCCGGAGGACCTGGCGGTGCTGTTATCTCCCAAGGCGGCGGGGCGGCTGGAGGAGATGGCCCGGTTGGCCCACGGCATCACCCGGCGGCAGTTCGGGCGCACCATCGGGCTGTATGTGCCTATTTACCTGTCCAACGTCTGCGCCTCGGATTGCACTTACTGTTCTTATGCCTGCCATTCCGGCCGGGAGGGGGAGCGGCGGACCTTGACCCCGGCGGAGATCGAGACGGAGTGCCGCACCCTGGCCGCCCACGGCTTTCAAAACCTCTTGCTCCTCACCGGGGACCATCCCCAGGCCGCGCCCGTGGATTATATCGTCCAGTCCGTGGCCATCGCCCGGGAATACTTCCCGTCCGTGTCCGTGGAGGTCTATGCCTTAAAAGAAGAGGATTACCGGCGTTTGGTGGACGCGGGCCTGGAAGGCGTGACCCTCTACATGGAGACCTATCACCGGGACACCTACAAAAAAGTGCATCTGCAGGGGCGCAAAAAGGATTTTGGCTTCCGCCTGGGGGCCATCGAAGCCGCGGGCCATGCGGGAGTCAGGCGGCTCAGCATCGGCGCGCTCCTGGGGCTTTACGACTGGCACGTGGACGGCTTCTGGACCGCGCTCCACGCCCGCTACCTCCAGAAGGAATGTTGGCAAAGCGCGGTGGCCGTTTCCTTCCCCCGCCTCTTTAACGTCCCGGCCCGGCACACCATTGCCCACCCCTTGAGCGATAAGGAGCTGGTGCAACTGATGCTGGCCCTGCGCCTCTTTCTGCCGGAGGCGGGTTTCAACCTCTCCACCCGGGAGCGGCCCGCACTCCGGGACCGCCTCATCCCCCTGGGGGTGACCATGATGAGCGCCGGGTCCTCCACCCGGCCGGGGGGTTACTCCCATCTGGGGGACAGCGCCCTGGAACAGTTCGCCACCGAAGACCGCCGGACCCCGGAGGAGGTGGCCGCGGCCATCCGCCGGGCGGGCTATGACCCGGTATGGAAGGATTTTGACCGGGCCTTTGGGGAATGAAAAGATTAACCACAGAGGCACAGAGGACACAGAGAGACACAGAGAAAAATAATTTTCCGGCAGGCACAGCCCGCCAGAAATTTCTTCTCTTTGTAACTCTGTGCTCTCTGTGTCTCTGTGGTAAGGTTTTTTAATCAGGAGATGTTTCATTGAAATTGACCATCAACGGTGAGGACCGGGAGGTGGCCGGGGGCACGGTGCTGGCTTTGCTGGCAGAACTGGGGCTTAATCCGGCGGCCACGGTGGTGGAGCACAATCACGAGATCGTGGAGCGGGCCGCGTACCAGGAGACGGCTCTGGCTGAAGGCGACGTCCTGGAACTGGTGCGCATTGTGGGGGGCGGCTGATGGACCACGCTCAACGCCTGGCTGTTTTTGAGAAAGCCGATCTGTATGTGGTCATCACCTCAGACTTTTGCGCCGGGAGACCACCCCGGGAAATCTTGGGGAAAACCCTGGCCACCGGGGTGAAGATCGTGCAACTGCGGGAAAAGGCGTTGAGCGGCCGGGACCTTTATCATCTGGCCCTGGAGTTCCGGCGGCTGACGGAGGCCGCGGGCGCGCTGCTGATCATCGACGACCGCCTGGATATCGCCCTGGCCAGCGGTGCGGACGGCGTGCACCTGGGCCAGGAAGACCTGCCCCTGGACGTGGCCCGGCGGCTCGCGCCGGACCTGATTATCGGCGCGTCCACCCATTCCCTGGCGGAGGCCCTGGCCGCCGAGGCCGCGGGCGCGAGCTACGTCAACATCGGCCCCATCTTCGCCACCCGGACGAAACCCGCCATGACCCCCCTGGGTCCCGAAGCCATTGACCGCATCGCTCCCCGGCTGAAGATTCCCTGGACCACCATGGGGGGCATCAACCTGGCCAACATCGGCCAGGTAGTGGCCCGGGGCGCCAGGCACCCGGCGGTGATGAGCGCGGTCACCGGGGCCGCGGACCCCGGAGCCGCGGCCGCGGCATTGCGGCAGGTCATCCTGGCCGGGGGGGGAGAAAAAATAATTTAACCACAAAGACACCAAGGACACAAAGGACACCAAGAAAAATATTTATGGCGGGCAAAGCCCGCCATAAATTTCTTCTTGGTGCCTCTTTGTGCTCTTGGTGTTTCGTGGTTAAGCTTTAATCTTTTTAACCCCTGAGGATGGAGGGATGGGTTTATATAAAAAGATGGTTAATCGTAAGGGTGAACCTAGTGTTTGCCCTTACATTTTTGGAAACCTAACCGGATAGCTTCCGTATTAGTGCTGCATGGTCATTTGCCCTGCTCTCTATGGGCCTCCACATATGCCTTGAGAACCGCCTGCATGCGGGAGATGTGGCCCTTGCCCTGGGATTTGAAAAAAGCAATTACCTCCTTCTCCAGCCGCAGGTGCACGGACTGCCTGGCCTGGGGCAAGACCAGTTTGGCCCGGGTCCAGTCGGGGACAAGGCCGCGCTCGTCCTCATCTTCAGCAATGAGCCGTTCCAGGTCCACATCCGTGGTGGCGTCTACCTTGCGCAGATCGGTGCGGCTGACCCTTCGCTTGGCCTTAAGCTCCGCGGCCGAATAGTTCTTGATATCTTTGTCTTTCTTCATGGCGCGCTCTCCGAAAGGAAATAATCCTGATGGCTCCGCTGCGGATGGTATAAACGACTGTCACCAACCGCGCTTCCAAAACCCCGATGGCAAGAAACCTTTCCTCATTGCCTTTATGGGCTGAAGGGACAATGATATATGGCCCCTCAAAAACCTCGATGACATCCAAGAAATCAAGGCCGTGCCTTTCGAGATTAGAGAGGCGTTTTCGTTCGTCCCATTCAAAACGCATGGTATGCTGTATATGTACACATTATGTGTTTACAGTCAAGACTTTCCTTATCGGACACATTTTTTTATCTACTTCTTGACAAAACTACGCCATAGGGTTATTTTACGCAATATCGAAAATAGACGAAATAGTGTTATGGGGGGGGGTAAGCGCATGCCGAGAACTGACGAAGAAGTGGTCGATATTTTACTCGAACTCTATGCAGAAAATTTTGGAGGCAAAGAGGGACAACGGTTTTTAATTTCATGGGAAGATTTACGCTCTGTATACGGCTTCGAAAAACTATTCTATTCCCGATTCAATCGGTTAGAAGAAGCGGCTAGCGCCAAGCGCTTGTATTTATGGGATCTTGGTGAAGGTGGCAATGGACATCAAATTGCCGTTATCAGGTCACGGACTGTTGATAGGTGGCGACGTGTTCCTAAAAGGATTATCAGAACTTATAAGATTGAACCAAATGATTCAGCAGAAATTTTGGAGGATGATTTTGAATGATTATTGGAGATCATTTAAAAGACCGGTTGGGGCGCACCTATAGGTGCGCCCCAACCGGAAAATGGTACTAAATGCCTAGATAAGTCCGCCTCACCTCGTCGTTTTTCAGCAAATCTCGGGCCGGCCCTTCCAGGTGGACCCGGCCTTCGGCCAGGACGTAGGCGTAGTCGGAGACGGCCAGGGCCATGGAGACGTTTTGCTCCACCAGGAGCATGGTGAGGCCGGTCTTTTTCAGGCGGGTGAGGGATTCAAAGAGGGTAAGGGCCAATAGCGGGGACAGTCCTAGGGAGAGTTCATCCAGAAAGAGGATTTCCGGCTCGGCCATCAGCCCCCGGGAGACGGCCACCATCTGCTGTTCGCCGCCGCTTAAGGTTCCGGCCTTCTGTTTGGCCCGTTCCTTGAGCCGGGGGAAGAGCTCGAAGACCTTGTCCAGGTTTTGCTTAAAAGACACCCGGGCCCGGGGGGAAAACGCGCCCATCTCCAGGTTTTCCAGGACCGTCATTTCCGTGAAGAGCTGGCGGCCTTCCGGGACCAGGACCATGCCGGCCTTGGCCCGGGCGTGGGCCGGGAGGTTGGTGACGTCTTTGCCTTCGAAGTTCACGGTCCCCTGCCAGGGGCGCAAGAGGCCCATGACCGTGCTCAGGAGGGTGGTCTTGCCCACGCCGTTGGAGCCCACCAGGGTGGTGAGCTTGCCCTTCTCCAGGCTTAAGTTCACGCCCCAGAGAATCTGCACGCCTTCGTAGCCCGAAGTCAGGTCGTTTATTTCTAATAGATTCATTGATGATAATGTTCCCGCTCTTACATGATTGAGCATTATTATCTCTGCGTCCTCTGCGCCTCTGCGGTGAATCTTTTTACCGCAGAGACCTGAGGGCGCAGAGATGACGCCAATGCATCACTCCGCCATCAGCCTGGCGGTCATTTCCGGATCCCCCAGGTAGGCTTCGATGACCTGGGGGTTGGCGGCCACTTCTTCGGGTTTGCCCGTGGCGATGAGCTGGCCGTAATCCAGGACGATGATGCGGTCCGAGATGCTCATCACCGCCTGCATGACGTGTTCGATCATCAGTATGGTGATCCCTTCATCCCGGATCTTGAGGATGGTATCCACCATCTCGGTGATTTCCGTGGGATTGAGCCCGGCCAGCACCTCGTCGAGGAGCAACAGATATGGGCGGGCCGCCAAGGCCCGGGCCAGCTCCAGGCGCTTCTTTTGGGCCACGTTGAGAAGGCCGGAAGGCTGGTCGGCCCGGCCCGATAGTCCCACCTGGGCCAGGGCCGCGTCCGCCTTCTGGACTGCGGACGCCAGGGAATGGCCTTCCCGGCCGAAGCAGGCCCCCACCATGACGTTTTCCCGGACGGTGAGGTCGTGTAGAGGCCGCACCACCTGGTGGGCCCGGGCCATCCCCCGCCGGGCCACCTCATAGGAAGGCATCCCGGTGATGTCATCGCCCCGGAAGATTATCTGCCCCTTGTTGGGAGCATAAACGCCGTTAATAACGTTGAAGAGCGTGGTTTTCCCCGCGCCGTTGGGGCCGATGAGCCCCAAAATCTGGCCTGCGGGAAGATCGAAAGTGACGTCGGTCAGGGCCTGAAGGCCGCCGAAGCGTTTGGTGACGTCCTGAACCTGGAGGATCATCATTCCAGCACCCTCCTTAACGCGGGGAGGCGGCCCCGCACCCAGCCCACCGCACCTGCGGGCACGAAAAGAATGATCAGCAGCAGGATCAACCCCGCCACCGCCAGGTGCAGGTCCTTAAAGATGGGGCTGGTGAGGAGGTAGCCCCTTAAGCCCTGGTAGGCCGTGGCCCCCACCATGGGACCCAGAACCGTGCCCATGCCGCCCAGCATGACCATCACCAGCATCTCGATGGACATGTGCAGTTGGAAGGCGTCCCCCGGCTCCACGTTGCCGTTTTTAAAGAAGTACAGGGTGCCGATAATCCCCGGGAAGAACGCGGAAATGACATAGGTGATGGTCTTGGCCCGGGGGGCTTGCACCCCCATGACCATGGCCGCGTCCTCATCCTCCCGGATGGCTTGCAGCCCCAGGCCGAACCGGGAGTGCTTCACCAGGTAGCTCACTAGCAGCACCACCAGGGTGGTGATCCAGAGGAAGGTGAAGGTGGTCCACAGGGCCTGGCCGGCGCCCCCGTATTTTTCATACGCGGAAAAATTGACGAACAATCCCGTGGCGCCGCCGAAGGGACCGAAGTTGCTGACAAAGGCCCGGGCCGCCTCGTTGATGCCGATGGTGGCCAGGGCGAAATAGGCTCCCCGCAGGCGCAAGACCGCCAGCCCCACCAGCAGGGCGATGACCCCGGAAAGGGCGCCCCCGGCCAGGGCCGCAGGATAGAGGGGCCAGCCCATTTCGCTGATCAGAAAAAAGCCGGTGTACCCACCCAGGCCGAAAAAGACGATGTGGCCGAAACTCACATAGCCGGTGTAACCCAGGAGGATGTTGAGGCTGGAGGCCAGGGCCATGAACATCATGACGGTGAAGGTCGTCTCCCGGATGGTGTCCTGCTTGAGGACCAATACGATCCCGCCCCATAGGAACACCAGCGCCAGGGGCAGCCAGAAGCCGGGTTGCCGCCAGAACTTCATTTACTTGGCCCCCAGCAAGCCGCTGGGCTTAACCAGCAACACCAGCACGAAGAGGCCGAATTCCACCACCGGCACCCAACTCACCGGCATAAAAGTGGGGATCAGGCCCTCCAGGCCCCCCAGTATCAGGCCTCCCAGCAAAGCCCCCAGGGGATTGCCCAGGCCCCCGAGCACGCAAATCACGAAGGACTTCAATTCGTAAGGACCGCCACTGAGGATGGTGAAGGGGAAGAAAGTGGCGATCAAGCCCCCGGCCACCGCGGCCAGCATGGTGCCCAGGCCGAAGCTGAGGGCCAGCACCTGGGAGGAGGGAATGCCCATCAGCTCCGCGGCCCGGCGGTTATTGGCCACCGCCCGGATGGCCTTGCCCGGCCGGGTGAAGTAGAGGAACAGATAGAGCGCGGCGGTAAACAGGACTGCTCCCAAGGTGGCTAACAGCCTGGAGAATGGGATGGTGAGAAAGCCGATCTGCATGGACCCCAAGGAGTAATCGATATTCTGGGGCGAAGTGCTGAAGATGGCGGTGCCCAGGCCGATGATGATCATGTTCACCGCGAAGGTGGCCAACAGGCTGGAAAGATGGGGCGCATTGATCACCCGGTGCACCGCCATGCCGTAGATAATAAATCCCAGGAGCAGACCGAAAAGGGCCACCGGCGCCAGAGCCAGGTAAGGGTTTAGTCCCAGATGGGTAAAGAAGAGATAGGTGCCGAACATGCCCAGGGCGATGACGGGGCCATGGGCCAGGTTGATGACGGTCATCACTCCCCAAATCAAGGTCAGCCCCATGGCGGCCACGCCATAGACAAAGCCCAGCAACAGGCCATCAGTCAAGGAAGATATTAGCTGCAATACAAGACCCTCTTAATCCTGCCGCGCCCCTCGCCTGGGCGCGGCAGGTGGCGATTACTTAAGATTACCGGGGAAAGTAGTTAATGGCTTTGGCGGTCTGGGCCGCTTCCGGCCAGACAATCTGGTTGACCAGTTTGCCGTCCTTCTTTTGCCACTGGGTGTAAACCATCTCATGAGCCACCTGGAGACCATGAGCTTTGGGGCTATTGTCAAACTTGAGGTGGCCATAGAAGGTCATAAGATTCATCTCGTCCAGGACCTTCTTCACTTTGGCGGTTTCGGTGGAACCGGCTTTCTTGATAGCGTATTCCACGATCAAGCCGGCCACATACCCACCGGCGCTGTGATAGGAAGGCTCTTCTTTGAACTTGGCTTTATAGGTCTTATCGAAGTCAGCCACGGAGATGCCGAACCATTCAATGCCCGCCTTTTTAGCGGCTTCGGCGCTATATTTGGCCTCCGGCTGCCATTGGGAGGCGCCGATAACCCCATACGCCGCGTCGCCCAACTCTGCGAATTTGGGTTCCGGGGGGGCCACCAATAAGGCTACCATCTTGGCCTTGACGCCTTTTTCAAAGAGCTGCTTGGCGAAGGTGCTGGTATCGGCAAAGTGGCCGCCGCCCATCACGGCGTTGGCGTCTGCGGGAATCTTGTTGATGAAGGGCGCGAAGTCCGTGGCGCCGCTGTCGTATCCTTCAAACAAAGCGATCTGATAACCCTTCGATTCTCCGTAGGCCTTGAGGGCATTCACCACGTCGGTGGAAAATTTATCTTTTTCATGGATGATGGCGATCTTCTTGGCGGCAGGGTCCAACTTCCCCAACAAGTCCAGGGCCCCGGTCAAATAGCGGGAAGCCGGGGTGTACGCCTGGTAAACCAGGGAGAAGCCCTTTTTATAAGTGGAGTCCGAAGCCGCGCCCGCGGTGATCATGATCTTGTTATACTGCTGGGCGATGACCGCGGCCGCATCCGCCAGGGGACTGCTGTAAGGACTGATCAAGAAATCCGCTTTGTCAGAGTTGATTAACTTGGTGTAGAGTTCCTGGACCCGCTCTTTCTTGCTTTCGTCATCGTAATCCTTGGCCGCGAATTTGACCACGGTGCCGTCCGGCAGTTTCACGCCGCCGGCGGCATTCACCTGCTCGATCCATAGATTCAGGCCGTGGATCTGGCGCATGCCTTCCACGTTAAGTTTACCGGTGCGGGACGCGGTGTAGCCGATGACCACGGTTTTTTCGGCCGCGAAGACCGATGGGGCCGCTGGGAGCAGCAGGCCGAGAATTGTCAGGAGAATGACCGCATTAAGTTTCCAGGACTTCATGTTTCTCCTCCTCCTCCACCAGGTTGATTTTCCCCAGCCCGCTCAGAGACACTGAACTAGCTCTCAAAAGCTTTCTATTGGGCGTCTAGTCGGACAAATATATATAACATTAATGCAGATTTCAATTAAAGTTTTTGCAGCAACGTGGAATAATCAACATATCCAAAAAAAATGGGAGATCGGCAAATTGGGAGGCCGGGGTAAATCGGAAATAATTTTTTTCGACGGCCGGGAGGCCGCGATCAAATGGAGCCGGCGCCGCCGCACCATCGGCCTGACGGTGACCGGCGAAGGGGAAGTGGTGGTCCTGGCGCCCCAGGGAGCGTCCAGAGACTTCCTGCAGCAGGCCTTAGCCAAACACCGGGACTGGATTGCAGGGAAGGTGGCGGAAAGGCGCGAGGCCTGGGCGAAATTGCGGCAGGGCGATGTTTTTTTCCAGGGGACGGCCTATCGCCTTGCGCTTCAGCCGGGCGCTGCGGCGCCGGTGGCCCTGGAGGACGGGGAGATTCGGGTGAAGGCGTCCACAGAGGACGCAGCCTGGCCCCTGCTGAAGACCTGGTGCCGAAGGCAAGCGGAGCGTCTGATCAGGGAAAGGGTCGACTATTATACCCGGGAGATGCGGGCGCCGGCGCACCGGGTGGAGCTGAAGGAGTGGAAGCGGCGCTGGGGGGAATGCCATCCCCGGGAGGCGCTGCGCTTCAACTGGCGGTTGATCCTGCTGCCTCCGGAAATTTTGGATTACGTCGTGGTGCACGAACTGGCCCACCTCCTGGCCCCCGGCCACACCCCGCGCTTCTGGCAGAGGGTGGAGCAGGTTTTACCTGATTACGGGGAGCGCCGCCAATGGCTCAACCGCTACGGCGCGCCGTTTCTTCTCTGGCGGTTGGGTTGAAAGTTCCGAGTTCCTGGTCCCGAGTTCCGAGTTTAATGAGTTCAAAGTTCAAAGTTCAAGGTTCAAAGTTCTCTATATCGGCGCACTCTGAGCGGTAGTACAGGCTTTCCAGCCTGTACGAGTTACCGAGGCGAACGATAGGCCCATTCTGCCGGTCATCCATGCCCAAAACCCGGTGCTCGACAAACCGGAAAAAATCCAGTAATAAGGAAAATGCGATCGGGTGGAAGGGCTATTGTCCCCTCCCCAACATCAATTGTCCAAGGAACTCTCTGCTATGCACGAACACGCATCGGCCCGGGCAGCGCTGGCGCAGATGATCCGGAGCGGCGATCTGGAGGGGTTGCTGCGCCAGGCCGAAGGTTTCCATGGCCACCGCTGTCCCATGCTGGCCTTGGGGGTGAAGGCCGGGCAATACGCCATGAATTATTTAAGCCCTTATGAACATGAGCATGAGCGTGGACATGGGCATGGCCACGGGCACGGCCAGAGGCATAGCCACAGCCATCTGGGGCCGGGAGACGTAGTGGCGGTGGTGGAGGGGAGCAGTTGCCTGGTGGACGGCATCCAACTGGTAACCGGCTGCACCCTGGGAAATAACGGCCTGATTTTCAAAGACCTGGGCAAGGCCGCGGTGACCATCGCCCGGAAACATGACGGCCGCGCAGTGCGCCTGGCGGTGCGGGCCGATTTCCGGGAGGGGATGTTTGCCCGCTACCCGGCGGTGGTCCCCCTTTTTGAAAACGTAATGGTGCAAAAGCAGGCCACTGCCGAAGAATCCCACCGTTTCCAGCACCTCTGGGAGGCCATCGCCCGGCGGGAGCTGGAGGTGCCTCTGGAAGAGCAGTTCGTGGTGCAGACCTTGACCCTGCAGCCGCCGGATACGGCCCGGAACCTGGCAACCGTGGTCTGCGGCCGCTGCGGGGAAGGGGTGCAGGCGGCCAGGGCCAGGCTGCAGGACGGCCAACATCTTTGCCTGGCTTGCGCGGGCGAGGGTTTTTATATCCTAAGCGTCCGGGGCATTGAGATCTGTCCCCTGAAGGAGCAAACATGAAGTTGCCGGGCAGATTGATCCGGGGCTTTGTCGCCCTCTCCCTGGCCTGGTGCCTGCAGGCGGGAGCGGTTTTGGCCGCGGATTTCAGCGCACAGGTGATTACCAAGACGGATTCCCAGGAGACCCGGGGCAAGGTCTTCTTCCAGGGCGATAAAATGCGCCAGGAGGGGGAAACCATCAACATCGCCCGGCCGGACCGACGGGTGATGTGGATGCTGGTGCCCAGCATGAAGATGGTGATGGAGGTGCCTTTTTCCCTGTCGGACCTTGGGCAGGCCATGGCGCTGCCCAAGGACAAGAGCCAGATGAAGCTTTTGGGCACGGAATTGGTGAACGGCTACGAGACGGAGAAATTTGAAACTGCGATGAAGGGTAACGGCAAGACGGTTAAGCTTCATCTGTGGATCGCCAAGAAACTGGACAAGCCCATCAAGATGGCCAGCGAGGACGGCAAATTCTCCATGGAATACCGGGAAATCAAGGAAGGTGGGGTATCCGCCGACCTCTTTGAAATCCCGGCGGGATACCAAAAGATGACCATGCCCCAGGGGGTGCCCCAGGGGCTGCTGCGGAAGTAGTAAAGGCATCGGAGATGCTTAAGCTTAAATCCCCCAAATGGTTGTGGCTCCTCCCGGCCCTGGCCCTGTGGCCGGCCGCGGCCCCGGCCGCGGAGTTTGCCGGGCAGACCTTCACCCGGGAACGGCAAGCCACTGTGCTGGGCAAGATTTACGTCAAAGAGGACAAGCTGCGCCAGGATTTCATCGACGACAAAGGGCATACCATTACCATCCTGCGGCCGGACAAAAAGGTGATCTGGGTGATTCTGCCGCTGGAACGGACCTATATGGAAGTCCCCCTCAAACCCCACTGGCCGGGCCAGTTCATCCAGGTTCCCCCGGACGCCAGGCAGAAACGCCTGGTGGGCAACGAGCGGGTCCTGGGTTATGACGCCGAAAAATACGAAGTGGCCGTCACCGGCCGGGATGGCTTGGAGAAGCAGACCTACTGGGTGGCCGCCAAACTGGGGGTGCCCATCAAGATGGAAATCCCCGCCCGCAAATTTCTCATGGAATACCGCAACATCACGGAACGGAGCCTGGCGGACCGGCTCTTCGAAATTCCCCCGGGGTTCAAGAAAGTGAGCATTCCGGCGTTGGAGCCGTGAGGTTAGATGTTTGATCAATAATTTCTTAAGGTTGGCTGGAGTCCACGGCAGGTATCTTGGCATGTTCCGGGGCGGCGCGCAAACGCAGGCCAAGCGCCCGCACCACTTTCAACACGGTGGCAAACTCCGGGTTGCCTTCCGGTGACAACGCCTTGTAAAGACTTTCTCGCCCTAGACCCGTTTCCCGGGCGATTTGCGCCATGCCCTTGGCCCGGGCGATATCCCCCAAAGCGGCTGCCACCAGGGCCGGGTCGCCTTCTTCCAGGGCGGCTTCCAAATAGGCGGCCATATCCTCAGCGGTTTCCAGATGTTCCGCCGCGTCCCAAGGCCGAGTTTTAATCTTTGCCATAACAGTCTTCTAATGTATTCTATAGGATACAGCAAGGCAAGAAAATATTTTGGGAGAAAATAAGGAGAAAATAGGAACTGACACTAATTTTCTGGCCACAACCTGCGCCACCAAGCCTTCTGGCCCCTGATCCCTACCCCCTGATCCCTACCCCCGCCGCCGCCAGCGGGGGCCACCCCCCTTGACATCAAGTATTCCATTTGTTAGTGTAATAGGTAATGGCGGATCAAGATTTCCTCACAATCTGTTTGCCCAAGCCTTCCTTGCGGGAGAGGGAGCTGTTATCTCCAGAGCAGGCGGTAGAGCTGCAAGCTATCTTCAAGATCCTGGCCAACGATACCCGCCTCCGCATCCTCCATGCCCTGGCCCGGGCAGGGGAGGCCTGTGTTTCGGAAATATCGGACCTGTTGGCCATGAAGCCCCAGGCCGTCTCCAATCAGCTGATCCGCCTGGCGGACCGGGGCATTGTCGGGTCCCGGCGCAACGGCAACAACATCTATTACCGTATTGTCGACCCTTGTGTCATCCAACTCCTGGACCATGGCCTCTGTCTCAGTGAAGACGCGAAAGCGAGAAGCAAATGAATTTATCGCCGGAAAGACAACGGGCTATTGCGGAAGCCCTGAATTATCTGCAAGAGGCCGCGGCCGCGGAGAAATGCCGGGTCTGCGGCTGTTTTCAGCAACTGATCCTGGCCCTGGAACAGACTTTTCCACGGGGAACCGGCCCCCGGGTTCTCTGGAAAACGGTGGCAGCCGCCAAACAGTGCCTGGGGGAACGGAAATATGACTGCCTGGGGTGTGAAGTCTGCATCCCTCCTCTTGCCCTTGACGCCCTGACCCGGGCTTTGGGCGAAGCCGTCTCCGGCCTGGAAGTCTGCCCCACAGAAACAGTGGTGGCACGCCGGGGATGGCCGCCCCTTCCCGGGGCCTACCGGGTGCTGCGTTACCGGGCGCCGGTGGCGGTGTGCACCCTCACCGGGGAGGACCTGGCGGCCGCGGTGGTGCGGGACGCGGGTCCGGAAATTGCTCTGGCGGGGACCATGCATACCGAAAATCTAGGGATTGAGCGCCTCATCCAAAATGTCCTGGCCAACCCCCACCTGCGCTTCGTGATCGTCTGCGGCCCGGATTCCCGCCAGGCCGTGGGGCACTATCCGGGTCAGTCTTTGGTAGCCCTGGCTCGCCGAGGAATTGACGCCCAAGGCCGCATCCTGGGCGCTCAAGGGCGGCGGCCCCTGTTGAAAAACCTCAGTCCCGAAGCCGTGGCAAACTTCCGGGAAGTAGTAGAAGTAATTGATCTTATAGGCGAAACTGAGGTTGCCAAAGTTGTGGCCGCGGCTGAGTGGTGTGCCGCCCGTAATCCGGGACAGGCCCGGTCTTTTTTCGCCGCCCCCATCGTGGAGCCGGTCCCCGGCTATCTGCCAGCCCGGATGACGCCCGACCCTGCCGGTTACTTCGTGATTTACGTGGACCGGGACCGGGGCCTGCTCTCCCTGGAGCATTACCTCAACGAAGGGGTGCTGGATGCGGTGATTGAAGGCCGCACCGCTGCGGAGCTTTATACTCCGGCCATCGACCGGGGGCTCCTCTCCCGCCTGGACCACGCCGCTTACCTGGGCCGGGAGCTGGCCCGGGCGGAAGAGAGCCTGCGATCAGGGGAGGCTTTCGTCCAGGACGCCGCGCCGGAATTGGCTGCCGCGGCCTTCGCCCTGGCCGGGGTCCCCTGCGGGTCCGCCTGCCGGGAGGCGGGGGCCTGAGGACCCTAAAGATGCAGCCGGTCGGCTGCAGGAAAAGACCGAATCCGAGACAATCCCGAATAAAAGCCTCACGCAAAGACGCAAAGGCGCAAAGCAAGACGCAATAATATACTCAAAAGTAGTGGATTGGTGGGGCGGCCGTCCCCGGCCGCCCGAGAGGTTGGCGGGCACGGACGCCCGCCCCACCAGACTTTTTCTGTTATGAGTGGGCCGGAGGCCCATATAAGAACTGTTTTAATTAGGAACTATCATATGCTCCCGAGTGCCAAGCCCAAGATATTTCCGGCAATTGCCATCCTGATTATTGCCCTTTTACCGGTTCCCAGCGTAGGACCAACACTCCAGGCCGCCGAGGCCAGCGCGTCTCCCCAAGCGGTCCTGGGAGTCGATGATTTCATGAAGAACGCGGATCGCTATCCGGGAAAGGTGGGCCTGGAAGGAGTGGTGAGCGGGGTCGCGCCGGATAGAGCGGCGATTTCCCTCATCGACAGCGGCGAATTCCAGGCGTGCGGCGTCACCACCTGCGCGCAGCTGACCTTGCCGGTGCATTGGTCCGGCCCCCTGCCCGCGGTGGGCGACCGGGTAAAGATTGATGGACAGACCCGGGAGGTCAAAGGCAAGCTCATGTTTGTGGCGGAAAGACTCGAGAAGGTGGCCCGACCTTGAGCGCAGCCGCGGGGAAACTGCCGCGTTTCCTGCTGCCCCTGGCGGTTTTTCTGGGGGTGGCCGCAGCGCACTTTGTCTGGTCGGGACTGTTCCCGGAAGTGGACCCGGTCCAGGCGAAATGGGCGTCCCTGCCGGGGGCCGAAGCCTCCTGGCTGCGCCGCTACCTGGAGACCCAGGGCTACTGGCTGGGTTACTCCTACGCCCTGTCCCTGGCCTTTGCCGCCGCGGCCCTGCGCCTTTACCGGGAAGAACGGTATTGCCCGGCAAAATCCCTGGCTGTCGGCGGGGTGACTTTCTCGGGCTTCCTGGCCCTGGGGGGCTGCTTCCTGGCGGGGTGCTGCGGCTCCCCCATGTTGGTGGTTTATTTGAGCCTGTTCGGGGCCTGGTTTCTGCCTCTGGCCAAGCCGTTGGCGGCCGGGGTAACCACCTTTTCCATTATCTGCGCCTGGTGGTGGATGAAACGGCGGCGGCAGCAAGTGAGGTTGCAAGCAGAACCAACAACGCCTGCGGATCAGGCCCCCCAATGCCGATCAACTTCCTGCCAATGCTGATGAGTTACTAATCCAAAATATCCTTCTTCATCCGCTCAAATTCTTCTTTATTTATTTCTCCCTTAGCGTAACGTTTTTTCAGGATATCCAGCGCCGTTTCTTCCCTCCCCTGAAAAGGCCCGCAGGGGGGCGGAGAGCCGCTCCTGCCGAATATCAGATAGAGGGCGAAGACTAGGATGACCACCATGATTACCGGCATGATCATGGGGAACATCCAGAAGGGGCTCCACCAGAAGTATTCCTGGCCCATCATATTGTGGCCTCCTGAGTTATCTGGCTTATCTATTAGGAAAAAAGCAAGGGGTTGGGGGAGGAAACAGGTGCACAGTCGAGACGCCTGTGCCACCAGCCCCTGGCCTCCTCCCCCGGAAGCCGGTTTCTACTCGCTGCGCCGCCGCCAGCGGGGGCCGGCGGGGGTGTCGATGATCTCGACGCCTTGTCCGGTAAGTTCGTCCCGAATGCGGTCGGCCTCGGCCCAATTTTGGCGTTGCCGGGCCTCTTCCCGCTGCTCCAGCAGGGCCTCCACGGCCGCGTCCCGGTGGGGATGGGGCGGGGTCATCACTCCCAGGATTTCGTCCAGTTCCTCGAGGCGGGAGAGAATTGCGCCCGCGTCCCCGTGTCCCAAACGGCCCCGGTCGATCTCGGCGTTGAGGTCGCCTACCAATGCAAAAATAGCGGACAAAGCCCGGGAGATGTTCAGGTCGTCGTCCAGCGCGGCGACGAATTCTTTTTTCAGGAGAAAGAGGCGTTCTTCCAGGGGGGCCTGGGGGGAACCCTCCCCGGCGATGAGGGTGAGGCGCTGCACAAAGTGGTCCAGGCGGGCCCGGGCTGCAGCCGCAGACTTGAGATTGGCCGGGGTGTAGGCCAGGGGCTTGCGGTAGTGGGTGGATAAGAGAAAGTAGCGCACGTCCCGGCCCTTAAAACCCTGGTCCAAAAGTTCCCGGACCGCGGCCGGGCCGTACTCCTTTACGGAGCGGCCTTCCTGGAGGACGCGTTCGCAGTGGAGCCAGGAGCGGGCCAGGGGTTTGCCCGTGGCCGCGGTGAACAGGGCGTTTTCATTTTCCTCGTGGGGAAAAAGCGACTCGATGCCGCCCACATGGAAGTCCACGCTCTGGCCCAGGTGTTTGAGCGCCATGGCCGCGCACTCGAGATGCCAGCTGGGCCGCACCTTGCCCCAGGGGGTGGTGAAATAGAGGCCCTTCTTCAGTTCCCCCAGCTTGGCCCGCTTGAAGAGGGTGAAGTCCCGGGGGTTTTCCTTGGCGTATTCGTCCAGGTCCACGGTCTTGCCCACCTTGATCTTGCTCAGGTCCACCCGGGAGAGGCGGCCGTAGTCCTTGAAGCGGGAGATGTCGAAGTAAACCGAGCGTAGCTTCTCGTAGGCAAAGCCCTTCTCCAGCAGACGGCGGGTGAGGGCTACCATGTCCTCCACGTGCTCCGAGGCTAGAGGATATAGGTTCCCCTCCTGAATCCCCAAGGTTTCCAGGTCTTGTAAAAACTCCCGGCGAAAATGCCCGGTGAAGTCGGCCAGGTCCTGGCCCGCAGCCGCGGCCCCGGCCAGGGCCCGGTCGTCCAGGTCGATCAGGCTCACCACCTGGCGCACTTTAAAGTCCCGGAAACGCAGGAAACGCTGGAGCAGGTCGGCCACCGCCAGGCGGCGGGCCACCCCCAAAGACAGCGGCGCGTTCAAGGCCGGGCCGTCGGTGAAGATGGCGGCTTCCCCGGCGCGGACCGGGTCGAAGGCCTCTTTGGCCCGGGCCAAAGTGTTGTAAAACTGGAGGCTGGGAGCTTCCTTGGCAGTGAACAGGGGAGTGGAGAGATAACGCTCCCCGCTGTCCGGGGCGATGGCCACGATGAGGCCGGATTCCAGCTCCCGGGCCTTGCGGATGGCCACGGCCACCGCCGCGCCGGAACTCATGCCCAGGAATAGCCCCTCCTGGCGGGCCAGGCGCCGGGCGGTCTCGAAGCCCTCTTCGTCCTCCACGTGCACGATCTCATCGGCCCGGGTCTTGTCAAAGATCCCCGGCTTATAAGACTCCTTCATGTTTTTCAGGCCCTGGAGGGCATGCCCCAGGTAGGGTTCCACCCCCACCACCTGGATGGCGGGGTTGAACTCCTTTAGAAACCGGTAAATCCCCATGAGGGTGCCGGTGGTGCCCATGGTGGCGATGACATGGGTCACCCTCCCTTCGGTCTGCTCCCAGATCTCCCTGGAGGTGCTCTTATGAGCCGCGGGATTGCCGGGATTGTTGAACTGGTCCGCCAGGAAGTATTTCTCCGGGTTTTCCCGGGTCAGGCGGTAAACCTCTTCAATGGCCCCGTCGGTGCCCTGGTGCGCGGGGGTGAGCAGCAGTTCCGCGCCCATGGCCTGGAGGATGCGTTTGCGCTCCAGGCTGGCGGACTCCGGCATGGCCAGAACCAGGCGGTAGCCCTTGACCGCGGCCACCATGGCCAACCCGATGCCGGTGTTGCCGCTGGTGGCTTCGAGGATGATCTTGTCCGGGGTCAGCTCGCCGGCGGCTTCCGCGGCTTCGATCATGGCCAGCGCCGGGCGGTCTTTGACGGAGCCCCCGGGGTTGAAATACTCCAGCTTGACGTAAACCTCGACGTTGGGGTTGGGATTGAGGCGGTTTAAGCGGACGATGGGGGTGTGTCCGACCAACTCTAAGATATTGCGGGCTTTGCCGTTCATAGCTGCTCTGAAATAATTGGTCTCACGCAAAGACGCAAAGACGCAAAGAGAGACGCAAGGATATATTTTTTGAAAAAATTACTCAGGGCCGCTGGAGCCGGCGGGGCAGCTCTGGGGCGCCTCCCCGGCTTCCTGGAGCAGGTAACTATTTATTACATTAATCAGGGTCAAAACAAAATACCGCCGGGGCTCAGGCTCGCCCTCCATGGCCTCCAGCAGGCGGCTGATGAGGGCCAGGACCACCATGCCCGCTTCCGGGGGGGTGATGTTCTCCCGGTTGAAGTGCTCTAAAATTTCGTTCACCAGGGGGCGGACCTTCTCCGCCATCTCCAATTCCCGGGTGGGTCCTTCGGGTTCGCTCATGTTCGTTAGATCCTTATCATATTAAATAACTAAGCCAATAAAGGACATTTTGGGTTGGGGCGAACCCAAGATTCGCCCCAGCACCAGCCCCAGGCCCGGAAATTTGGCTGACCGTACCACATTACCGAGGCAAATGCAATTCCGGCGCTGCCGGGTCCCGGCAGGAAAAATTTGTTTAATTTTGGCTTAATCTTTTGAATCACCTAGTCGATATTAAATCTAGGCGGAAAAAGCAAGGCCTGATCCGGAGCGCGGCAAGGCTCCGAATGCGATCCTCGAAGACGACCTGCGGAGCGGCAATCTTATGACCGGCGCGGACCATATCAAGACCATCAAGAACCTCATCGGCCAGACCCCGCTGATCATCGACCCCCAGCGGGACGCCAGCCGCTTTCAGACTGCCCTGGCGGGCCTCTCCACCAGCAGACTGGAAAACTTCTACCAGGGCTTAAGCTCCGAGGAACGCCGGCGCTTTCATTATGCCGCCAATGTCTGCCTGGGCTATGACAGTTGGTGCCAGCTCTACAAGAGTCTGGTGGTGACGTCCACCCAGGAGCGGCTGGCGTCGCGCATGGAGGAGGCCTATGCCTACAAGTCCGAAGATCTCCGCCGCCGGGAGGCAGACCTGGAGGAGGAGCGCCTCTCCATGGGAGAGCAGATTATGGCCCTGGAAACGGAAAACAAGACCCTGCTCAAAGAAAACTACGAGTTGACCACGGAACTCGAGAACCTCCGCCAGGAAAAGGGCACGCTCATGGACCAGCAAAAGCAGATGCAGGAGATGGTGGAGCGCTACCGCCGCCTCATCGCCGATCTCAAGAGCCTGCTGGTCAAGCCGGGCCCCTCTTCCTCCCGGCAAATTTGATTTTTCTCCCATAAAAAAACTCCCCATCCCGGGGCCGGGATGGGGAGTTTTTTTGTTCAGTTTACAAGGGATTCTCGTGGCAGAGGTTGCAGCTTACGGGAGTCCCCTTGGCCAGAGAATGTTGGCCCTCTGACTGCAGGACCCGTGCGGCCGCGACCTTGGAAAGGGCCGTGCCTTCCCCTCTCTGGCCGTGGCAGGCCCGGCAGTTATCCCGGTTATTTTCCGCAAAGCTCTCGTGTCCCCCGTCATACCAGTTGGGGTCGTTGATGTTATGGAGCCCATGAGGGCCGTTGATGGTCCGGGGCAAATTATTGCCGTGGCAGGAGGCGCATTCGATGATGGGTCCGGTATGCCCCTGGATCTGCCGGGCGGCGATATTGTCGTTGGTCCCGTTCCGGGTGGGCCATTCCGCGTGGGGGCTGCCGTGGCAGGATTGACAGGCCACGCCGTTGTGCCCCAGGCTGAAGCGGTACAAGGTATTGTTTTCTTCTGCGAACCGCTTGTTGGCGGCGTTCCGGGGCGTGGCCGCGGGGTCGGAAGTTACATAAGCCTGGCGCAGAACCAGGGCCTTACCGGCATGGCTCACCGCGTCCCCGGTGTGGCAGGATTGGCACTTGGGCAGGTCTTTCCAGGGCTGGCGGGGCTGGCCGGTGGTTCTCAAGTTATAAAAGCCGCCCACCGCCAGCATGCCCCCGTGGCAACCCTGGCAACTGATATTGGCGGTGGCCATGGCCCCACGCAGACACTTGGTGACCTGTCCGGGATGGCACTGGTAGCAGGCATTAGTGTTGTTGGCGGCGATAATGGCCGGATGGGCGGCGTCGGGCAAGGCGTTATCGATGGTCTTGCCGTGACGGGTATGTATGGCGTGGGAAAGCTGCGGCTTGCCCGCCTGCGCGCCTTGGGGACCCTGGCCGGCCAGGTCCAGGGCCGCGGAATAGTGGCAGGAGGCGCAGAGCACCGGCTGGTTGGCCGTCAAGCTGGTCCGGTTGATCCCGTCATGCAGGATCAGCACGTTTTCCTTGGTTTGCAGCCCCAAGTCGGGATTGGCGCTCCAGGGCCGGGTCAGGCCGTGGCGGCTGACGGTGGCCTGATTGGCGGCGATGCCGCCGGTGACGTGGCAGTTGCTGCAGTTCATTTCATCGGACGCGGGCACCACCGTTTTCAGGGAAGAAAGCAGTGTGCCGGTGGCCTTATCTTGGGCCCTGACCTGCATTAACGGCAGCGTATTGCGGACGCCGGCATCGTCGAAGGCGGTGATGGGGATGCCTTCCGCGCCGAACCACCGCATCTGGGGATCATATTCGGCCATGAGCTGAGCCCGGTTGGCGCTGCCGGGCATCCTGTAGCCCTTTACCCCCACGTCCACCGCCAGGGTCACACCGAACAGGTCCTGGACGTAGGTCCAAAAGTTGGTCTTGTTTACGCTGGTCCGGTTAATGGAGCCGGTGGGATCGGCGACGGCCCGATAAGAAAGCTTAACCTGGGCCGGGTCAAGAAATTGGGGATGCTGGCCCTTCAATAACACCTGGGCCCGCACCACGTTGTAGGGCGGCAAGACTGCGGCCACCGAAAAATCCGAGTCATAACAATGCATTCCCAGGTCGTTGAAGGCGAAGACCTGGTAGCTGGGAGTGGAGGTTTGGGCCAGTCCCGGAGTTACTCCGGGGACCTGCAAAACCAAGAGACTTAGACAAATCATCAAGGACCATTTTCGGAGATCTATGGCCATTAGGCTAACCCCTCCATGATGGTTTAGAAGTATAGAAAGTTTAGTATTGGTAGAAAGTTTAATGTTTGAACAATAAAAAGTCAAGGTTCGTTGCCTAGGAAAATGGCAAACTCTCCCTCTTTTTTTTTAGGGACAAAGGCAAAACGTCAGTAAAAGTGACAGGCACAATTGAAAAAAATGTGGCCACCGGTAGTCGGCTGGTGAATGAGGAGGGAGCGCGGCTGCATGACTAAATTCAAGAGGAATCTCAAAGAAAGTTCTCCCCATTCCCGGGCAGGAATGGGGAGAATATTGTTATAAGCGTCGGAATTTAAAGATTAGAACGTCCGAGGGTCGCGGTGGCAGAGGGTGCAGCTGATGATGGTCCCCTTGGGAACAAATTTCGGGTTGTGGTTATAGTCGATCAGGTTGCGGTCGGCCGCGGCCCGGGACAGCACCGTCCCCTCCAGGTTGGCGCCGTGGCAGGTCTTGCAGTTGTTGTTATCCTGGAAAAAGAAAAACATATGGAATTGGTTCCAATCGCGGTCGTCAACGTTGTGCAGCCCATGGGGGCCGCCCATGGTCCGGGGCAGGTTGTCGCCGTGGCAGACGGTGCATTCGATGATGGGACCGGTGTGCCCCTGGATCTGCTCAGCCGTGAGATTATCGTTGGTCCCGGGCCGGGTGGGCCATTCCGCATGGGGGCTGCCGTGGCAGGACTCACAAGCCACCCCGTGGTGCCCCAGGCTGAAACGATACAAGGTATTGTCGTTTTCCGCGAAGCGCTTATTGGTGGCGTTCCGGGGAGTGGCCGCCGGATCCTTGCGCTGGTAGGCCAAACGCAGGATGAGGGAAACGCCTTGATGGTTCAGGGCGTCCCCGGTGTGGCAGGAACCGCACTTGGGCAAGTCGATCCAGGGTCTCCGGGGCTGTCCGGTGGTCTTCAGGTGGAAGACCCCGCCCACGGCCAGCATGCCGCCGTGGCAGTTTTGACAATTGAGGCCCGCAGTGGCCATGGCTCCTCGGAGACACTTGGTGTTCTTGCCGGGGTGGCACTGATAGCAAGCGTTGGAGGTGTTGCCGGAAACAATGGCCGGGTTATCGGGGTCCGGCAAGGTATGGTTCACTGTCATGCCGTGGTGGGAATGGATGGCGTGGGACAGAAACGGCTTCCCCACCTGGGCCCCCTGGGGTCCTTGCCCTTCCAGGTCCAGGGCCGCGGAATAATGGCAGGAAGCGCAGAGCACCGGCCGGTTGGCACTGAGATTGGTCTGATTGACGGCGTCGTGCAGGATCATGATATTCTCTTTGGTCATCACGGCCTTGACGGGACTGGAACTCCAGGGGACGGTAATATTGTATTTCTGGGCAATGGCCGCGTCCGCGGCGTCTCTCCCGGTGAAATGGCAGTTGCTGCAATTCATTTCGTCGGAGGCCGGCACCACGGTGTCCAGGGAAGAAAGGAGGACGTCCGTGGCCGCGTCCCTAGCCTCCACCCGCATCAGGGACAGGGGATTGCGCAGCTTATTGTTGTCTTTGGCGGTGATGGGAATGCCTTCCGCGGCAAACCAGCCCTTCTGGGCGTCGAAGGCCTCGAAAGGCTGAGGCTGGTTATTTGCTCCCGGCATCCTGGCGCCTTTTAAACCTACATCAATGGGCAGAGAAACCCCGAAGAGCTGTTGGACGTATCTCCAGAAGTTGGTCTTCCCCCGGCTGGTGGTGTTGATGGAGCCGGTGGGATCGGCCGCCGCCCGATAGGTGAGGTTGACCTGGGTATTGTCCAAAATTACGGGATGCTGGCCCCGTAAAATGACCTGGCCCCGCACCACATTGTATGGCGGCAGTATCGCGAATTCCGCAAAACTGGAATCATAACAGTGCATGCCCAGGTCGTTGAAGGAGAAGACCTGATGGGTTGCAGTTTGGGCCAGGGCCGGCCCCGGGGCCGTTCCCATGGCCAAGGCGGCCAAAAAGGCCGCCCCTTGACGCAGCATCCTGGAAACCGATGAGGTTTTCATAAGCGTTTCCTCAGGCCGGGCAGACCTTTCCCTCTGGGCCGGCCGCGGCCAGGCCCCTCAACCTGGAGAAGGGATCGAGTACCTGTTTTTATCGGGGCGGTTAGGTAAAAAACATTCATCGTGGTTCTGGCTGGGGTTTTGATGAATCTAGACAATTTCACCTAAATCTTAAGAACATCTGTCCAAATAAACTATGGGCAAAAATGCCTAAAATCGGATGGGCAAAAATACTTATTTTAAAGGTGTCCAGGCAGAGCCTGGACGGACAATTCCCGTTCCCAAGCAGAGCTTGGGAACGAGGGAACTGAAAGATGGTGGGGAGATGGAGATAAATATGCAAATTTAGTGGGGCAGGCATCCGTTACATGGGGCAGGCGTCCCCGCCTGCCTCGGGCGGCCAGGGACGGCCGCTCCACCGATTCACTGCTTTTTAGCATGTTCTTGCGTCTTGCTTTGCGCCTTTGCGTCTTTGCGTGAGGCTTCTTTGGGGAACAGAATCCTGCCCCTTCGGCGCAGGTTCCCGCCCTTGACCGCCGTCCCGCAAATGATTACCTGACACTTATAAAACCGCATCTTTTACCGTTTAAAGGAGAATTCCATGGGACAGTTGATTGCCTGCGCCGCAACAGAAGGCATATTTTTGGCCTCCGACAGCCGCACCGAGTTCTTCGGCGCCGGCGGGGAAGAACATTTCATTGCCGTAGAGCGCCTCATCCCCGTGGGCGCGCACGCGGTCCTGGCCTCCGCCGGCGCGGTGGAAGGGCACGCCCTCTGCCGGGATTTCGCCGACTTCGCCAAGGACGAGGGCCTCGCCGACATCAACGCCTTGATGGAAGCGGCCATGCCCTTTTTCACCGGCCGTTATGACGAAGTCATGCGCAAGATGTGCGAAAAACTGCCGGTGGACCCGCTGCACAACATGTACCTGCTGCTGGCCGGATACTCCGCCAAGCACCCGGAACACCCGGCGCGGCTGTTCATCGTCTGGAACCGGCCCAAGCCTCCCAAGATCGAGTACAACCAGGTCACCAACATCTTCACCCTGCCCCGGCGCCTGGGCCTGGAATACAAATTGGCCCAATTGCTCGCCAAGAAGGCCCCCTTGGCCGAGATCGCCGCCGCGGCCAAAGAGGCCATGCAGAAACTGGCCAACCAGGATGAATACATCGGCCCGCCTTTCCATTACCTGACCATCACCGCCGCAGGGGTGAATAAGGTGTGAGCAGTAAACAGTGGCCAGTGGCCAGTACCGGTATTATTCAATCTTTGGAATCTGAGACCTCTGCGAAGGGCTTCCCACTTGTCATTCCGAGGGAGCGGAGCGATTGAGGAATCTCGTAGGGGCCTGGAAATACGAGATTCGCAACGAAGCTTCGCTCCGTTCAGAATGACAAGAGGGACTATCGCAGAGGTCTCAGCCTGGAACTCGGAACTTTTTCAGGGCCACCACCGAAGGTTGCCATAGTTCAGGACATATGTTAATTTAGGCTTGGCCCTATTAAGGGCCAGGCCTATTTTATCTCGGGGAATTTCAAGTGCTTCCGGACCTGGACAAACTGCGCATCTCCCGAACCGGGTCAGAGCGGCCGCCGGCCGCATCCCGGCGGCTCCGGCTCGGCTTGACCCTGGGCGGAGCTACGCTCCTGCTCATTGTGGGCCTCTACCTGTGGGGGCCTCTCCAGCCCGCGCCGGAGGTGGCCACCGCGGTGATCGCCCGGGTTTACCCGGCCCAGGCCTATGCCGTGCTCAACGCCAGCGGCTACGTGGTGGCCCAGCGCAAGGCTGCGGTCTCCTCCAAAAGCACCGGCCGCCTGGCCTTCCTGGGGGTGGAGGAAGGCAGCCGCCTGAAAAAAGGGGAGGTTCTGGCCACCCTGGAGAATGAAGACCTGGTCGCGGCCCGGGACCAGTCCGCGGCCCAGATCAAGGAGGCCCAGGCCGGCCTGGCCCAGGCCCAGGCGGAACTGCACGACGCCAACCTCCAGTTTGATCGATTTAAAACCCTGGTGGCCAAGGACCTGGTGGCCCGCCAGGATTACGACACTGCTGTGGCCCGCCGGGATAAGGCCGTGGCCGGTATGGCCCAGGCCAAGGCCCGCATCAACACGGCCCGGGCCGGGTTGGCCAACTCCCAGGCCGCGTTGGAATATTCCTATATCCGCAGCCCCTTCGACGGCGTGGTGCTCACCAAGTACGCGGAAGTGGGGGAAGTGGTGGCCCCCTTCGGCGCCGCGGTCAACGCCCGGGCCGCAGTGGTGACCATGGCCGACCTCAATTCCCTGATGGTAGAGGCGGACGTGGCCGAATCCAACCTGGACCGGGTGAAACTGGGGCAGCCCTGCGAAATCACCCTGGACGCCATCCCCAATAAGCGCTTCCCCGGCCAGGTGCACATGATCGTGCCCACCGCGGACCGCTCCAAGGCCACGGTCCTCACCAAGGTCAAGTTCCTGGAGATGGACGACCGCATCCTCCCGGAGATGAGCGCCAAAGTGGCTTTTCTCTCCCGGCCGCTGGAGGCCGGAGAGCGCCGGCCCCGCCTGGCCGTGCCCAAGGCGGCGCTGGTCACGAGGGACGGCCGCGCGTTTGCCTTTCTCCTGGAGGGCCACAAGGTGAAACTGGCCCCCTTGATCCTGGGTCCGGAGATGGGGGACCTGGTGGAAGTGGAGAAAGGACTCAAGGAAGGGGACAAGGTGGTGCTTAAACCGCCCGCCTCCTTGCAGGACGGCAGCCGGGTGAAGGTTAAAGCCCCTTAATCCTTAATAGTGATCAGTAATCAGTGATCAGTAATCAGTAAAAGAAACTCGCATTTGCTGATTCACTGATCACTGATCACTGATCACTGATTACTGCACCTCATGACCATAGACACTCCCCAACCGCCACTAGTGGAAATAGACCACCTCTACAAATCCTACCGCCGGGGCAGCCAGACTCTGCCGGTGCTCCAGGACATTTCCCTGAACATTGAGGCCGGGGATTTCCTGGCCCTCATGGGCCCTTCCGGGTCCGGGAAGACCACGCTCTTAAACCTCATCGCCGGCCTGGACCGCCCCGATTCGGGAAAGCTTTTGGTCCAGGGCCTGGATTTGACCCAACTCAACGAGGCCCAACTGGCCCACTGGCGGGCCCGGTCCGTGGGGTTTATCTTCCAGTTTTATTATCTGATCCCGGTGCTCACCGCGTTTGAGAACGTG
>QZIZ01000169.1 GCA_003599195.1 Deltaproteobacteria bacterium | reverse complement strand
GAAAAAAGCAAACAGCGTGCCGATATTACATAGATATGCCAGCTTGGCCACGGGGGTGAGGGAGGCCACCAGGGCCACGGCCCCGCCGCAGAGCAGGGTCAGGCGGTGGGGCGTGTGATGCCGGGGATGGAGCGCGGCCATCCCCTTGGGCAGGAGGCCGTCCCGGGCCATGGCAAAGAGCACCCGGGGCTGGGCCAGCAACAGCATGTAAAGGACGGAGGTGATGCCGATCATCGCGCCTACGGCCACCACGTCCGCGGCCCAAACCAGCCCCACCTGCCGGAACAGGGTGGAGAAGGGGGAGTCCGGATTTACCAACTTATACGGCACCATGCCCACCAGTATCAGGGCCGCGGCCAGATAGATCAGGCTGCAGACGGCCAGGGAACCGATGATGCCGAAAGGCACGTCCCGGGTGGGATTACGGGATTCCTCCGCGGTGGTGGCCACCACATCGAAGCCCAGGAAGGCGAAGAAGACCAGGGAAGCGGCTTGAATGATGCTCCAGCCGCCATAAGGAAGCAGGGGGGTCCAATTCTGCGGTTGGACATACCGCGCGCCCAGGGCCAGGATGAAGGCGATAACTCCGAGTTTTACCACCACGATGAGCATGGCGATGATGGCGTTGAGCCGGGTGCGCAGGATCAGGAGCAGGGTAAAGAATAAAACGATCAAAGCCGCGGGCAGGTTGATGAGCCGCCCAGGCGCGCTGTAGGGCGGGCCGCTGGCCCAAGCCGGCAGCGACAGGTCGAAGTCCCGGAGGAGATCCTGGCAATAGAAGGACCAGCCCGCGGCCACGGCTGCCGCGGCCATGCCATATTCCAGGATCAGGTCCCAGCCGATGATCCAGGCCGGCAGTTCCCCGAAAATGGCGTAGGCGTATGAGTAAGCGCTGCCCGCCCGGGGAATCATGGCGGAGAGTTCCGCATAGCACAGGGCGGATAGGGTGCAGGCCGCGCCGGCCACCAGGAAGGAAAGGATAATCCCCGGCCCCGCGATCTTCACCCCCAACCCGGAGATGACAAAGATGCCGGCGCCGATGATCTGGGCCACGCCGATGACCACCAGGTCCCGGCGGGTGAGGCTGCGGCACAAAGCCGCACCCGGGGCTGCTTCGGGGGCCAGGGGCTTTTTGGCCCACAGGCGCCTGAGGAAGGTCTGCCAGGGGGATGAAGGCGCGTCCGGGTTCAGAATTCTACGGCCTCAGCATTAATCCGGGGATTACCTCCCCCCGGGGGAGGAATGGTCACCGCTCCGGTGACCGTCAGGGGCTGCTCCAGAGCCATGGAGCTCAGGCGGTTGATGGTCTGGACGTCCTGGAGACCCCCGAAATAAACCTCCACCATCCCTTCCGGGGCCTTCAGGAAGAGGGTCTGGCGGTGCACCAAGACCGGCCCCGGCATGCCCCTCACCGTCACCCTGAGTCCCTGGAAGAGGGCCTTATCCCGGAGCAATTGACTGACGCTCAACGGTTCCTGGGGCGCAGGGGGAGCCGCGGCCCTGGGGGGCGGCGCAGGCCTCTGGAGGAGCAGGAGCATCTCCTGCTGGCCGGTCTCCAGCTTGGCCAACTTCTCGTGCAAGGCCTTGATCTCGGTTTTCAGGCCTTGGATTTCCTGGTGCAGCTCTTCCTGGGCCTTTTTATCGGGAGCGCAGGCCGGGGCCAACAGCGCCAGGGATAGAAGCAGGAGAGGCCAATTTTTCAAGGTTGTGAGAAATTTCGAAGGCATCATCTTTCCTCAGGTCTGGAGAGTTTCGAGTTCCATGTTCCAAGTTCAAAGTTAAGAACCGGGAATGAAAGGAGTTTTCCATTATTATCGGTGAGCCAACGGCTCACAAAGCACTAAAATTAGATGTTTGCGCCTTGCTTTGCGCCTTTGCGTCTTTGCGTGAGGTACATCTTTTTAGGTTTTGTGCGGAGTTTTGGTAATATTCTTAGTTAAATCACCTGTCCTGTCAATCCGGAATTTACCTCCGGCGTAAGTGCGGTTACAATAAAAGCGCATCAATCTCGGGGAGGAGAAGCCCTATGGCCCGCATCCTGGTCACCGGGGGCGCCGGATTCATCGGTTCCCATCTGGTGGAGTTCCTGCTTAAAGAAGGACATGAGGTCCTGTGTCTGGACAACTATTTTACCGGTTCCAGGGAGAACCTGCTCCATCTCCGGGACCAGCCCCGGCTGGAGATGATCCGCCACGACGTAGTGGAACCCGTCATGTTGGAAATAGACCAGATTTACCACCTGGCCTGTCCCGCGTCCCCGGTGCATTATCAATACAATCCGGTGAAGACCATCAAGACCAACGTCCTGGGCACCCTGCATATGCTGGGGCTGACCAAACGGGTCAGGGCCCGCATCTTGCTGGCCTCCACCTCCGAGATCTACGGTGATCCTCTGGAGCATCCCCAGCGGGAGGAGTACTGGGGCAACGTCAACTGCCTGGGGCCCCGGAGTTGCTACGACGAAGGCAAAAGGGTGGCCGAAACCCTGATGATGGACTATCACCGCCAGAACCGGGTGGACATCCGCATCGCCCGCATTTTCAATACCTATGGCCCCCGCATGGCCTTAAACGACGGCCGGGTGGTGAGCAATTTCATTGTCCAGGCCCTGTCCGGAAAAGATATTACCATTTACGGCGAGGGCAAACAGACCCGCTCCTTTTGCTATGTCTCCGACCTGGTGGCCGGCCTGGTCAGCCTGATGAACTGCGAGGAGCAGACGGAACCGGTCAACCTGGGAAATCCCGAGGAGTTCACCATCTTGGAGTTGGCCCACAAGGTCCTGGCCCTCACTAAAAGCGCCTCGACCCTGGTCTATAAACCCCTGCCTGCGGACGACCCGGTACGGCGGCGGCCGGACATCTCCCGGGCCAAGGCGAAGCTGGGCTGGCAGCCGCAGGTGCTGTTGGAGGAAGGGCTGAAGGCCACGATTCCTTATTTTGCCGAAAAACTTAAATGATCGTTTTCCGTTTTCCGTAAAAGAATGCATAAGTGAGGGAATGAATATAAGCTCTCTCGGGGTTCTCTGAGCTTCTTCGAAAAGTGGCCAGTGGCCACTAAAAGACCAAGGTGCTTCCTGGACTTACTCCCTCTCCCCCCGCCGAAAAGGGTACCCTTCTCCCCTGCCGCTAACTGGCGGGGGGAGAGGGTTGGGGTGAGGGGGGCAAGTCTTTTACGTCTTTACGGGTGCGCCGCAGGCCTCAAAAAATGAGTTTATTTCTAACTAAACGGAAAACGGCAAACGGAAAACGGAAAACCCTTCTCATCCTCCTGCTCTTGTTCGCAGCCCTCGCCTGGGCCTGCGACCGCACCTCCCAACCTCCCCCCCAAAAAGCCCGGGTCATCCAGGTGATCGACGGGGACACCCTGATCCTGGCATCAGGCAAGGCAGTTCGCCTCCTGGGCATCGACGCGCCGGAAATGGAAAGGGAAGGGCGGCTCCCGGAATTTCTGGCCCATCAGGCCAAAGCCTATCTGGCCCAATTAGCCGAGGGAAAAGAGGTGCGCCTGGAATACGGCCCGCTCCGCTACGACCGGTACGACCGCCTGCTGGCCCATGTTTTTCTGGCGGATAATACCCTGGTGGAAGCGGCCTTGTTGCGCCAGGGGCTGGCCCGGGTTTACTTCCACCCTCCGAATCTCAGCCACCGGGAAGTTTTGCTGGCTGCCCAAACCGAGGCCATGGACGCCCGCCGGGGCCTTTGGGTCAAAGCCCTGAATCAGGACGAACCGTTTTATGCAGCCAACCGCAGCACCCTGCGCTTCCATCGCCCGGCCTGCCCCCTGGCCGCCAAGATTGCGGCGGCCAACCGGCTGAAAATATCCGCCATTAAACAGGCCTACCTGCAAGGCTTCAGCCCCTGCCGCAGTTGCCGTCCGTGAGGGGGAAGAGGGGGAAATTGTTTAACCGCAGAGGCGCAGAGGGCACAGAGATTCGCAGAGGAAAAGATTTATGGTTTGGCGTTTCACGCCAAACCATAAAAATAATTTCTCTGTGCAACTCTGCGGTCTCTGCGTCTCTGCGGTGAATCTTTTATCAGCCTTCTCTCAAATCGCCCCCTCATGCTCCAGCAGCCATTTTTTCCGGTGCAGACCGGAACTGAAGCCGCCTAGCGCGCCGTTGGCGTTGATCACCCGATGGCAAGGGATGATCAGAGGGATGGGGTTGGCGCCGTTGGCCTGCCCCACGGCCCGGAAACCTTTGGGTGAGCCCGCCCGGGCTGCCAGTTCTTTGTAGGAGATGGTCTGGCCCCAGGGAATTTTCCGCAGTTCCCGCCAGACCCGGAGTTGAAAAGAGGTACCCCGGAGGTCCAGGGGCAGGGAGGAGAGATCAAGGGTGCGGCCATGGAAATAGCCGTCGACGCCTCTTTTGATAATTTCCACCCAGGCAGCTATCTCCGGAGGCGGAGATGCATTTGCGGCGGCAGCATCTTGGTCGTTAAAAGTCAGAGCCGCCAGGCCTTTTGAGGTAAAATGCAGGCCCAAGGGGCCCACGGGGGTATCTGTCAAAACATAGCTGAATTTAACGGCTCGGTAAGGGATCGGTTTATGGTTCATTCTTTCCTTCCTTAGGGGGCCAGGACCAGAGCGGCTTGAAAAGGCCCTGTTGGACCCCGATAATGGCTACGGGTTTAGCGGGCACGCCTGAGGACCGGGTATAGGAGATTTTGCCCGTAACTCCATTATAACCCATTGTTTGCGAAAGCGCCGGGCATAGGGACGCGGGCGAGGTGGACTTGCTGCGGCGGATGGCCGCGGCGATCATCCCCATGGCGTCAAACCCCAGGGCGGCAAAGGCGTTTTCCGGCGGATGGCCGTATTCCTTCCGATAAGCCTCAACGAATAACCGGACTTCCGGCCTGGTTTCGCCCCGAAAGCTGTGAGTTGCAAAATAGAGGCCCTGGGCGAGCCTGATCCCGGGCACGCTAACCAGGACATCGCTGTCAAAACTGTCGCCTCCGGCAATGGGGAGAGTGATACCCGCTTTCCGGATGCCTTTGACGGCTACGGCCGCGGCCTCGGGTCCGGCGGCAATAAAGATCAGATCCACGGGGAGACGGGCGGCCCGGAATTTGGCGACCAGGCCGGGAAAATCTTTGGTGGAGGAAAAGAATTCCTCCTGGGTAATATTGCCCCCGGCTTGGGAAAACGCCTGGCGGAAGAATTTTGCCAGGGCCTTGGCGAAGTCCATGGAACGGTCGGTCCAGATGATGGCGTTTCGGGCCTTGAGGCGGTTATAACTGAATGCGGCAATAGCCGCAGCCTGGTCATCGTCCCCGAAGGCCGCCATAAACAGGCAGTTTCCCACCCGCCGGGGAAGATCAGGCAGGGTGGCCCCGGAGGTGACAAAAGGCAGCCCCCGCTCCTGGAACGCTGGCGCCGCCGCCAGGACGTAATCGGTGTCCCCGTAGCCCACCGCGGCCGCCACCCCCTGGGACAATAAGTCCCGGGCCCCCGCGGCAGCGTCTTGCAAGTCTGTCTTGGTATCGACGCTCACCACTTCCAGCATCCGTCCTTGCAGGCCTCCTGCTTGATTGATCAGCTTGGCCTTGAGCCTGACTCCTTTCAGGGCCGGGCCGTCAATGGGAGCCATATCCCCGGTCAGATTATACAAGGCTCCGATCTTAATGGGTTCTCCCGCCCCGGCAGGGAGCGCGGAGACCGCCAGCGCCGAGGCCAATACCACCAGCAGCAGTCTATTTTTCATCGTATCCTCATAAATAAAGAATGGTGAGCCAGGCCCACCATTCAAGATACCACAAAATTTTGGAGAGTTTGTCTTCTATGGACCTAAAAATCTTTGAAATCCTTACCTTCCAGGGGAATTATCTGCTCCGGCGTAAGCCCCTGGACTTGGCGTTCCTGGGGGTGGCGGCTGAGGAGCGCCCGGGGCTTGCCGGCAAACGGTCCCACCGCGGCCGGGAGGCGCCGGCCCCCGGTTTCCAACAGGGCCAAACTCATCCCCTTGCTGCCGTTGCCGTTGCGGCTGTTGCCCGCCACCAGGACTACCAGTTCATCGATGATCCGCTTCATTTGCACCGCCTGGGCGTTGAGTTCCTGGGAGGCGCCGGCGGACTCCTCGGCGTTGGCCGCGACCTGCTGCACCACCGCGTCCATGGAGGCCACCGCCTTGCTAATCTGGGCCGCGCCCTCGGCCTGTTCCTGGGAAGTGGCGGCGATCTCCGCCACCAATTCCTGCACTTTGACGGCGCTGACCGTGACCTGGCCGAAGGCTTCTCCGGTCTTGAGAACCAGGTCGGAGCCGCCCTTGACTTTGTCCACCGTGCCCTCAATCAGATGGGCGGTGTTTCTGGCCGCCTCTGCGGCCCGTAAGGCCAGATTGCGCACTTCGTCGGCCACCACCGCGAAACCGGCGCCGGCCTCCCCGGCCCGGGCGGCCTCCACGGCCGCGTTGAGGGCCAGGAGATTGGTCTGGAAGGCGATCTCATCAATGGTCTTGATAATTTTGGCGGTATCATTGGAGGCCTGGGAGATTTCCTGCATGGAGCCGGTAAGATCCTGCATGTAGTGGTCGGCCTCTTTAACGATCCGGCTGGTCTCCTGCATCAGGGAATCGGCCTGGCGCGCGTTGTCCGCGTTCTGCCGGGTCATGGAGGCCATCTCCTCCAGGGAGGAGGAGGTTTCCTCCAAAGACGCGGCCTGGGTCGAGGTCCCCTGGGCCAGCTCCTGGCCGGCCTGGGAGACCTGGTGGGAGGCCGTGCCCACCTGGTTGGCTCCTTCATTGAGTTGGGTGATGATCCGGTTGATGGGCCGGGTAATGGCCAGACCCAGAATGACGCCTAAGGCCAGGGCCATTGCGGACCCGGTGATCATGCCCAGGACGGACAGCCACCTGGTCCTGGCCGCGACCCCGTCGGCCTGGGCCAAGGCCTTCCCGGCTTCGTCCACGTCAAACTTGATCAGCCTTTCCAACAGGGCTGATCCTTCCGCCTGCCGGGGGAGACATTTTTCCTGGAGCTGCTTATTCATGGCCTCGAAAATTTCGCCTTTGGATGCCGCCACCTTATCCAGGTCTTTGGCCATATTGAAGAATTTGGTATTCTCGTCTCGCCAGACTTCAACGGCTTTCTTGGTCTGATCCCAGACCTTGCCGGCTTCGCCTTTTTTCGGAAGGGCGTCATATTCCTTCCAGGCCTTTTGATAAGTCTCCCGGGCCTGGGCAATGCGGTCGAACTGCTGCTTTCTCATTTCCGGGGAGAGACCGGGGTTGAGCAAGGCGTTTTGGGCAGTGAGAACGGATTCGATGTTTTTCTGGATGGTGAGCAAGTATTGGACGCTGGGCAGGCTCTCCTTGCCCACGGTGTTGAGGTGGCCCGCCAGGTTGGCGGCGCTGCTCCAACCCAGGTAGCCCACCGCCAGGGTGATGAGAGCCACGCAGAGGAATCCTCCTAAGAGTTTGGTGGATAACTTTACCTGCATCATACCACAATCTCCTTTAATAATTGGCAGTTAGCCGATATTTGCCATAAAACGGCCGGGGGCGCAGAGCAATGGCAGTGAAGAGCAAGGAACTGTGGCCGTAACAGAAATTTGCGCGGGAGACCAGGAAATTTGCTTGCTGAGCCGGTACTTATTAACTTGTTGAATTTACGAGGCGGTGGTTTTTCTTAAGCCAAATGATCGGCGGGATCAGTTTGCCGCCCGCAGGGCCGGCGCAGACTCATCCCGGCGAAAAACCTCGACGCTGTATTTTTATCGGGAAGACAGGGAAGGAAGATAAAAAAATGTGGCGATTAATCCCGGAGATATGAAATATTGCGTCTTGCTTTGCGTCCTTGCGCCTTTGCGTGAGATATCCCTTCAGTCAGCTTTTATGGCTAATCTTGTCCAAAATGCCGTCCAAAACCTTCGTGGTCTGCCGGATGTCGTATCGGCCCGCGGCCGCATCATAAGCGGGAGAAACCTCCAACCGGCCCGCGTGATGGAGGTCGAGCAGCGTCCCCACCGCCCGGGCAATGGCCTGGGGGTCATCGGGCGGGGCGATGGGACAGCGCAATTGCCGCAGTACATCCGCGGATGCTCCTGCAAGGGGAGTCAACCCCAGGATGGGCTTGCGGAACGGGATATAGTCCACCAATTTGCTGGGGAGAAAGAGACTGGGGCCATCGCTGGCCGCGTCAATCACCAGCAAGACGTCCGCGGCCGCGGCTTCCTTAAGACTCTCCTCAAAGGGCACCGGCCCCAGGCAGGCCACCACTCCGTCCAAACCCAGGCTCCGGGCCTGGGCCTGGTAGGGCGGGACATGGGGACCCAGCAGCCGGACTTCCAACTCGCCCGCCAGGTTGCGCCCCCGCTGCAAGAGCTGCAAACCCCGGAACAACCCTTCCGGAGTGCGGCGGCCCCGGTAAAAACTGCCGGTATACACCAGACGCAACCGCGGCCTGGGATGAGGGGCCGGGTCCAGGTCCTTCAAAATGCCCGCTTCAAAGCCATGGGGAATCACATGGACGCGTTGGCGCCATTCCTTGGGGTACTTGCGCATCACCGCATCCGCGGTCTGGGAAGTGACGAAGATGACCGCGTCCGCTTCCCGGATGATGGCCTTCTCCAAGGCCCGGACCAGGGGGCGTTGAAAGGGCGTGAACTTGAGGTAAGGATTATCCAGCCAGGGGTCGCTGAAGTTGGCCACCCAGGGCAGGCCGGTGAAGCGCTTGAGGGCCAGCCCCACGACGTTGCTCACGTGGTGGCTGGCATGGGAATAGATGGCGGTGAATCCCCCTTCATCAAGGAGGCGCCGGGGCGGACGCCGGGCGTAAAGGTACCAGGGGAACTGCATCTCCGGCAAGCCCAGAAGGGTGAGGGATTTGAAAAAGATTTTTGCCGGCAGGGGCAGCGCATATAAAGGAACGAGGGCCTGGCCGGTGCGCACTACCCTGAGATGCGGCGGCAGGGATTCTTCCAGGCGGTGGTCTAGGAGTTCCAGGGTGGCCCGGGGATCGATGGTCAGGGCGGTGATCTTCCAGCCCAACCGGGCCAGTTCCCGGACCCGGCCCAGCAGCAGGAGAGACTCCGGGCTGAGCAGGGGGGGAAAGAGATAGCTCACTACCAGCAGATTTTTCATAAAGGCCGGAATTCCGCCACCCGGTTTTCCTTAAACCATTGATAGGTGCGCATCAATCCGGTTTCCAGATCCACCCGGGGGGCGAATCCCAGGGTCTCCCTGATCCGGGAGACATCGGCGCAGCGCCGGGAAATGCTGTCCCAGACGCGTCTTTCCTGGAAGACGATGCTGATGCCGGGGTTGCACAGCTCCCGGATCCGCTCGGCCAGTTCCCGGATGGGGGTCTCAATGCCGGTGCCCACGTTAAAGGTCCGGCCCACGGCCTCCGGCCTGGAGACGACCAGGGTCAGGGCCGCGACCGTATCCTCAATAAAGGTGTAGTCCCTGGTCTCCTCACCGCTGCCGGTAATGACCAAAGGCTCCCCCTGCAAGGCCCGGAACATGAAGTTGGGGATGACGTTGCGGTATTTCCCGGGATATTCGCCGGGGCCGTAAGAGTTGAAGAGACGGAAGATCACCGTGGGCAAGGCGTGGTGCTGATGGAAAAAATTGACGTATTGCTCTCCCAATAACTTGGTGACCGCATAGGGCGTATCCAGGGAAAATTGGTGGCTGTCTTCGCCGATGGGTTCGGTAATATTCCCGTAAACACAGGAGGAGGAGGTATAGACGAAGCGGCGCACTCCTGCCTCCCGGGCGTATTGCAGCACTTTCAAGGTTCCCAGGCCGTTGACCAGCAGGTCTTTCTGGGGATAGTCGAAAGAGTTCTGATTGGCGAAATTGGCGGCCAGGTGGTAGACGATCTCGGGAGAAGCGGCAAAGACTTCTTTCAGAATTTCGTCATCGGTTACCGAACCCCGCCAGAATTTCACCGGCAGACCCCGCAGATTTTCAATCCAGCCGGAAGAGAGGTCGTCCAGGACCAGGACCTGGTGCTCCCGGCTTAAGCCCTTAACCAGGCTGCTGCCGATGGCTCCGGCGCCGCCGGTCACTAAGATGGTGGCCATTAGCTGATTTCCTCTAAAAACTCGCGATAATTCACCGGGCGGGCGAGCCTGCGCCAGTTATCCACGGTTTGATAGAAAGCCTCCTGCTGATGAACATGGGAGGGATCAACATAATAATTGAGCAGCCCCACGCCCAGGTGCCGGTAGTTGTCAGCGGCGGCTTCGCCTTCCCTGAAATAGTCTCCGGGAGAGAAGCCGTGGCCCGAGGCGGCAAAAAAGGTCCAGGAATCCAGGATGTTCAAGGGGGAGCTGTCCCTGCCGGATACCGGGATTTCCCGGATTCCGAAGCGGCTGAATACCGGCCCATGGCGGAAGGAATAAAAAGGCATGGTGGACGTGGAAAAGCGGTAGTCCAATTCTTTTAGGACTCCATGGAGGAAGCGCAATTGCTCCGGTTTTTGGAAGGCGCCGAAATGGGGGGCCCGAAACCCTTGGGGAACTACCCCCAGCACCTCCCGCAGGCAGGCGTCTCCGGCCAGGATATCTTGGCGCACCTGCTCCCGGGGCAGGCGGTCATAGAAGAAACAACTCTCATAAGCCCCCCGCCGCGCGTCAAAATACATGTGTTCGGTGAAGCCGTGATTGATGAATTCAGCGCCGGATTCCATCAGCCCCCGATAAACCTTTGCGCCTTTCCGGAGCAACTCCCCTGGGACCGCATACACCGGTTTGACGCCCAAGTCCAGCAAGCGGGCGTGCACCTCGGAGACGACCGCGATATCATCCACCGTATCACAATCCAGGGAAAGGATAAAATATAGACGCTGCAGACCGGCCTTTCCGGCCAAGGAGGCGTAGCGCCGCCAGAGGCCGCGGCGGTCCAGCAGGGCCCGGAGCCGGTAGGCGAGCCAGACCGGATCGGATACGGCTTTGTTAATTTTTCCCCACATGGCTCCGGAAAGTTTTCTCTGCGAGTCTTTTCTCTCCGACCTCTGCGTCTCTGCGGCAAAATCTACTTTTTTAACCGCAGAGGCGCAGAGGAAACGCAGAGAGAAATAGGATAAATATTTATTTTAAAAAATCTTCGGTACTTCTTTTCTTCTTAATTATTTGCGTCTTTCTTTGCGTCTTTGCGCCTTTGCGAGTAATTATCCGTTCAGACCCCGATGCCCGGGTCGAAATCAGCCGGCCGTAAATTCCGGGACTCGATAAAACTTAAAGTCTGCCGCAAGGCCTGGGCCAGTTGGGGACCCGCCACCTCGGGCAGCGGCCAGACCTGTCCCGGGGGCACGGGGCCGTAATCGTTAAGGGACTGGAGGTAGGCGGCGGTGAAATCCTCCCGTTCCTGCGTCATATTCTGGAGTTGCCAGGAGTCATCCCGCAGGGCGGGAAAAATCTCTTCAGGATAACTCAAAATCCTAACCCCGGGGTAGAACGCGTAAAAGGGCCGCCCCAGGATACCCACCCGTTTTCCCATGATAATGCCTTCCAAACCGGGGGAACCGGTGATGGCGAAAATAGCGGCGGCTTTTTGAGCCACTTCAAAGGTGTTGACCGCGGGATGGCACATGTAGACGTTGGGGAGTTCCAGCAGCGGTGCGAAATATTCCTTGCCCCGGTATCCGAAGGTGCGGGGATTTTCTTTGATCAACACTTTCAGGCCGAATGGGGCATTGATGGCCAGCTGTTCGATGATTCTATCCTGATCGATCCAGCGGGGGGAAACGGAGCAGGTGGAGGCCTCCGGCTGGTGCTGGAGAAAAAAGGCGATGAACGGACCTGCAGGGACGGCGCGCTGGGAGTGCTTTTCCAGCCAGGCGAGGTTGTGCAGTTTCCGGAGATACTCCAGAACCCGGGGCCGGGTGGCGCGGCGGCGCAAGTTTTGGATGAGACGTCCCGGATGGAGATAGAGAGACTTGCGCACAATCCGGTTATAGGGCTGCACATACCAGGGGGGAGCAACCGTTTTCTGAGTGAGACGATTGATAACCTCCCCGGCTGCCTGGCGGGATTCAGGGAGGATCAGGTCCGGATGTTTAAACAATTCTTCCATGATGATATTGTGGCGAAAGGTTCCGTAAGGCAAGACAACCTTGACGCCGTCATAAGCCGGGGCCGGCGCGTAAGAAAACGAGAATACGCCGCGGCGGTAACCCAGGGCCAGGGCCAGAAAAGCGGAGATACAATCCACCGTTTCGTAGAAAACCACGTCCGGGTTAAATTTCCGGAAAATCTCCGTCAACAGCCGGTAAGAACCCGCGTACTCCCGGACAATCTCTTTTTCCCGTTCATAAACCGGGACCCAGGACCTGGGGCCGATGAAGGATTTGTATAATCTCCGGTAGAGCTGATAATTGCTGGTGGCCTTATATAAGGTGACCCCGGTTTCCCCTTCGATCTGCGACACCAGGGACTCCGGCCAGGATTCCCGGCTCTCACCGCCTTGGGGAAGGCAGGGGGAAAAATCGATGACCTTTTGCGGGGGGAAGTCCCGCCACCAATGGTTTTCCGGTTCCCCGGCCGCGGTGTTAATGGCCGCAACGACGTTGAAGTCCCGGGCCAATTCGTCAGCCATGGCCTTGAACAAAGGCGCGGTGCGGCTGCCCCGGGACATGATCAGAAGGGTTTTCATCGAGACAAAGTTATCCTTTTACCAAGCATATCAAAAGGTCCTTGAAGAATTCATATATTCTCTCTCTGCGATTCTCTGCGTCCTCTGCGTCTCTGGCTTGAAAAGTTCCAGTTACCTGGTGGCACAGGCGTCTCGCCTGTGCGGTACTGGGCGGGCGAGACGCCCGCCCTACGGACTTTTCATGGTTAACGGGTGAGCCAATGGCTCATGAGCAACTGCGGTGAATTTGCGGCGGAACGGCTTTCAGCCGGTGACGGCCGCCACCTGCCGGTACATCTTCTTGAGATGCACCCGGGAGAGAATCCTGCCGATGCCCACGATGCTGAGGCCGTATTCTTGGATGTGGCCGTTCATGATTTCCTGCTGCTGCCGGTCGTGGGAGAACCGCAATCTTTCCGGATCAGGCAATTTCCATTTGCCTGGCTGCCCCTGGAAACCGCCGGCCGCGGCCGCGGCCAGATCATAAGTGAAAGTCTCTTCATAAGAGGGCGCGGTTTCCAGGAGATTATTTTTCCTCAAGAGACTATAGCGCATCAATTCCCGCAAAAAGTCCAGCGCCGCCTTCGGTTGTTCGACTTCCTTCTCCTCGATTATTTCCGCCGCGGTCTCCAGGGCCGCCTGGTGGATTGCCGCCATATGTTTCAGAAAGGAAAGGGCCTTGTACTTAAATATCAGGTTGCTGCCATATTCGCCGTCCACGTATTTTTGGATGACCTGCTCCTGTTTGGCGAAGGCCAATAGTTGTTCTTCCGAATCCCAAAGTTCCTCCCGGGTCTCCCGGAGGAAATTGTTGTACATCTCCTGCAAAGCTCCGGGGAACGCAGTCCTGCGGTCATGAATCCTTTTCAGAAATTCGAAGGGCCGGATGCCGTAGGCCCCGAGGAAGGCCAACAGCTCGGCCAGAACCGCGTCGTTATAAAATATTTCCAGGGTCAAGGCAAACAGGCGGCATTCCAAGTAATCATCGAAAGTTAAGGTATTACTGGCGACGCAGACCTTTTCCGTCTCCACCGATAATACCTTATCCTCCCCGAATTGATAAACGCCGTAGCACCGGGGCAGCACCCGGTATTTGGTTATCAGGCCAAAGCGGGCGACGGTCTCCGGCGAGTCCAGTTCGGTGCCCTTTAACAACATCAGGGTAAAGGAGCGGATGTAGTTAAGATTGGCGTTAATGACGTCTTCGAGGCTCTTGAAGTGGGCTTCCTTGCTGTCTCCCGGCAGGGCCAGGATGACTTCGGCGTAGGTATTGCTGCCGATTTGGGCGGCGGTTTGGGCCAGGCTGATGATGGTCTCCGGCGGGATATTGCGGCGTTTGATGTTCTTTAAGACCTGGGGGTCAGTGGACTGGACGGACGCGGAGAGGCGAAAGAGGCCGCCGGTGAGGCGCGCCGCCTCCAGGACCCGTTCCTTGGCGTTCTTGCCGGTGGCCACGTGGATGTAATCGGGGAAACCGGATTTCTCGTGGACCCCGGCGATACCTTTAGCGATCTCCAGGTCTTGCGGATACATGCCGAAGTTGGAATCGGCGATGAAGATATTCTTATTGCCCTGCACCTTCCGGGCGATGTATTCCAGTTCGCCGATCACCTCAGCAGGCGGCCGGAAGGAGACTTTATCGAAGAAGGGGTCGCTCTCCGCACAAAAGGTGCAGGAAAAGGGGCAGCCCCGGTTGGTCTGCACCAGGGGCATCAGCTTGCCGTCGAAAAATTCATCGAGCAGGCCGGTGGTATAGGGGGATGGGATGTCATTGAGATTAATGCGGACGTTGCTGTTTAGGGCCTGCAATTTGCCGTCCGCCAGGAAATGGCAGTTGGGCAGGCCGGCCTTTTTGGTTTCCCGAATATCGAAATTATGGGCCATCAAGGCTTGCAGCAAGGACAATAATCCCGGTTCCCCTTCCCGGTAAAGGTAGAAATCGATCAGGTTCCTGTGCTGCAGGAAAGTCTCCTGCTCCGCGGCATCTTTGGGGTAGTTGGGGCCGCCGCAGATGATTATGGTTTCCGGACTGAGCGCTTTCGCTTTGGAGGCCAGGGAGTAACTGAGGTCCAGGTTCCACACGTAATTGCTGAACCCCAGGACCCGGGGGGGCTTAAGGAGCAGATTTTCGATCAATTTTTCCGGATATTTGAATAGCCGGATGCTGACGCGGTCTCCCAGGCGCTTCTTGACATAAGATGCCACCAGCCCGATGGCCAGGGGAATGGTATTGCTGGCTATGGTTTGCTTGGTATGGGTCAGGTCGCAGAGCCAGACGTCGACAGGGGAATGAGATGTGGTCATATGTCTCAAACCCCGGCGGCGTCGGGGGGGACTCCGGGGGTGGAAGGCCGCCCGATACCCGAATCCTGACGCCACTTGATGCGGGGCAGGATGACCTCCCGGTTGATCCGGCTTGCGGCCCGGCTGATATAATCCAGCATTTCCCCGATGACGGCCTCGGACAGGAGGTGGGGCTTCAGGCCCAACTCCTGAAGCTTGACATGCCGGGGATTATAGTAATGCTCCTCCGGTTCGCTCCGGGGGTTTTCCAGGTGTTGGAGGGCGGTGTTCATCCCTTTTTTCCGGGCCGCGTCCCGCACCATCTCCGCCAATTGCCGCACGGAGAAGACCTCGGTAAACTGGTTAAATACGCGGCATTCACCCAGGGAAGCGGGGCTTTCCACGGCCAGTTCCACGCATTTGATGTTGTCCCGGAGATTGAGAAATCCCCGGGTCTGCCCCCCCTGGCCGTAAACCGAAAGCGGCATGCCGGCCACCGCCTGGACGCAGAAGCGGTTCAGCACCGTGCCGAAGATGTCGTCGTAATGAAAGCTGGTGCGCAGCTCCGGGTGCAGCCGGGTGTGGTCCGTCTCCAGGCCGTAGACCACCCCCTGGTTGAGGTCGGTGGCCCGCAGTCCCCAGTTTTTGCAGGCGAACATGATATTGTAGGAATCATGGACCTTGGAGAGGTCGTAGAAACTGCCCGGCGACTTGGGGAAGGGCAGGGTGTCGGTACGGCCGTGGTGTTCAATGGTCAGGTAGCCTTCCTCGATATCGATATTGGGGCAGCCGTACTCCCCCATGGACCCGGATTTGACCAGGTGGGCTTCGGGACAGTGTTTTTTCAGGGCAAAGAGCAGGTTCAGGGTGCCGATGACGTTGTTATACTGGGTGAAGACCGCGCCTTCCCGGTCCCACATGGAATAGGGAGCGGAGGGCTGCTCAGCGTAATGGATCACCGCGTCCGGCTGGAATTCATCCATGATTTTATAGATGAAGCGGTGGTTGAGGAGGCTGCCGGCCTTGAGGATGATCTCCCGGCCGGTAATCTCCCGCCATAGGGCCACGCGGCGGTGCAGGGTGGCGATGGGCTCCAGCGGCTCGATGCCGAAATTCATTTCGATCTGGCGCTTGGAGAAGTTGTCCACCACCATGACCCTGTCCCCTTCATAGGAGAAATGCATGGCCGTGGGCCAACCCAGGTAGCCGTCTCCACCCAAGATCAGGATGCGCATCGCTCTCACTCCTTCTCCATCAAGTTTTACGCCGGCGGCAGATGGGGCAGGCGCACCAGGCCCTGGGCGAGGATCAGGCCCCCCAGTAGGAAATCCGCGGCGTCGTCCGCGTCAAAATCATAGGGGCGGCTGATGGGGACCGCCAGGGAAGGCTCCGCAAAGAGGGTGCCTTGGGCCAGGATTGCTTCGCTGCGAAAGGCCAGGAGGTTGCCGAAGAGATAATGCTTCGGCTTGGTCTGTTTATTATAGGCCAAACGGCGCTCCTCGGGAAAGCGGAACCTGACTTTGCCGTCTTCAACCACGCGCTGGTTATAGGCGTGGGCGTTGTGGGGGCAGGGGACCACGGTTTGGGCTGAACCCGCGGCTAAGTTCGCCCGGAGGCCCCCGACGCAACCCTCAATATGCTCCGGCAGCAGGAAGGGGGAAGTGGGCTGGAGCAGGGCGATGATCTCCGCCACCTGTCCCTCCTCTTCTTCCAGGTCATGGAGGAAATGGGCCACTACCTCGTAAATGGGAGTGTCGTCCCCGGCCAGGTCCGCAGGGCGGTGGTGCACTTCCGCGCCCAGGAGCCGGGCCCGGGCCGCGATCTCCGGGGAATCGGTGCTGCAAAAGAGCCGGGCAAACCCCGACCAGGCCTTAGCGGCCAGCAGGCCGTAGTCCAGCAGGGGCCGGCCCCCGAAGAAGGCCAGATTTTTCAGGGGGATGCTTTTCGAGCCCCCCCGGGCGGGGATGAAGCCCCAGGCCGCGGCGGTTATGATATGCATAGATTTCCTAAAATATTTTCTCACGCAAAGACGCAAAGGCGCAAAGGCGCAAACCTAAAATTATCTTGCGTCTTTGCGTCTTGGCGGCTTTGCGTGAGGTATTCTTTCATTGCGTCTCTCCAAGGTAAGCCCAGGCCAGGTCGATGACCCGCTTCTCCGTTTCCCGCCAGGCGTCCACGGTGGAGCCGCCGATATGGGGGGTGAGCAGCAGGTTGTCGTGGTCCCGGGCATAAGCCGCCAGGGGATGCGCGGCCACCTGAAAACCGGGGGTGAATTCCCCGTCCAGCACGTCCAGCGCGGCCCCGGCCAGGCGCCCGTTGGTGAGCATCTCCAGCAGGGCCGCTTCGTCCACCAACTCCCCCCGGGCGGTATTGACCAGGTAGCTGCCGGGCTTGAATTTCAGGAAGAGGTCCCGGTTGATCATCTTGTGGGTGGCGGCATTGGCGTGGACGTGGAGGCTCACCACGTCGGCAGATGACACCAATTCCTCCAAGGTATTGCATCGGGCCATCCCCATGGGGGGTACTGGCAGATAAGGGTCGTAAAAGGCTACCTCCATGCCGAAGGCTAGGCCGTAGCGCCCCGCCATGGACCCCAAGCGGCCGCAGCCGATAAGCCCCAAAGACAGGCGGGAGAGCATCCGGGGCGCGCCGAAGGGGCGGCGGTTCCACTCCCCGGCCAGGACCGCGTTATGCGCCCAGGGACTGCGGCGCAACAGGGCCAGGAGCAGGCCGATGGTATGCTCCGCGGTGGGGGTGATGGTGGACAGAAACTCGGTCTCCTCTTGCAAGGAAAAGACCTTGATCCCCCGGACCCGGGCGGCGTCCATGTCAATATGGGGCACGCCGGTGGTGTTGGTGGCGATGGCCTTCAGCCGGGGGCAGTTATCCATCTTCCCGGCGCTGAAATAATAGCCCAGGGGCGCGAAGCAGAGGTCAACCTCGTGGAGAACCTCCTCCCGGTCCTCGCCGGGATTCTCAAGCTCGATGAGCCGGAAATGTTCCCGGAGGAACGCCAGGTTCTCGGGTTGATACCGCAGCATCCGGTAATATAGGGCAACGGGACGGGGCATAGGGATCAGGTAATGATCTTATTTAAAAGTCGTTCATCCAGGGGGATGCTCTTGAGCACCGCCACAATCCGCTGGTAGGCCAGGCCGTCGCCGAAGGGACGGCTGCACTCCGCGACTTGGCGGCCGAAGTCCGGGTCGTTCAGGGCTTTATCCAGGGCCGCGGCGATTTCCTCCCGGTCATATTCACAGGAAATGACGTTTTCGGCCCGGCGCCGCCCCTTTTGCCGTTTGCCCAGGTTGATGGCGGGGATGTTCAGATAAGGGGTTTCGATGAGCCCCGCGGAGGAATTGCCGATGAGCGCTCCGGCGATGGCCAGCAGACCCCAAAAATCTTCGGCCTCGATATTTTGGTGAATGGAGACCCCGGGCCGGCCCCGGGCCTCTTCGATGGCCCGGACCACTTCTTCGTAGCCCTGGTCCGAGCAGGGGTAGATGATGAGAGTGCGCCGTTTCAGGGCCAGGACCGCGTCCAGGGCGGTCAGCATATCCGCATAATTATCCCGGTGGCGGGTGGTTTCCGGGTGTTGCAGGACGATGAGAGGCCGCTCATCGGTGCGAATGTCATAATTTTTTCGCAGAGTGTCCGGGTCCGTATAATCCCGGGCCACGATCTGGTCGATGTGGTTATCCCCCACCACGTGCACCCGCCAGGGTTCTTCACCGAGACTGAGGATGCGGGCCGCGCTCTCCATGTTGGAGGCAAAGTGCAGGTGGGAGAGTTTGGTCACCGCGTGGCGGATCAGTTCGTCCATGTTTCCCGAGCGGTCCCCGCCCTGGAGATGGGCCACGGGAATGCCTAAATGCAGGGCGGCCAGGGCCGCGGCCATGACCTCCCCCCGGTCGCCGTACAGCACCAGGAGTTGGGGCCGCAACTCGCCCAGCAGCTCCGCCATCTTGCTCATGCAGACGCCGATGGCCCGGGCCCGGGCCCGGCCGCTGCCGCCGTCCTGCTCCATGTCCACGGCCGCAGCCACCCGGAAGTCTTTCTCCACTTCGGTGATGGTGGCCCCGAACCGGGGATTGACGTGCTGGTCGGTGACAATGAGGGAGAGTTCGATAGCGGGATCGGCGTCCAGCAGCTTGAGCATGGGTTTCATGGCCCCGTAGCCGCCGCGTTTGCCGGTCAAGACTGCGATATGCCGTGCGCTCATGGGGCCACCAGGTGCTCCCATTCGAGAGGTTCATCAGCAGTGAGGTCCAGGTTCAGCCTGCGCCCGAGGATTGCCGGGAGATGCACCGGCGTCAGGCCCGCTCCCGCCCTCTTGGCGATGAGCATGTCCTTTTCCAGGACCGTGCCGGCGGCCAGGTTCCGGGCGGCCACCAGTCTTTTCAAGGCCCATTCGAGGGCCGGAACCTCGCAGGGCTGCACTTCTTTGACGCCGCTGCCCAGGGCCGCTTCCACCTCCCGGATCTGCTGCACCAGCAGGGGAAAATCCTCGGGACCCGCGGAGACCTTCCAGTCCTGGGCGTCGGGCACGTTAAAATCCAGGGTGATGTGCTTTTCCACCACCGCCGCGCCCAGGGCCACCGCGGCCAGGACCGCGTGGTGGCCGCCGGTGTGGTCGGAATAGCCCACGGGACCGGGAAAGACCTCCCGCAAGGCGTTCATGGCCCGGAGATTGACCTGATCGTAGGGGGTGGGATAGCTGGTAACGCAGTGGAGCAGGGCCAGGTCCCGGCAGCCCGCGTCCGCCAATACTTCGAGGGTTTTCCGGACCGTCTCCAGTTCATACATGCCGGTGGAGAGAATGATGGGTTTGCCCCGGGCCGCGACCTCCCGGAAATAGGGAAAATTGTCCCGCTCGCCGGAGCCGATTTTAAAGGCCGGGACTTGAAGCTTATCCAGCCAGGGCAGGGTGGATTCCTCGTGCGCGGTGCACAGGAAGATCAGGCCCCGTTGATCGCAGCGCTCTTTCATGCGCGCCAGGAAATCGAAGCCGACTTCCTTGGGGCGGAGCCGTTTCCGCCAGGCGGGGAGGCGGCCTGACACCAGGCGGTCGGTGGCGAAGACCTGGGTCTTAAACGCGTCCGCTTGCGCCGCGGCCGCCAGGTCCACCAGGGCCAGGGCCTTGGATAGATCCCCGAAATGGTTGACCCCGGCCTCGGCAATGATGAATACCGGGGCGCCTTGGCCTATGGTGCGATTTTCTATCCGGAAACTGGGATGGAACTCCATATGCCCCATATTTTAAATTATTTTAACAAACTCACAATAAAGACAATTTTATTTCCCTGATACGGCAGAAGCAGGGTTGCTATACTTCTCCGGGTGCGGCGGCGGCGCACAAAACTTCCGGGCCTTGCGATAGTACCCATAGGACGCGGCCAGGCGATGCTTCAAGCCTGCATCGAAGCGCAGTATGCGCTGTAAGATGTTGGACGCGGTATAGGTTTCCCGCACGGCCCAAAAAAAGCCTTCCTGAAGTTCTTCGGAAGACATCCCCTCCGGGTGAATGACCGAGTGGCAGGCGTCGTAATGGGCCCAGTTGCGGTCGTGGATGCGCCCCTGGCGGTCAAGGTCTTCGTACAGCCTGGTGCCCGGAAAGGGGGTCAGGATATTATAAAGGGCCACATCGATTTTACCGGCATTGACGAAATCCACGGTACGCTTGAAGACCCCCACGTCGTCGCCATCCAGGCCGAAGATGAAGCTGCCCATGATGGTGATGCCCCGGCGCTGCAACTGCCGGATGCCCGCCAGGTATTCCTCGGGCCGGTTAAAACTTTTGCGCACCGATTTGAGTATCTCCGGGGAGATGGACTCGAAGCCGATGAAGACATACCTTCCCCCGGCCGCCACATAGAGGTCCATCAGTTCCGCATCCTTGGTCATGGTGAAGGAAGACTGGGAACCCCAGGTGATTCCCAAAGGGATCAAGGCCCGGAACAGCTCCTTGGCATATTTGCCGTCGGCAATGAGATTGTCGTCCAAGAACATCCAGCGTTTGGCAGGCTCGCTTTGAATTTCCGCCACCACTTCCGCAACCGGCCGGCAGCGGTAGCTGCGGCCGAAAAATTTGGTAACCGTGCAATAATTGCAGTCGAAGGGGCAACCCCGGGTGGCCTGGAGAGTGGCGTAAACCGAGAACATTTTCTGGTTGAGCAGGTCCCGCCGGGGGATGGCCATATGGCGCATCTCAATGAGCGCATCGTTTTGATAAATCTGCGGCCTTTTCCCGCCGCCTGCCAGGTCGGAGAGGACCTGTGGCCACAGTCCCTCGGCTTCGCCCACCACCACAATATCGGCGTGCAGCGCGGCTTCCTGAGGAAGCGCGGTGGAGTGGTGGCCGCCGATGGCCACGATCCTGCCCCGTTTGCGGAACTCGCCGGCCATCCGGTAGACGTGGGGAATCTCGCAGGTCATCCCGGTGAAGCCGATGAGGTCCCAGTCACCGTCGTAGTCCGGCTCGCTTAAACGGGCGTCATGCAGGACCACCTGGTGTTGAGGCGGTGTGAGTCCGGCGATGGTGGTCAGGGCCGCGCCGGCGAAACCGGCCCTGCCGCTCTTGGACACCTGGCCGATGAAGCCGGAACCTCTGGGTTGGACTAAGAGTATTTTCAAGTAGAACCTACCTCATTACCCCGTGTTGATAATCTGGTCAAGTTCCTGGGTCAGTTTGTTGATCTTAAACTCCGCCCACAGGGGCAGATGATCGCTGATTTCGGCTTTGCCGCCCGGCGGGCCGGCATCCTGAAATAAAGCCTTATAAAAGGGGACTATATTGCAATTGCCGCTGAACGAAAAGGAAGGCCGGTCCACCCAGGCGATCTTGTCAAAGGTTTTATCCCGGGCGAAATTAGTATGGAGGGTATTCAAATTAGGCGGCATTTGAAACCCTTTCGCTGACAAGGCATTGAAAAACCGGTCTCCCATTTCTTCGATATTGAAATCTCCCACCACAAAGAAATCCCGGTCGAAGACTTTATCTTTCTCGGCCTTGGACTGCCGGTCGATGTAATCCACCAGGGCCGCGATTTCTTTGACGCGTTCCGCCTTGTCGGCCTCGGTCTTCCCATAAAAGATGTGGACGCTGGTAAGCACAAAATCGAAGCGGCCGGCCCGGAACGAGGCGCAATAGGGCATACGGTGCAGTTGATAACCGGTATGGGTTTCCCCGGATACGGTGAAGCCGATTTCGCAGGCGAGACCGGTGCTGATCACCGTGCGCTTGTCGTATAAGAAGGCAAACCGCTCGTTATTGCCGGTGGGGTCGGTCACCAGGATTTTATAGTTCCCCGGCAGAAGCTCTTGCAGCTTGCTGAGGCCCCGAAGATCGGTTTTGACCTCCTGGAGGGCAACGATGTCGAACCGCTCGCAGATGTCGGCAATGTACTGCAGGGCCCGGGCCGACTTTTTGTTGCCGAATTGCTGAATATTCCAGGTGGCCAGCAGCAGGTTCTCATCGACCCGGCGGTTGGGGATTTTGTAATCCCCTTCATCCATCAGGTTCATGAGAGCTTTTCTTTCCGTGGCGATTTGCAGGGGATCAGGAGGCATAGCTTTTCTCCTTTTTTAAGGGTTAGCTGCATTAACTATCCGGATTGATCCGGCGGCAACCCTGGATGGTGAACCCGCCTCTGACAGGCGCCGCCGGAGCATCGGCTCCGGAAGCGGCCATTACCGGCAAATCAATGTTCTTCCCGGTGGTTTACTGAAGATTTGAATTCATCTGTTCATTTTGACCTTCAATAACTTTCAATGTCCACTCGTTAGGCGCGGCGTCTTTATTCTTCGGCAGATCATTCGTATCTAATCTAGGAAAGCCATAGGGGGCGCAAGTGGCTAAATTGGCGATCCCGACTTGGGTAGTCAGGGCAAGGGCACAACCACGCCTTTTTAATAAATTAGTCAAGGAAGAGTCATATTCGCCATACGGGTAACTCATAACCCATTGAGCATTGTTACATCCGAGAATTTCCAAAAAATTTAATGAGAGGTCTATCTCTTCTGCTTGTTGGGCTGCAGGCACGCCATTTAGCCGATAATGGTTCCATCCATGGTTACCTAGGTACATCCCTTGCCTAATTAGGCACTTTAACTGCTCAACATCCATGTAAAGTTCCCTGGAGAATACCGCTTCGTCAATGCCGACATACTTGGAAAATAAATTATTAATAATCGTTTCCCGTAATTTCTTAGGCAAATTTTTCTGAAGCAGGCTTTTAATTAGAACCACTTGCTCGTGATCAAATCCCCGTCTGGAAGCTACTTTTTCATAATAATGTTCATTGGGTTTAAGCTTATATTCTGTGCGATATTTATCCATTAAAGAATGAATATCATCAATAAGCTGATTTTTATCTTTCACGGAAGCCAAGACAAAGGAGATTTTATGAACATCCAAGACCTTATGTTCATAAATCGCCTTCCCCGGTGGGAAAAAACTTCCTTGGAATCCGAGCCTATCTAGTATGGGAAAGACAACCTCAAAATGCTCTTTAAGTCCGTCATCAAATGTCAGTAGCAACGAATTCTTCGGCAACCTTTTATAACTTTTTAGGGCCTCGATTACGTCTTCCATTTGAACAACTTTGTAATATTTCGAAATATATTGCAGTTGATGTTTAAAGAGAGCCAAATCCAGGCCCTTAATTTCGGGATACCTGGAGTGTTTAAGATCTCTTATAAAGTGATACATTACTACAGTTACTGACATACTGTTATCTTTTCTTGCCATGAATCATAAATGATGATGATTGCGGGATCAAGCAGGCATTGTTTTTGGCAAATTCCTGGAGGAAATTGGCGATAAGCACATGCACGGCAGGGTTTTTCTCCTTAAATTTTGGGAAACTGCCGTGAATATGGATGGGATAAATCTCAATCGGTTCGAATCCTTTGGCATGGAGCATACTTGCCAATTGCGCGGGGGTGAATTGATACCTGGTGGAAACCTTTATCCCTGTAATTTCATGTTCCTTATCTTCTTTTTGCAGCGGCGCGGTCTCGAAGCCTATTAAATCAGCGATATGTTCCGATTTCATTATTTGGATAGCCTCAAGTAGAAGTGCAATTATCTCATTACTGACTATTTCATCTTGAGTGAATTTGTTTAAGGAAAAGATATTAAAAAGTCTGTTTCTTGAACCCAAAACCAAAGAACCTTCCTTCTTAAGAGACTCATAAGAAGATTTGAATAATCGATCAAGTTCTGCATACGAAATATATTCAATAAATCCATTGGCGGAGATCAGATCATATTTTTCGGGTTCGAAAGGGAAATCAAAAATAGAACAGCAAAAGAATTTTGCATTCAAAAGATTCGAATTCCGGGCATTTTCTTCGGCGAGATCGATCATTTCCCGGGCAAAATCCACGCCGAGGGCCTTGATTCCCCGGGAGGCCATTTCACAAACCAGGTCGCCGGTGCCGCATCCCACGTCCAAGGCCGTATCGGTAATTTTTCTGTCTGCAACGACTTTTAACACAAAATCGTTTCTCTGTTTAATTACATTTACCTTGTCGTAAGCCGATGACTTAGCTAATTTCCGCCATTTCTCGGCATGCTCTTCAAAGTATTTAAGGGCTTCATCTTGTTGTTTTTTAATCATGATATTTAATTGCTCTTTCAATTATTTCGCTGTTAATACCGGCTCGTTTTGATCGCCTCTTTTCGGCTCCAGGGACCAGGCATGGGGCACCAGGAGGCTGCCGTGGATGTCCCGGTTGTTGGAGAGGCGCCTGGTGCCGAAGAAATCGCCGTCGCCCACCACCAGAGGCCAGGCGAAGAAAATCTTGTCCGCCAGCTGCCGGCCCGCGAACACGAGAAAATGGAGATCGTAATTCCCCGGCATCAAGGGGAGCCGGTCCAAGTCGCAGACGAACCTGCCGGAGGGGGGTAAATTGTGGAAGAGGCCGCCGGAGACGTCGCTCAACAGGGAAAAAAGGCGGGTGGCGCCGTTGGCCACCAGGACGTGGACGGCCACGTCCGACAAGGCCTTCTGCGGGTCGGCCCCGGCGTATTCCAAGACCAGGCGCACCCTGGCGCCGCAGGGGACCACGTCCAGTTCCCGGCCTGATTCGTCCTCCAGATAAAGGCGCTTGATTCTCAAGACCCCGTTTCCCCGGCGGTCCTGGCGCCGGTCGAACTGGGAAAATTTGGTGTTCTGCATCAGGTTGAGGTAGCGGCCGATGGTTTCCGGGCTGGGGCCCCGGAATTTGATCCGCCCTTCTTCCAGCAGGATGGAAGTAGGGCAGAGCTGGGAAATGGCGGACATATTGTGGCTGACAAAGAGCACGGTGCGGCCCGCCTTGGCCACGTCGGACATCTTGCCCAGGCACTTCTCCTGGAAGGCCATGTCGCCCACGGCCAGCACTTCGTCGACTATGAGAATCTCCGGCTCCATGTGCGCGGCCACGGAAAAGGCGAGGCGGGTGTACATGCCGCTGGAGTAGCGCTTCACCGGAGTGTCGATGAAGTCCTCCACCCCGGAGAAGGCCAGGATTTCGTCAAACTTGCGGTCGATCTCCCTTTTTCTCATGCCCATGATGGCGCCGCTCAAATAAACGTTTTCCCTGCCGGTCAGTTCCTGGTGAAAGCCCACTCCTACTTCCAAAAGGGAACCCACCCGGCCGAAGAGCTGCACCCGGCCTTCCGTGGGTGCGGTGACCCGGGAGAGGACCTTCAGAAGCGTGGTCTTGCCCGCGCCGTTGCGGCCGATGATGCCCACCACCTCCCCATGGTCCACGGTGAAGGAGACATTGCGCAAGGCCCAGAAGGTTGACGCGGCCTCTATCGCGCCCTGGCCCCGGGCCAGGGCCTGGAGACGCCGCAGCGGCGACAGAAAGGCGTCGGTGAGGGTCTCCCGGATGGTGCTGTAGCCGGTGGAGAGCCCTCCCAGGCGGTATTTCTTTCCCAGATTGTCGACGCGTATAGCCAGAGAGCCCATGAGTGGCGACCGTTAAATGATATCCGCGAAGATGCTTTCCATGCGTTGAAAATAAAAAAGCCCGGTGACCAGAAATATCAGGGCGAAGACCGCGGAAACCGCGATGATGGGGCCGGGCGCGGCGGTGCCCAGCAAGGCCCAGCGGAAGCCTTCCACCACTCCGGCCATGGGGTTGATGCCGTAAAAGGTGCGCCAGGGTTCGGGCAAGAGACTGCTGGGATAGGCCACGGGCGTAGCAAAGAGCCAGAACTGCACCAAAAAGGGGAGGGTATAGCGCACGTCCCGGAATTGGACGTTCAGGGCGGAGAGCCACAAGCCCGCTCCCAGCGCGGTGATCAGAGCCAGGAGCAGAAATGCGGGCAGCCAGATAATCTGCAGGGTGGGAACCAGATGATAATAGGCCATCAGGCCGATCACCAGGCTGAAGGCCACGAAAAAGTCCACCAGTCCGGAGAGCATCACCGCCAGGGGCATGATGATCCGGGGGAAATAGACCTTGGAGATGAGGTTGGCGCTGCCCACCAGGCTGTCCGCGGCATGGGACACGGCGCCCGCGAAAAAGGACCAGGGCACCATGGCCGCATAACAAAAGATAGGGTAGGGCACCCCGTCGGACGGCACCTTGGCCAGGCGTCCGAAAAAGAGGCTGAATACCAGCATGGTGAAGAAAGGCTGGATCAAGGCCCAGGCGATGCCGAAGACCGTCTGTTTATAGCGGACCTTGATGTCCCTGAGGGCCAGGAATCCCAGGAGTTCCCGATATTCCCAAATCTCCCGGAAGCGCAGCCGGGCCCAACTGCGGTCGGAAGTGATGGTGAGGGGAATCCTGGCGGATTCCGGAGGCAGGTGGGCAGGGGCAGGGACTTCGGACATATGCGTTATTCATTACCATAAATTCATAGAAATGGGAACTGGCGGGAATGAGACAGTATTCAGGGGCCAGGGGGCAGGGGCCAGGGGACAGGAGCCAATGCTGTTGAATTAAGGGCTGGCTTGTGAGGGAAATTCAATGTAACATAATGAATCCAAAGGATATTTTTGTGGATATAGGCATTATTGTCAGGTATAATATTATGCATGAGCAAATCGAAAATATTCAATATTTTCTCGTAAACATTATATTATTAATAACCACTTTTCACCCATTCAGGGATGCGAAACTTGAGTTTATAATATGCTGATATTATTAATATTATAATATAGTTAAAAAATGTTTAAAAGAAAGTAATGAAAAGTTGCCGTCAATCTTGTTGCTGGAGAATAAGGCTCCTTAATCTCAGGTGATAACTTGCTGCCCTTATTATTCTTGACATCTAACCAAGATTTTATTATCATGACAACGGTTGTAAACAAAAGCTAAAGGAAGGAAAAATGATTAAACATTACAAGGAAAAAGCCGTATTTCTCTTTCTGGTGATGTTTGCTTTGCTGGCAGTAAATCTTTCGGTCGCGCCGCCGGCGGCCGCGCAGGTGGTTCCGGACGATTTGTGTTTAAAGGTGATCATTACGGAATCCGAGGATGGCCCCTTGCCAGCCCCCGTAAAGTTTAACATGATTGTCCACCTGTTTACCATTAACGCCCAGCATTTCACGATTTGGGGCAAGGTGAGCGTCCCCAAAGACGGGGCGTCCTATGTCGGCGGCACCGGCATCCTGGAAGGCAACGTCCTGACTATGAATCTGACCACCTCCCAGAAGCATGTGAGTGCCTGGCGGGATACCGGAGTGATGCAGGTGAAGTTTAATATCTCCACCATGCGGGGCAATTGGTATGAAGTAGGCCACGATTTTGACACCGCCAACCGGGTTTTCGATGAACGCTACAGCGCCGGCATTGTGGTGAAATGCCCCTAGAGGCCGCGGATATTTGCCGGCGCCGCCAGTCCGGCCAGGG
>QZIZ01000044.1 GCA_003599195.1 Deltaproteobacteria bacterium | reverse complement strand
TGCCCACCCTACATTGAAGACCCCGCCAACATGGCCACCAGCCCCTCCATGTGCATGGACCGGGAGCCTTTCACCAGCAGCCAGTCACCGGCCTGGAGATAATTTTGGAGTACCCTGGCCCCTTCGGCCAGGCTGTTCACCAGCATCACCCGCTCCAGGCCCCCTTCCCTGGCCCCCGCGGCCGTATCGCCGTTGAACTTGCCGTAAACCACCAGAAAATCCACACCCGCGGCCGCGGCCCTGCGCCCTATCTCCCGGTGGGCCTGGACGGAGCCATTGCCCAGCTCCAGCATGTCCCCCAGGGCCGCGGCAGAGCGATTGCGGTCCCGCAGCTCCTGCAAGGTGTTCAGGGCCATGGCCATGGAGCCGGGATTGGCGTTGTAGCAATCATTCAGGAGATGCACCCCGGAAGGCAGGGTGACAATCTGGGAGCGCCGGTGAATGGCCTGGAAATCCGCCAGGGGCCGGGCCGTTTCCTCCGGGTCCACGCCTAAAGCCAGGCCGATGGCGGTGGCCGCCAGGGCGTTGTATAACTGGTGCAGGCCCGGGACCCCCAGGCTCAGGGTCCAACTGCGGCCTTGATAAGAGACGCGGGCCGTCTGCCCGTCCCAGCCCCGGACCTGGCGGCCGATGGCCCTTAAATGCGCGCCGGGTTTCAGGCCGAACCCCAGGGCTTGGCCCGGATAATCTTTGGCTAATTCCGCGGGCCAGAGGTCGTCGGCGTTGTAAATCAAGGTGGCGCCGCTTTCGAGCGTCTCCAGGAGCTCCCCCTTGGCCCGGGCCACGCCGGCCACGTCGCCCACGCCTTCGGTGTGGGCCGGGTGCACGTTGATGAGCGCGCCCACCGTGGGGCGGCAGATCTGGGTCAGCCGCCGGATTTCCCCGAAGCGGTTCATGCCCATCTCCACCACCGCGGCCTCGTGGCTGGCGTCCAGTCCCAGGAGGGTGGCGGGCAGGCCGATGAGGTTGTTCAGGTTCAGGGTGTTTTTGAGCACCCGGAACCTGGAGGAGAGCACCGCGGCGGTCATCTCCTTGGTGGTGGTCTTGCCGCAACTGCCGGTGATGCCCACCACCGGGATGTTAAAGCGATCCCGCCAGGCCCGGGCCAGGTCGCCCAAGGCGGTCAAAGTGTCGCCAACGGCAATGACCGTGACGTCCGCCGGCGGGCGCAGGTGCGCCTCCATTTCTCCGGGATGGCAATGCTTCCCCATCAAGACCCCGCGCACCCCCCGGTGCAGGGCCCCGGGGATGTACTCATGCCCGTCGTGGCGCTCGCCCATCAGGGAGATGAAGAGCTGCCCCGCCTGGCAGGTGCGGGAATCGGTGCTGACGCCGCAGAAGGTGGCGGACGCGCCTTTTTGCACCAGGGCGCCTTTGGTGGCGGCCAGAATCTCCGGAATGGTGAACAAGGCCTGCATCAGCGATGGTACTCCTTCAGGGCCTCCAGGACTTCCTCCCGGTCGTCAAAATGGAGGCGCTCATTTCCGCGAATCTGGTAATCTTCATGGCCTTTCCCGGCCACCAGGACCCCGTCGCCGGGTTTGGCCAGCTCCACGGCCAGGCGGATGGCTTCCCGGCGGTCCGGGACCACCAGGTAGCCGGACTTCCCTTTCTTGGCCGCGGCCGGGGAGACCCGAGGGACGTTCAGAGCTTTGAGGCCCGCTTCGATATCCCGGATGATGTCCAGGGGCTCTTCGCTCCGGGGATTGTCGCTGGTGACGACCACCAGTTGGGAGCCCCGGGCCGCGGCCTGGCCCATCAGCGGGCGTTTGCTCCGGTCCCGGTCCCCGCCGCAGCCGAAGACGGTGATCAGGCGGGAAAAGCTCAAGGCCCGCAAGGCCTTCAAGGCCGAAGCCAGGGCCGCGGGGGTGTGCGCATAATCCACGAAGACCGCGGGCCCTTCTTCGGGGCCGAAACGCTCCAGCCGCCCCGGAACCCCTTTGAGCGCGGCGATGCCCCGAGCCGCCTCCTCCGGGGCCAGACCCAGGGCCAGGGCCGTAGCCGCGGCCGCCAGGATGTTGGCCAGGTTAAAGGGCCCCACCAGCCGGGATTTTATCTCCATTTCTCCCGCGGGCGTGGTGAGCCGGGCCTCCAGGCCGTGGGTCCGGAAATTCGTGGTCACGGGCCGCACCTGGCTCCGGGGATGATTGCCGTAAGTGAGCACGGGCACGGAAACCCGGCGGTGCAGCTCCTCGCCCCGGGGGTCGTCCAGATTGAGGACCGCGATACCTCCCGAGCCGCCGTTGGCCAAAATCTCCAGGAAGAGGCGGGATTTGGCGGCGAAATAGTCGTCCATCTCCCGGTGATAGTCCAGATGATCCTGGGAGAGGTTGGTGAACACCCCCGCGTCGAAGGCCGCACAGTCCACCCTTCGTAAGTCCAGGGCGTGGGAGGAGACCTCCAGGAAGACGTGGCTGACGTCATGGCCCCGCATTTCCCGGAGCAGCATTTGCAGGTCCAGGGATTCGGGAGTGGTCACCGCGGCAGGCCAGGTGCGCTCTCCCGCCCGGTAATTGACGGTGCCCACCACCCCCACCCGGTGGCCGGCCGCGGCCAGAATGGCCTCCAGCAGATAAGTGGTGGTGGTCTTGCCGTTGGTGCCGGTAATGCCCACCAGGACCAGCTCCTTGCTGGGATGGCGGTAGAACGCGGCGGAGAGGTGCGCCAGGGCGTAACGGGCGTCTGGCACTCTAACCACCGTGACTCCCGGGGGCGGGGCCAGGTCCTGTTCGGTGACGATGACCTTGGCGCCTTTAGATAAGGCCGCGTCCAGAAAGCGATGGCCGTCGGTCTTGGCCCCTTTCAGGGCCACGAAGACGCCGCCGGGGACCACTTCCCGGGAGTGATAGGCCACGCCGGGGACGGGTATCTGCTCCTCCCCGAAGATGCGGCAGCCTTCCAAACCGGCCAGGAGCTCTCTTAATGTCTGGGTGTCGCTATGCATCTCCGTACCGGTCCTTGTTAAGGTCTAATCGGGAAGAAAGGTCAGGGTATTATTTCCATTGTCCCGGGATTCAGGTCCCGAGGACTAGAGTGAGGGCGAAAATGGTTTCTTCAACCGGTTTCTAATAATCCTATAAAAATTTTGAATCCCTCGCAAGCCGCACGATCCCTGACGTCAGGACTGGGACCGGAACCTCACCCGGCAGGTGGTGCTGGAGTTAATGGCGGTTCCGGGCGCCGGTTCCTGGCTGACTGCCTGGCCGCTGCCCTCGAAGCGGCAACGCAGTCCGGAACGGTGCAGCACGTCCAAAACCTGGCGGATGGTCAAACCGCTTAAATCCGGCATTACCTGCAATGGTTTCTTCGGGATTGCGGCGCGTGTTTCCGGCTTCTTGGCCAGCGCTATTTGCGCCGGCGGTTTCACCGGCTGCGGTTGCACCGCAGCCTTCGGGGCCCGGGGTTTGGCCTCAGGCAGAGTGTGGGCTAAAGCGGGAGACGGCAGCAAGCCCGCCAGGATGGTTTTCTGTTCTTCACCCTGCGGGTAATGCCCTAGGAAGCGCAGGGATTGGGCCGCGATCTCCCGGAAAATGGGGGCAGACACCACCCCGCCGTAAATCGCGCCTTTGGGTTCATCGATAATCACGGCAATGGCCAATTCCGGTTTGTGGGCGGGCGTCAGACCGATGAACAGGGCCTGAAATTTACTGTGTGAATAGGCCCGGCCCACCAGTTTCTGGGCCGTGCCGGTCTTGCCGGCCGCGGTAAACCCGGGAGGCGCGGCCGTCTCCGCGGTCCCCCCTTTCACGGTCACGGTGTGCATTATTTCCAACATCAACTTCGCCGTCGCCGGAGAAAGGACGCGGCGGATGGGCCGGGGCTGAAATTCTTTGACCTTCTCTCCCCGGGGGTTGACGATCTCCTTGACCAGCATGGGCTCCATGAGCACCCCGTCATTGCCCATGGCAGAGAGGGCCATGGTCAACTGCAAGGGGGTGACGGAGACCCCCTGGCCGAAGGCCAGGGTGGCCCGGTCGATGGCCGCCCGGGTGGTGCGCAGATTTTTCAGCAATCCGGCATTTTCTCCGGGAAAGGAAATACCGGTTTTGCTGCCGAAGCCGAAGGCCCGGAGATAGTGGTCCAACCTGGCGGCGCCGACGCGGTTGCCGATCTTGGCCGAGCCGATATTGCTTGATTTTTGAATAACCTGCTGCACCGTCAGGGTCCCGTAGGGATGGGCATCATGAATCACTTCCTTGGCGCCCAGACGCCAGGTGCCGTTTTCGCAATGGAATTTATCACCGGCCCTGACCACCTGGGCGTCCAGGGCCGAGGCCACAATAAATACCTTGAAGGTGGAACCCGGCTCCAGGGCATGCGTGAGATGGCGGATGCGCCGGTGTTCTTCGGGGTACTGGGCATAGCGGTTGGGGTCCACCGTGGGCGTCTGGGCCAAGGCCAGGATCTCCCCGGTCCGGGGTCTGACCACCAGGGCCAGCCCGCCCGCAGCCTTCCAGTGGGCCACGCCTTTGTTAAGTTCCTTTTCGGCGATATACTGTAAGGTGCTGTCCAGGGTGAGGACCACATTATTGCCGATGACCTCCGGGTCCCAGGCCTTTTCCCCGGTGACCACGATCTTCCCCCGGGCGTCCAGCATCTTCACGCACTTCTTGGGTTTGCCGTAAAGGTAGCCATCGTACTGCAGCTCGATCCCCTCCAGACCCTGGCCGTCCAGGTTACAGAAGCCGAGAAGCGGTCCGGCCATGGTGAGGTGGGGGTAATAGCGGAAGGCTTCCGGGATCAGATAGATCGCGTCGATATCCCGGCGGCCGGTGAGCTTCTGCCGGGCCGCGGCTCTCTCCGCCCCGGCGAACCAGGCCCGGAAGGCCTCCTCCTTTTCCGGGGTCAAGTGGCGCTTTACCCAGACAAAGGGACGGGCCCGGGTCAAGATCTCCTTCAACTCCCGGACGTCGAACCCCAGGATCGGAGCCAGCTCCCGGCTGATGCGGGTGGGGTTCTTAATTTGCGGCGGATGGGCCACCAGGGAATGCACCTGGGTGCTGATGGCCAGCTCGTTGCCGCGGCAGTCCAGGACCTGCCCCCGCACCGGCAGGACGGGGCAAAGTTTCTGGGATTCCCGGTTGGCCTCTTCCCGAAGTTCGGGCCCCCTGATGATCTGCAACTGGAAGAATCTGGCCACCAGCCACAACCCCAAACAGACCAGGCCCAAGCCTACCAGGGCGATCCGGAACCGGGTCCATTTGTCGAGGCCCGGAGTCATGGCAGCTGCACGACCTGGGAAGGCAGCGGCGGCCCCATGCCGAATTGCTCCGCTAACTTCTCCAGGCGAGAGACCGAGGTTAAAACGGAGTGCTCAATGCGGAGCTTTTGCCGCATCTCCAGGTATTGCTTTTGGGTTTCCTGGGCCTGGGAGATTTGGTAATTCAGGTTGGTCTGCTGGAGATTGGCCCAGGCCCAAACCACCGAGGCGAGGATAAACCCCGCGGCCGCCAGGACCAGGATAGTCACCCCGGCCTTCCACCACGGGGAGGTTTGGCTCGCCACCTTGCGGTTCCGGGTCATAAAAAGCTGCTCCAAGTTCCCTAACCGAAGGGTCACCTGCTTGGCCATGCCATTTCTCCTTTCCCCACCGGCTACTTGCCGATCTTTTCCGCCACTCTTAATTTGGCGCTCCGGGCCCGGGGATTTTGCTCCACTTCCCCGGGGGAAGGCGCCAAAGGCTTCCGGGTGAGACGCCGCATCACTCCCGCCCGTTCCCAGGCCTGCATCCGCTGCTTTACCAGCCGGTCCTCCAGGGAGTGATAAGAGATTACCGCCAGACGTCCTCCGGGCAAAAGCCAGCCCGGAGCCTCCCCCAAAAAGAGGGCCAGTTCCTCCAATTCCCGGTTCACCGCGATCCTCAAGGCCTGAAAGACCCGGGTGGCGGGATGTCTCTCCCCCCTGCGCCGCCCGGGTCCCTGGGCTTCTTGCACTAAAGCGACTAACTGGTGGGTAAACCGGAAAGGATGCTGCCGTCTTGAAGCCACCACCAGGCGGGCGTAACGCCTGGCGTGGGGTTCTTCGCCGTACTCGTGAAAAATCTTTTCCAACGCGGCCGGGGTGGCGCGGTTGAGGAGGTCCGCCGCGGTCTGCCCGGGCTCCTCCGGATTAAACCGCATATCCAGGGGCTCGTCCCCTTGGAAACTGAAGCCCCGGCCGGAGCGCTGCAACTGCTGCAAAGACAGCCCCAGGTCCAGGAGGATGCCGGCTGCCGCCGGTTCCCCGGTCTCCGCCAAAATCTCCCCCAACTGGGCATAAGAACGATGGAACAGACGAAATCGGGAGGTGTAGGGGGCCAACCGGCCGGCCGCGATTTTGAGAACCGCCGGGTCTCGGTCCAGGCCCCAGAGCTTTCCGTCCGGAGCGGTACGATTAAGGATGGCCGCAGCATGCCCCCCCTCACCTACGGTGCCATCAACGTACATGCGGCCTGAACGGCAATCGAGGCCCACCAACACCTCCTCTACCATCACCGGTTCATGCACCGGGTTGTGGTCTTGGGTCAGATCAACAATTTTTGGACTACCTCTTCGTTCACTGAGGACTCTAATTGTTTGAAGTGGGCCTCATATTGGGCCCGATCCCAGATTTCAAAGCAGCGGACCGCGCCCACCAGGGCCACCTCCCGGGTCAGCTTGGCATACTCCCGGAGATAAGGGCCGATGAGAATCCGTCCCTGGCGGTCCAGGGGGCATTCCTGCACCCCGGAGATCAGAAAGCGCTGGAACGCCCGCACTTCCTTGTTGAAGATGGCTTGCTCCGCCAGCTTGGCTTCGATCTTGATCCACTCGGATTGGGGAAAGGCCAGAATATAGCCGTCGAAATTGGTGAGGACGAGGATGCGGTCCTGGCGCTCTTGCAGGATCTCCCGGTAGCGGGGCGAAATGCTGACCCTGCCTTTGTTATCCAAGAGATGAAAATAGCTGCCGGAGAACATCTTATTCCCCCATTCCCCACTTCATCCCACTTCTTCCCACTTGGAAACAAATTACTCTCTTTTTTAGGGATGTCAAGGGGAAAATCAAAAAATGGAATTATAAGAAAATTTTCACAAGAATTGAGCCTTGCCAGCACTAACTCTGGGGGGTTTAGAGGGGATGGCACACAACAGGTAACTTAAGTTTGTTGCCTGCAGGCGCATCTTTGGGAATTGTCCCTCCGGGGGGTCGGGAAGGCCATGATTTTCCGCCACCGAATGGGCTAAAAGCGGCAAAGAATGACACATTTCCCCACCCGGCGGATTTTGGCAACAACCTCGACTTGAAGAAGGGCCTTGGCCTGAATTCTTGGGGACTGCCTCAATTTGATAAAAGAATAAACATTACCGAAGATACCTTGGACGTTGTATTATTAGCGCAGACCAAAGAAACCCGGACTAAGGAGCGAAGCCATGCCCGATAGATTCCAGTGGCTGAAGACCTCACCGGCGCGGCTGAAGCAAGTGGCCGAGGATATCAGTTATGGTTCCGAACCCAAGGTGAGTTTTTACGCCTTGCTCATGACGTCCTCGCTCATCGCCAGTTTCGGTCTCATCCTTAACAGCGGCGCGGCCATTATCGGCGCCATGCTGGTTTGTCCGCTGATGACCCCCATGCTGGGCATCTCCCTTTCTTTAGTGCGGGGGGACGCATTCCTGCTAGGGAGGGCCATCCGGGCGGAGGCCATCGGCATGGTCTTGGCCGTGGGTATTGCCTCCCTTTTGGGATTCTTCCCCCTGGCTCTGGAAGTCAACAAAGAGATGTTGGCCCTCACCGAACCTACGTTATTGGATTTATTGGTGGCGGGGTTGGCCGGCTTCGCCGGCACTTATGCCATGATTGACGCCAGGTTATCCCCGGCTTTACCGGGAGTGGCCATTGCTACTTCCATCATGCCGCCCCTGGCCAATACCGGTTTGTGCCTGGCGGTGGGTGCATATCAGGGTGCCTGGGGGTCCTTTTTACTGTTTCTGGCCAACTTCCTCACCATTCTCCTGGTTTCCGCCGGCACCTTCTTTGCCGCAGGGGTATCTCCGGAAGTTACCCGGAAAGATAAATGGGAATTCACCCGCCGTTTCGGAGTGGCGGCCGTCGGTTTCCTCCTGGTGACCGCGCTCCTCACCCAAACCCTGGTGCGCATCGTGAGAGAACGGTACCTGTCCCACGACCTCAAGGGGATTCTCTCCGCCCAGTTCTCCCAATTCCCGTCCACCTCACTGTCGGAAGAGATTCATCGGGTGTATCAGGGCCGGTTGTACGTATTGGCTACGGTGCGCACCCCCCGGGTGATCTCCCCGGATAAGGTTAAGGCCATCCAGGAGACCCTCACCGAGACCTTGAAACGTCCTACGGAATTAATCGTTCGAGCCCTCCTGGCCAAGGACGTCAGCGCCACCGGCTCCACCAGCCAGGTGACCGCCCAAAACCTGGATGGCTTCTTCCTGTCCGGCCTGGTGGCGCCGGAGGTCCTGCGCAGTCAACAGGCGGAGCAGGCCTTAAGAGAACTCCTGCTCCTGCGGCCTGACATTCTGCTCCAGGAAGTAGATCTGCTCCAGTTTCCCTGCGGTCCGGTGATCCTGGCCACCCTGCAGGGGTCCAGAATAATGATTCCCGCCGAAGTGCAGGAACTGGAAAAGAGGATGCAGGAACGGCTGCAGGATCCCCAGATACGCCTGCTGACCAGGTGTCTCACCACAGTGGATGTGGATGCCCGGGGACGGATACTCTATGCCTGGTCTCATTTCGGCTCTAACTCACCGGAAGACTACGCCCTTCAGGAACGAGTGGAGAAGGAAGTGCGGGCGGCGTTGCAGAAATATCCGGACCTGTTCATCACCAACGTGGACGCTCTCGCTTCCGGGGAGGAATGGGCCGTGCGGGTGGAGGCCGTGGGAACCCGGGTCCTGGGCGTCCGGGAACTGGCCCAGATGGAAAAGTCGGTTTCCCAGAAGGTCCATCGCCCCACCAAAATCTACCTCTGGTTCCGGAGCGAAGTCATGGTTACCCGGGAGGGTCTCTCTTCCGTGGAAGACTTTACCCGGAAGCGGCTTCAGGAGCAATCGGCCAAGGAGCCACCGAAAGATAAGCGGTTATCCCCGCCTCCCGGCCTGGAGTCCGCTTCCGGGAAACCCTAGCTTTCCTGTTTAGAAAGGCTCAAACATTCCCGGTTTAGCCTTTCGGGGCGCGGGGCTGGTTTTGGCGGGAGGAGGCGCGGCCTCTGCGGCTTTTGGCCCTAATCCCGTCGAGGGTGCGGCTTGCTGGGGAGGCGGCGCCGCCTGCGCCGGGGGGCCCGCGGGTTCCGGGGTTCCCGTGCTTGGGGGCGCGGCTGCGGGTTCTCCCGGTTTACTGCGCCGCGGCCGCACCACTACCTGGGCCGTGGCCAGATCCCGCAACTCCAGCCAGCCGGTATTGCCGGTGCGGGCTACGGTGACTTTGGCCCACCCCTGGGGGTCCTTATCCACCAATTGCACCCGGTCGTTCTGGCGCAGACGGGTGACTGTCTTACTCTTCTCGCCGGGTTCGGCTTGCAGACGCGCCCCCCAGCGCCGTACAAAGAGGTCGGACACCGGCCTCAGGCTTAAATCCCGGTCGTTGGCCCAACCTTGGCGGCCGTCCGCGGTGCGCACCAGAAACCAGCTGCCCCGCCGTTCCACCTGCTGCACCCGGTCATTGAGGCCCACCTTGGCGGCGTCGCCGCCGGTTTCTTCCGGCCCGCTTTTCAATGATATTTCCATCTCAGCCACGTAAAAAAAGGTGTGCCGTTCCACCACCGGGGCCTCCACCCGCACGGGTTCAGCCGTGGCGCAACCAAGAAAACCCAGGGCCAAGGCCCCCAGCAGCCAGGCAGGCTTCCGCATTTTCTTCCCTCCTTGGCGAAGCCGCATTCCATACCATGCGGCAATATCACATTAGCGCAAGAAGGACGCCAAAGTAAAACAGAAATTTTGGCAGGGGGAACAATAAAAAAAACTCGAGTCCCGGAAGAATTCCTGTTAAGGCCGCCGGTGATGAAATTGGAGATCAGGAAAGACTGCGGTATTCCAGGTAAGACTGCAAAATGAGGACCGCGGCCACCTGGTCCACCACCTGGCGCCGGCGGCGGCGGCTCAGGTCCGCCTGCAGCAGCACCCGGTCCGCCTCCACGGTGGTGAGGCGTTCATCCCAGGGGGTCACCTTTGCGCCCAGGGCGTCTCCCAGGGCCTGGGCCAATTCCATGATCTCCGGGGCCTGCTTCCCCGGGCGGCCGTCCATGTGGCGGGGGAGACCCACCACGATTTCCTGGACGCGCCACTCCCGGGCTACTTCCAGGAGCCGGGCCAGATCCGTTTCCCGGTCCTGGCGGATGAGGACGCCCAGACCCTGGGCGGTGATGCCCAAAGGATCGCTCACCGCCATGCCGATGCGTTTCTGGCCCACGTCCAGGGCCAGGATGCGCACCTCTCGGGGCCGGGCTTGGTCAGGATTTGAGAGAGACATTTTATAATATTATCAGAAAGTGAATGCTTTTTCTTTGAAGACTTTGATGCACGCGTCAACCACTTCCCGGTCGAAGAGGATGTCCCGGTTACGGGAGATTTCCTCCAGGGCCGCGTCTATTCCCAAAGCCGGGCGGTAAGGCCGGTGTGAAGCTATGGCTTCCACCACGTCCGCCACCGCCAGAATCCTGGCCTCCAGGAGAATCTCCTCATTGTGCAAACCGTCCGGGTAACCGGACCCATTCAACCTCTCGTGATGTTGCCTGACGATCTGCGCCACGGGCCAGGGAAACTGGATGGGCTCCAGGATTTCATACCCCTTCAGGGGATGGTCCTTGACCAGGGAAAACTCGGAATCCGACAGACGCCCCGGCCGGCTGAGGATTTCCGCGGGCACGCAAATCTTGCCCAGGTCGTGGATCGTCCCGGCGATACAAAGCGCGTCCTTTTGGTCTTTGGAAAGGCCCAGTTCCCGGGCAATAGCCTGGGCCAGCTGGGTCACCCGGCGCTGGTGCCCGGCGGTATAAGGATCGCGGATTTCGATGGTGGAGGACAGGGCCTTCACGGTTTTCTGCAAAGTCTGATGCAATTTCTCCAGGGACTCTTTAATAGCAGCCTCCGCCTCCTTGCGGGCGGTAATGTCCACCAGTCCGCCGTACAGACGCAGACGTTGAGAGTCCTCCTGTTTCTCGATTACTTCGGCAAAGGATTCGACCCAAACAATCTCCCCGTTTTTATGCCGGAAGCGCAGTTCGCATCTGCCGGGGAGACCGACGGGCAGGCCAAGGACGTTTTTCTCATAAAGGGGCAGATCTTCTTCCACCACCAGGAATCCCCAGCATCCCCGATCCTTGATCTCTTCCACGGAATAACCGGTGATGCGCTCCGCGGCGCCCACCATCCAGTCGATGGCAAGAACGCCGTCCTCCGGGGGGATGCCGGTACGAGAACAGGAATAGGAAATATCGGAGATGGTGGAGGAGATATGCCGGAATCTCTCTTCACTCAGCCGCAGTTCCTCCTCGACTTGTTTTTGCCCGGTGATATCGACGAAGAATAAACGGGCCACCCGGAACTGGGGGACCGCATAGATATACACCGAGATAATCCGCTCTCTCAGGCGATTTTCACGCCAAAACTGATCTTCCTTCCCTTCCCGGATGGAACCGAGAATCTCCTCGAGGTCGGCCGGCAGAAAATACCGCAGGTTCTGGAGGCCCAATTTTTCAGCGACCTCATGGGCCGCGGAGTTGGCGTAGGTGATGTCGCCCTGGAAGTCCACTTCCAACACGGGATTAGGATTTAGTTGGGGGAAGGAGGCCAGGCGGGCAATCTCCGCCTCCGCCAGTTTCCGGGTAGTGATGTCGTGATCGGCGCCCCGGTACCCCAGGAGGTTGCCTGAAGCGTCGAGCATGGGGACGCCGCTGGTGGATAACCAGACGGTTTTGCCGTTTTTATGCAGGTTGCGGTTGAGGAAGTCCCGGAACGGGCGTTTGGCGGCGAATACGGCAAAAGCTGCATCCTTCATCTCTTCCCGCTCCTCCGGGAGAAAGAAATCGTAAAAGTATTTTCCCAGCACTTCCTCGGGGGTATACCCCAACAATTTTTCCACCACCGGACTGGAGTAAGTGAATCTTCCCTCAGAGTCCACTTCCCAAATCCATTCCACCGCATGTTCCGTAATGTCCCTAAACCGTTGTTCGCTCTCCCTGAGTGCGCTCTCGGCCTCTTTCCACGCGGTAATGTCCCGGAAGGTGAGGACTGTCCCGGATACCCAGCCGTTATGAATGAGGGGGTTTGTGCTGCATCTTACCGGGAATCCGGCCCCGTCTTTTCTCCAAAACCAGTCGTCCTCAAAAGGAATCCGGCTCCCACTTTGCAGCGTCTCCAGAATACGGCACTCCTCCTCGGGAAAAGGGCTGCCGTCGGATTTGGAATGATGGATAACGGCATGAGCGTTCCGGCTGATCAGTTCCGCGGCTTCATACCCCAGCATTTGGGCGGCTGCGGGGTTCACAAAACTCATGTTGCCTTGCAGGTCCAGCCCTATGATCCCTTCCGAGGCCGAAGACAGGATGAGTTCGTGGTGGCCGCGGAGCTGGGCCAGTTTCCGCTCGGCCCTTTTCCGGGTCAAGGCTTCCACCACGGCCACGGCCAGGGCCTCCATATCTTTTTGATTGCCCTTGTGGTAACCCCCTTCTCTGTTTGCCAAACCTATCATGCCGAAAACTTGACCGGCCGACTTCAGCGGCGTCCCGAGGAAGGAGTTAATGGCAGGATGGCCTTTGGGAGGGTCGATCCAATCCGGGTGGGAGGCCGAATCGTTAAAGATGAGAGTTTCTGCGCTCATCATGACCCGGCTGCGCAGACCGCGCAAATCTATATGTTTCAAAAAGCGCAGCGCCTCAGATACCGGCATCTCACAGGCGGACCATCCCGGATTGCTGATGGCAATGATCTCGAGATTTCCGGCCTGATCCACTTCAGCAAGATAACTGAACTTGCTCCCGGTCAGTTTTTCGGCCACCGTCAGACAAAATTGCCCCAATTGTTCTTCGGTCTCGCAGAAGAGAGCCTCCCGAAAAATGAGGTTGATCCCCGTCAGCAATGCGGTCCGCTCCCTCACTTGCTTTTCCAGATCGGCGCGGTACCGCTGCAGTTCCTCCTCTGCCTGCTTCTGTCCGGTGGTTTCCCGGGCCACGGCAAAGATCAGACCCTGTTCCGGCATCGGCATCGAGGTCCAGGAAAGCCAATGGATGGAACCATCCTTCCCTTGATACCGGTTTTCAAAACGGGCGACCTTTTCCCCTGCAACCAGCGCGTCTCGAGCCGCCTCGGTGGCTTGACGGTCCAGGGGGTGGACAAATTCAATCCATGGCCGGCTCAAAAGTTCCTCCGCCGTCCAATCGAGGGTATTAACCAGCGCAGGATTGACTTTCTTAAAAAACCCGTCAAGCCCCGCAACCACCAAAATGTCCATGGACAGGTCAAAAAAGAGCTCGCATAAATCCTTCCCGCCGTTGTTAAGCCTGCCTTCTCTAGCCACAGGAGCCGGTCCTCGTTTTTTTTAGAGAAAGAAATTGCTTTATCTGCTGGCGTGTTAATCGACGCTTTGGTGGGCTGCTTAGGTATTCATATAAGCATTATTTTTTATTTGTAAACCTTGTTATTTTAAAATTATCTGAATGTATTCAGGGGGATGCGTTCGGTGCGCCTTATTTTGACAGCAGCCAGCCCGCCACCAGGGCCAGGGCGATGCCCGCCAGGTGCCGGGGGGTCAGGTTTTCCCGGAGCACGGCCCAGCTCAGGACCACCGTCACCAGGGGATAGAGCGCAGTGAGGGGGACCACCACCGAGGCTTCTCCCACGGTCAGGGCCTTTAAGAAACACAAGAGGCCGAAGGCCATGCAGACCCCTGCGGCCAGGGCCGCGGCTATCCCCCAGGGATGGCCGGAGAAGATGAATCCTCCGCTCAGCCATAAATAGCCGATTACCAGCACGTGGCCGCAGATGGCCAGGAGATAGACGGTCTGGGACGGCAGATCCCGGGTGGCCGCCTTGCTTAAGAAGCCCCAGGCCCCCCACAGACCCAGGGCCAGCAGGGAAAAACCCAGCCAGTTCACTTCACCTTCCGTTTTTTAAGTTCCAAGTTCCAGGTTCCAAGTTCCAAGTAGATATTCCCGGTCAGAATCTGCCCTGCCGCAGGGAAGGCTCAAAGGGAATTTTCATGGTCTCGGGCATGGCCTAGGCTTATGAATGACTTCCTTGCCAGTTGCCCGTGTTTCTTCTAATATATGAACAATCATGCCGGTTGCACAAGGGATGATTCATATTAATGATGGGATGAAGGGAGAGAACCTGTAAGCAGTTGAACATGAGCCTTGGATCATCATTAAACCATAATAAGGGCGTAGGGCGGGCGTCTCGCCCGCCTCAATACCGCACAGGCGAGACGCCTGTGCCACCAGGTAACCGGAACTTTTCAAGGTCGCGAGCAGGAAAAGCTTTGGATCATTTTTTTTACTGCTCATTGCTTACTGTTCACTTCAGATTGCTCCGAATACTGGAGATTAAATGGTTAACATCATCGGCCACCGGGGCGCGGCCTTTGAAGAGCCGGAAAACACCCTGCGGGGCTTCCTCCGGGCCCTGGACGCAGGCGCGGCCGGGGTGGAGCTTGACGTGCAGATGACCAAAGACGGCCGGCTGGCGGTGATCCACGATGAGACCGTGGACCGCACCACCGACGGCTTTGGCCGGGTGAGGGATTTTACCCTGGCGGAGTTGCAGAAATTGGATGCGGGCCAGGGAGAACGCATCCCCGCCCTGGAAGAGGTGGTGGAACTGGTCCGGGGCCGGGGGCAGTTGCTGGTGGAGTTGAAGCATCCTGAATCCGCACCCGCGTTGCTGCGCCTGTGCCGGGAAGGCGGGCTTTTTGAGGATATTCGGGCCATCTCCTTCTGGCACCCGGTTGTCAAGGCCCTTAGAGAGCAGGAACCCCGCCTGCGCACCGGCGCCCTGATGGCGGGCTGCCCCGTGGACCCCAGGGGCCTGGCCCGGGCCGCATTAACCGACACCCTGGTCCTTAACTATCGCTATGTCGACCGGGATCTGGCGGACGCCGCCCACCGGCAGGGGGTGAAGGTCATTGTCTGGAATATCGACGATCCCATCTCTTTGGAGCCTTACACGGATATGAATTTGGAGGCCATCTGCACCAACCGGCCCGGAGAGATCATTAATTATCTACGACGAATTTCGGAGGCAAGCCAGTGATCAGTAATCGGTAATCAGTGATCAGTAGAAAACTGTTATTTCCATATCGCTTGCCTTTACTGATCACTGATCACTGATCACTGATTACTTTTTCAATTATGGAAGACACCGCCCAAACTTTAACCGGACAATTTAGTCGCGTGGCCTCGGAGGCCCCCGGCCAGACCGCCATTCTCTTCCGGCAGGGGGAAGAAGTGCGGGAGTACACCTTTGGCCGGATTTATGAGGACAGCCTGGCCGTGGCCCGGTGGCTTAAGAACCGGGGAGTGAAAAAGGGGGACCGGGGGATCATCCTCCTGGAGAACCGCCCCGAATGGTGCGTCTGCTACTTCGGGCTGCTTCTGGCGGGCGCGGTGGCCGTGCCCGTGGACCCGGTCTCCCGCTGGGATTTCCTGGATTATGTCTTGCAGGAGACCCGGGCCAGGGTCGTCTTCACTTCGCCCCAGGCCCCCCTGGAGCAGTTGCGGGAGTCGGCTTTCCCGGAGCAGATCGTGGTCATCGGTGAAGGGTGGGAGGCAGGGGAAAAGACCGTAGGTATCCCGGAAATTCTAGGGGCGAAGCCCGGTTACGGGACTCTGCCTGCGGCCCGACCCGGCGACCTGGCTTCCATCATCTACACTTCCGGCACCACCGGGGTTCCCAAGGGGGTAATGCTCACCCACCGGAATTTCCTTGCCAACTTTCAGGGCATCACCCGGCTCAACGCCCTGGGGCCGGGGGACAATTTTCTCTCCATCCTGCCCCTGTCCCATTCCTTTCCCTTCACCGCCACGCTGCTGACGCCGCTGTTCCTGAAACTTAAGATCACTTATCTGGACACCTTGAAGCCCGACGCCATATTGCGGTGCCTCAAGGAACAGCAGGCGACCATCCTGCCGGTCACCCCCCAGGTGCTCCAGCTTTTCTATAACGGCATCCAGCGGCAGCTGGAAAAAATCCCCTGGCCGGCGCGTCCCCTGCTGCTGGGATTTCTCACTATTTCCTGGAAGATTTCCCGCTTCTTTGGGGTAAACCCGGCCCAGCCGCTGCTGCGGCGCTTCCGGAGCGCTTTGGGGGAGCGGTTCCGGTTTTTCGTCAGCGGCGGGGCCAAGCTGCCGGAGGCCCTGGCTGAAAGCTTCGCCCGCTTCGGCTTTATGGTCCTGGAAGGCTACGGTTTGACGGAGACCGCGCCGGTTGTGACCATAAATTGGCCCCCACCCCTTCGCCTGGGGTCCGCGGGCCGGCCCCTGGTCGGGGTGGAAGTCAGGATTCTCAATCCCGACGCGCAGGGTGTGGGCGAGGTCCTGATCCGGGGCGGCAACGTCATGGCCGGGTATTACCAAAATGAGGCCGCCACCCGGGAGGTCTTGAAAGACGGTTGGTTCCACAGCGGCGATCTGGGATATCTCGACCGGGACGGCTATCTCTATCTCCAGGGGCGGATCAAGGAGATCATCGTCCTTTCCTCCGGCAAGAACGTCTCCGCCGAGGAAGTGGCGCAATATTACCTCCAGGCGCCGTCCATCAAGGAGATTTTCGTCACTGCCGACGCCAAGGCCGAGAAGCTGGCCGCGGTGATTGTGCCCGACCTGGATTTTTTCCGGAAGATCGGGGAAACGGACATCTACGGCAAGGTGAAGTGGGACCTGGAGGCCTGGTCCCAGGGCCTGGAATCCTATAAGCGGGTGCGGGATTTTGTCCTGATCAACGAGGAGCTGCCCAAGACCCGGCTGGGAAAAGTCAAAATCCACGAAGCCCAACGGCTCTATCAGGAACGGGCCGGAAAACGCTTCGAAAAGAAAAAGCCGGCCCTGGAAGAAGGGCTGTCCCCGGTGGGCGAGGCGGTGGTGGAGGTTCTGGCCCGGCAGCTAGAGGATTCCAGAATCTCCCTGGACGATCATCTGGAGCTGGATCTGGGCATGGATTCCCTGGGGCTGGTGCAACTGCTGGCGGCGCTCGAAAACCGGTTTAATCTTCATATTCGGGATGAGGAATTTATCGGCATCTTCACGGTCAGGGAACTTATCGGCTTTATCGAAGAGAGAAAACCGGAATTGGCCAAGGAAGTTGAAGTGGAACCGGAGGCCTGGGCCGAAATTCTCCGGACCGATCCGCCGCCGGAATTGCGCCGGCGCCTGGGCCTGGAGGGCGGGCTGGCGGCCCGGATGGCCACCCGGGGATTGTCGTCGCTTTTTGGCCTCTGGTTTAGAAAGACCTTTAACCTTAGGGTCTATGGCGCCGAGAGACTGCGGGGGCAAGGCTACGTGATCTGCCCCAACCACGCCAGTTTCCTGGACGGCTTTCTCATCGCTTATGCGGTGCCGAGGCCGCTGCGCACCCGCCTTTTTTCCTTGGGGTACAGCCGGTATTTCGATCTTCCGGTGGTCCGGAATCTTAGCAAGTTGATCCGCATTATCCCGGTGGACTCCTCCCGGAACGTGGTGGCGGCCATGCAGGCGGCGTCTTATCTTCTCAGAAACGGCCAACTTCTCTGCGTCTTCCCCGAAGGCTCCCGGAGCCCCACCGGAGAGGCGGGCCGGTTTAAGAAGGGCGCGGCCATCCTGGCCAAAGAACTGGCGGTGAAGTTAATGCCGGTTTATATTGATGGCTCTTACGAGGCCTGGCCCACCGGCCAAACCCTGCCCCGCTCCCATCCCATCCGCATCATCTTCGGCCGGGAGCATCCCTGGGAGGAGCTTAAAGCCCGGGGGCTGGAGACCGACCCGGAGGCGGGCGACTATGAGGCGGTCAGCCTGGGCCTGCGGGCGGAGGTTTTGCGGCTGAAAGCGGAGTCGTTCAAATAATATTTTCACGCAAAGACGCCAAGTCGCAAAGACGCAATAATTGTATAATATCGGCGTGTATCGGCGTTCATCTGCGGTTAAAAATTTAACCGCTGGTGCACGCCGATATACGCCGATGAATGCAGATAATTAACATATCTTGCGTCTTTGCGCCTTGGCGTCTTTGCGTGAGATTAATATTTTTCTTGAAGGGATAAGTTATGGCAAAGACCATCGTCGAACAAATCATGGCCGCGCACCTGGTATCCGGGGAGTTGGTCCCGGGCGCGGAGGTGGCCCTGAAGATTGATCAGACTTTGACCCAGGACGCCACCGGCACCCTAGCCTACCTGGAGTTCGAGGCCATGGGGGTGGAGCGGGTCAAGACCGAGTTGTCGGTGAGTTATGTGGATCATAATCTCTTGCAGACGGATTACCGCAACGCCGATGACCACCGGTTTTTGAAGACCATTGCCGCCAAGTACGGCCTTTACTTCTCGCCGCCGGGCATGGGCATCTGCCACCAGGTGCACCTGGAGCGTTTCGGCATTCCCGGCAAGACCTTGATCGGTTCGGACAGCCACACCCCCACCGCGGGAGGCGTAGGCATGCTCTCCTTCGGGGCCGGGGGGCTGGACGTGGCCCTGGCCATGGCCGGCCAGCCCTTTTACCTGGTGATGCCGGAGGTCCTGGGCGTGCTTCTCAAAGGGCGGTTTCAGCCCTGGGCCTCGGCCAAGGACGTGATCCTGGAGCTGCTGCGGCGCCTGACCGTTAAGGGCGGGCGGGGGAAGATCCTGGAATTTTTCGGCCCGGCCCTGCGCTACCTGGGGGTGCCGGAGCGGGCCTCCATCACCAATATGGGGACGGAACTGGGGGCCACCACCTCCGTCTTTCCCGCGGACGCGCAAACCCAGCGTTTTTTGGCCCTCCAGGGGCGGGCTGAGGATTACCGGCCCCTGAAGGCCGAAGGAAAGCCCCGGTACGCAGCGGTGGAAGAGATTGACCTGGAGCAATTGGACCCCCTCATCGCCGGACCCGGCTCCCCGGATAACGTCACCCGGGTGGCCGAGGTGGCGGGCACGCCCGTAGACCAGGTGCTCATCGGCTCCTGCGCCAACTCCTCGTTTAGGGACCTGATGGTCATTGCCCGGGCCTTGGAGGATCGGCGGGTGCACCCCCGGGTCTCCATGGAGATCAATCCGGGGTCGCTCCAGGTTCTGGAAAACCTGGACCTCTCCGGCGGGCTGCTGACGCTCTTGAAGGCCGGGGTGCGGGTGATGCCCCCGGGCTGCTGGGGCTGCATCGGCATGGGCCAGGCCCCGGCCACCGGCGCGGTGAGCGTGCGCACCTTCACCCGGAATTTCCCGGCGCGCAGCGGCACCAAGGACGACCGGGTCTACCTGGCCAGCCCCGAGACCGCGGTGGCCGCGGCCATTGCCGGGGAAATCATCGACCCCCGGCAGTTGGGAGATTATCCCCGGGTGGGTGCGCCCCGGTATTTCCTGGTGAACGGCAGGAGCCTGACGGCCCCGTTGCCCCCGGAGGAGAGCAAACAGGTGGAAGTGCTCCGGGGCCCCAATATCGTCGCCTTTCCCCGGCTCTCGGGCTTGTCCGAGTCCTGGTGCGGCGAGGTCTGGCTCAAGGCCGGGGACAACGTCACCACCGACGACATCCTGCCCGCGGGCAGCCAGATTCTGCCCCTGCGCAGCAACCTTCCGGCCATCAGCCGCTTTGCCTTCACCAGGCTGGATAAGGATTTCCCGGACCGGGTCCAGGGCCGGGGCGAAGGGGCCATCATCGGCGGCGAAAACTACGGCCAGGGCTCAAGCCGGGAACACGCGGCCCTGGCCCCCCGGTACCTGGGGGTGCGGGTGAAGCTGGTGAAGAGCTTCGCCCGGATTCATCTGGCCAACCTCATCAACTTCGGGATTTTGCCTTTAACCTTCGAAAACCCGGCGGATTACGGCCTTCTGGACCTGGGGAAGACTTTGGAACTTCCCGGGGTGCGCAAACTGCTTCTGGAGGGCGCAGAAAGGTTGCCCCTCAAAATCGGTGACCAGCAGATCTGGGTGCGGGTGGACCTCTCTGCGCGCCAGCGGCGGATGCTGGCGGTGGGCGGGGCGTTGAATATGGCGCGGGGGAAATGACTCACGCAAAGACTCTATCGCAAAAAGGCTCAAAGAACAACGGGTTGCGAGAGGGGATCCTTTAACTAGCAACCCGCAACCCCTTGGGGTGAGAAAAAAAGGGACCCTCCGGGCTTAGCCCGTTGGTCCCTCCAGATATCTTTAATTTTTTTAAAGCAGTACTATTAACCCACGCCCGGCGTGGCGAAATATACTTCCTTCAGCAGAGGCGGCTTGAATTCGATCACCCGGAAGAGCAGGACCGGCACGGTGGCGTGGGTGACCACTTTTTCCGCGGTGGAGCCCAGGACCCAGGCTACTTCGCCGGTGCCGTGGGTGGCCATGGCAATGAGGTCCATGTTGTGTTTGTCAGCATAGGCGATGATTTCCCGGGCCGGGACGCCTTCGAGGCATTCGGCCTTGGCGTCAACTCCCTGGTCCTTGAGGTCTTTGGCGGCCTTCCCCATAAACCCGGCGCACCACTTGGCTTCTCCGGCCGCCGCGGCTTTAATGGTCCCCGGTGTAGTTTCTCCGATTGCCGGCGTATAACAGCAATGAATCAAGGTCACCTGGGATTTAAAAGTCTTGGCCATTTCCACGACTTTGGGGAGGACCTTAGCAGCCAGTTCAGAACCATCCAACGGTACCAAAATCTTGTTAAACATGTTGCCCTCCTTTAAGGATAACTTGCGCTGGGGGCCAGGACTACCCTGCCGCTGCAGCCTCGCCTTTACCTAAAAGCAAGCTAAGAATACCCTTCGGAGATGTCAAGTTCACATGATGAGAATTCTTATCAGATAATCATTCTCAGATAATTTTTTTGGATTCCGGGATCGGCGCCGCAACTTCCTCAAGCCGCTCTCCCCCTTTGTACAGTCCTCGCTGCAACACCCGGTGATAACTGGTAAAATCACCCGGGGTATTATCGCTTTCCAGGTGCATGTCCATCATCTTCAGCTTGGCGTCCAGGTCGTCCAGGAAATAGACGAGCATGGCTTCCCGGGTCTTGGGGGGGATGGGGGAGCCGAACTCCTGGCTGCCGTGGTGGGAAAGGATGATGTGCTCCAGTTCCAGGAGCAGGGCGGGGTCGGGGAAATTTTGGTTCCCGGCCTCCTCCCGCACCATCTCCCAGCCCAGGACGATGTGGCCCAAAAGCGCGCCGGCCACGGTGATGTCCGGGGCCTGGGGATTGGCCAGTTCCTTGACCTTGCCCAGATCGTGGAGGATGGCCCCGGCCAGCGCCAGGTCGGGATTCAGGTCCTGGTAAACGCTTAAGCACTTAAGCGCCAGGCGGGCCACGGACCAGGTGTGCTCCAGCAGCCCTCCCAGATAAGGGTGGTGATAGACCCGGGCCGCGGGGCAGACCAGAAGCGCTTCCTGATTTTTCCCCAGGAGGCCCAGCACCAGGTCCTTCAAGGGCGGCTTAAGATTGGTTTCCGCCAGTTCCAGAAGCTCCCGCCACAGTTGCTCCCGGTCGTAAGGGGTGGCCCGGTGCAGCAGCGCCGGATCGAACCCCTTGGGGTCCCGGCCCATCTGGCGCAGGGCCTCCACCGTATTGATATACTGCACCGTAAGCTGGGTCTCGCCCTGGTAGCTGCTTACCTGGGCCTTAACGCCCACGTAGTCCCCGGGTGCGAAGGGGCCGGGACACTTGGCCAGGACGTCGCTCCATACCCGGGCCGGAATCTCTCCGGTCTTATCCCCCAGGACCAGGGCCAGAAACGGCTTGCCGGATTTATCGGTGCGGCCCTCGGCCCGGCGCACCAGAAAAAACTGGTGGACCGTTTCCCCTTCCTTAAAGTCGCTGACGAACCGGTCGGTCACGGCGTCACCCCCTTTTAAAAGGCTGAAACCATGATACCCGGCCAGGGGGACAGGGGTCAAGAGGTCTTCCGGGTCTCCTTGACATGGTCACAAGGCGTGATTATCTTAAAATAACTGAACAAAATGCCGATAAATACCTTGCGGAGGCAAAAATCGAGAAAAATAAATTAACTTTTTTTCTTGACATGACTCTATAAGAGGTTAAAATAGAAGTTTAATTTAAGCAGTAGTAAGGAGCCACGGGGCCAAAAAGCTTATGGAAAAAGAATACTTTAAGAAGATCATCTCTTTTGGCGGAGGGAATGACCAGATCATTCCCTATGACCAGTTTAATCTGTTCGTGCCTGAAGAGGAGGATGATTCCCTGAATTACCGGGAGAACTACGAGGCTTTGCCGGAAGACGTTCTGGATGGCGAGCTTTCTCCGGTGCCCACCCTGGGCCTCGGCGAAGAAGTGGAAGAAGAACTGGACGATTCTCTGGACTCCCAGGAAATCCCCGAGCATGAGGGCCTGGTAGCCGCTTATTTCCGGGAAATGCTCCGTTACTCCATCCTCTCTCCGGAAGAAGAACGGAACCTGGGCCGCATCATTAAGGAAGGTCAGGAGACCATCTTTAAACTGGTATCCCGCTTGGAGTCCGGCCTGGAGGAGATCCGCTACCTCCAGAAAAAGATCCAGGATTGGTTCCAGACCCCGGAAAAGAGCGCCCAGGCCAAGGAGAAGCTCTTTAAGGATATCCATAAGAAGCTGCATTGGCTGGAAAGGCACTACCCGGAAGCCAAGGATATCAAGCAACTGGCCCGGCACATCGAAGCCATGGAGTCCGAAGTGACCCAGGCCCGGGACCAGATGATCAAGGCGAACCTGCGCCTGGTGGTGAGCATTGCCAAAAAGTACCTGCACCGGGGCCTGAGTTTTTCCGACCTCATCCAGGAAGGAAACCTGGGATTGATGAAGGCCGTGACCCGGTATGACTACACCACCGGCTACCGGTTGAGCACCTTTGCGTCCTGGTGGATTAGGCAGACCATCACCCGGGCCATATACGACAAGACCCGGACCATCCGGATTCCGGTGCACTTGCAGGAGATCAGGAACCGCTGCTACCGGGCTTTTTATGACCTGTTGAAGGAATTGGGACGGGAGCCGAACTTGAAGGAGATCGCGGCCCGGTCCGGCGTGCCCGAGGACAAGATCCTCATGGTCACTAACCTGTCTGATGAGCTGATCTCTCTGGAAACCCCGGTGGGAGACGAAGGGGACCGGTTGGGGGATTTCATCCGCAACGACAAGGCGGCTTCTCCTTACGAGGCCATCCTGGAGTCCCAGCTTACTGAAAAAACGGGCACCATCCTCACCACTCTGACCCAGCGGGAAGAGAAGATCATGAAGATGCGCTTCGGAGTGGGGGAGGAAGTGGAACATACCCTGGAGGAAATCGGCAAGGCCTTCAAGGTCTCCCGGGAGCGCATCCGACAGATCGAGAAAAAGGCCCTCAAGCGCCTGAAACACCCCACCCGTAAAGCGGCCCTGGAAGATTTTCTGGAATAAACCTGGAGTGAGCCCAGCCCTGCGGCCATGGCAGACCGACTCAGGAGGATAAGAATGGCGGGACTGAGCACTGAAAGACAGACGGAAGTAAAAGAGAGGCTGCTGGCCCGCAAACAGCGCCTCTGGCTGGAAGTGAAGCAGCAGCTCAAAAGCAGCATCGGCGACGGCTATCAGGAGATGCTGGCCACCGCCCGAGACGAAGAGGATCAGGCCTCGGTCAGCCTCCTGGCTGAGACCCAACTCTCCCTTTTGGGACCCAAACGCCTGGAACTGGAGGCCATCGAAGAGGCCTTGCTCAGGCTGGAGAACGGCAGCTACGGCGAATGCGAGAACTGCGGCCAACCCATTGAACCTCGGCGCCTGGAAATCATGCCGGAAACGCCCCTGTGCCGCAACTGCCAGCAACTCCGGGAAAAACTGGCCAAGGCCACGGCGCGGTAACACAATCGAATTAAGAAAAAATAATAAGGGCGGGAGGATAATCCTCCCGCCCTTTTTTTGTTGCTGTGCTTATAAATGGAAAATTTTGGTTGCCTGATCATATATGCATTTTTCCCCGGGAGGTGATAGGGGAAAGATTTAACTAAGGCCCCGAACTGGCCAGGGCAAACTTGCCCAGGCCCTTGATGGCGCCCGCCATGGCGTAGTTCTATTTGTCTTCCATGTCCGCATTAATGTTTATACATAATTGACAGGAAGCCCTTTTTGCGCTAAAGATTGTAAATATCCCGGCGCATTTTTTCTTCGGACTGCCAACCACACCGGGAAAGTAAAATCTTGTGCCTCAGGCTTTAACCTGCATTTTCGGAGGATGAGAGTTGAGCCACTATCTTCTTAAGGACCGCATCGACAGGCATAATCCATTCCCCCCCGATCATTATCCTGGCCCGCCTTTGCTATCCGGCGGTTTTAGTAAAAAACCCGGCGCACGAGAGGTTAAGTCCGGAACCCGCCAGCCGGGAGCGGCGGTGCAATCAGGCCGCCGCATTCTCATCATCGATGACGACCATTACAGCCGGGAGCTTTACGATGTCCTCCTGCAACACTTTGAGTATACCACTTTGCTGGCCGCCAACGGCAAGGAAGGGCTGGCACTGGCGCGCTCGGGGCAACCGGACCTCATCCTCTGCGACATTCGCCTTCCCCAGTTGGGGGGCATGGAAGTGATGAAAGCCCTGAAGGCGGATGAATCTTTCCGCCATATCCCCATTATTGCCATAACCATTTATTCTTCCACCGGGCAACGCGAGCGTTTATTGGAGGCCGGTTTCGACGGCTACCTCCCCAAGCCCACTGACCCTTTGGCATTTATCCAGCAAATCGAAGGTTTCTTAGGCAAGAGACAAAATAATTAATCTCGAAGATTTTTCCAAATCTTAACATCTGACCGGGGGCCGATAATCTTGGAACACCGCAATGATGGTAAGGCCACTGTTCTGGTCGTCGAGGATCGTGAACTCGATCGCGAAATGCTGACCCTCTTGCTGAAGCACGCCCATTACCGGGTACTGGAGGCTGTCGACGGCCAACAGGCCCTGGAAGTGGCCCGGTCCGAACATCCGGACCTCATCATTGCCGATGTGCTTTTGCCCGCCATGGATGGCTACCAACTGGTCCGGAAGCTGCGTGCCGATCCTGATTTATCCGGGACCAGGGTGGTTTTTTATACCGCGTTATTTAACGAACGTGAAGCCGTGGATCTGGCCCGGGAAATCGGTGTCATTCGCATACTTGCCAAACCCACGGAACCGGAAAAAATCTTGGAATGCGTGGCTGAGGTCCTGAAAGGTGCGGCAGCCCAACCCCTTCCGGCTAAACCTCCCACGTTTGAAGAGAAACACCTGCAACTGCTGGTAGATAAGCTCGTCGGCCAGGTTAAGGCGTCACAACAGAGCGAGGAGCTCTGCCGGTTACTGATAATCGGCGTTAAAGACTATGCCATTTTTATGCTGGATGCCGAAGGCCGCGTAGTCATTTGGAATGAAGGCGCCCAGAGGATTAATGGCTGGACCGCGGAGGAAATCGTCGGGCAGCATTTTTCCCGCTTTTTTACCAGCGAAGATATTGCCGCCGGACACCCCCAGCACGAATTAGAAATTGCCTCGGACCAGGGGCATTTCGAAGAGGAAGGTTGGCGTTTGCGCAAGGGTGGTGAACGGTTTTGGGCCGACATCACTATCACTGCCCTTTATGATGATCTAGGCCGGCTTCGGGGCTTTGCCAAGATTACGCGCGACGTCACCGAGCGCAAACGGCAGGAAGATGAACGGCGGAAGTTTTTAACAGAGCAGCAGGTCCTTACCGAGGAACTGACGGCGACTAATGAAGAACTGGCTGCCCAGGCCGAAGAGTTGACGGTGCAAAAAGAGGAATTGGAAAAGCTGAACCAAAACCTGCAATCCCAGCGAAAACTCCTGGAAACGGCCAACGATGACCTGGAGTCCTTCTCTTATTCGGTATCCCACGATTTGCGGACCCCGATTCGCGCCATTAAAGGCTTCTCCAAAATGCTGATGGAGGAGCATGCGGCCAGGCTTGATTCAGAAGGCCTCAGGCTTCTCAGGGTTGTAGTTGACAACACCAAAATAATGGAAGAACTCATCGACGACCTGTTGGCCTTATCCCGCCTGGGGCGCCAGGATGTGAAAAAAACCGTTATTAATCTGGCCGTAATGGCCGAACAGGTTTTTGAAAAACTCAAGACTAAGGAGCCTAAACGGGATTTGCGGTTGAATGTAAGCGACTTGCCGCCGTGTTGGTGCGATCGGTCTTTGCTTTATCAGGTTATGGAGAACCTGCTGGCGAATGCCGCCAAGTTCACCAGATCAAAGAAAAATGCCATTATTGAAGTGGAAGGCAAGACCGAGGGCAGCGAAAATATTTATTATGTGAAGGATAACGGAGTTGGATTTAATGAGGATTATATCGGCAATCTATTCCAACCCTTCCAACGCCTGCACCGCCGGGAGGAGTACGAAGGCACCGGCGTCGGCCTCTCCATTGTCAAACGCATTGTCCAGAAGCACGGCGGCCGGGTCTGGGCCGAAGGGAAGGTCAATGACGGCGCGACCTTTTATTTTGCCTTGCCCGTAAACGGTGTCTGAGGACGGGCGATAGTCTTAGGTTCTGCTATTTTATAAATCATTTTATACGAGCCTTTTGCAAAAGTCTTTCTTCTGCGTTCTTTTCTCTGCGTTCTCTGCGTCTCTGCGGTGAAAAAGGGGAAGATTCACCGCAGAGACGCAGAGGACGCGGAGATAGGCAGAGAGAAGATGTGTATTTTGCAAGAGCCTCATAACCATACCGCTTTTACTCTCTCCTGAACCAATCACAATATTCTACGATGATGAAAACACGGCAGTTCCCGGCGCAGCTTTTTCAGGCGGCCGTGGTCCAGGCGGGCGTAGATGACGCCTTCGCCGTCCGGGGCCTGGGCCAGGATCGGGCCCCAGGGGTCGATGATCAAGGAGCGGCCGTAGCTGCGGCGGCCCGGGGAGTGCTGGCCCCATTGGGCCGGGGCGATGACGTAGCACTGGTTTTCGATGGCCCGGGCCCGGACCAGGACCTCCCAGTGATCCCGGCCGGTGGTGAGAGTGAAGGCCGCGGGCAGGAAGAGCAGGTCCGCGCCTTTTGCGGTCAAGGCCCGGAACAGCTCCGGGAAGCGCAGGTCGTAGCAGATGGCCAGGCCCGCGGTAAAGGGGGTCCCGGGGAGGGGGGCCACAGACAATTCCGCGCCGGCCCGGATCACCCGGGATTCCCGGTAACTGGGTCCCTGGGCCAGGTCCACGTCGAAGAGGTGCATCTTGCGGTAGAACGCCAGAATGTCGCCCTGAGGGCCTATCAGCACGCTGGTGTTATAGGGCCGGTCCTCACCCTCAACCATCTCCGGGAAGGAGCCCAGGACCAGGAAGACCCCCAATTTACCGGCCAAATCACGAAAGCCGCTGACTATCGGCCCATCTAACGGCTGCGCGGACGGCGGTTTTTTATCCTCCGGCCCCAGGTAGGCGAAATGCTCCGGCAGGGCGATAATCTGCGCTTCCTTGGCCGCGGCCTCCTCGATCAAGGCCCGGGCCCGTGTTAAGTTGTGTTCCATATCCGGAGTGGAATTAAGTTGTACCGCCGCGGCCCACATGGAAGCCTCCTTTCGATAAACGGGCAAGATAATCTCACGCAAAGACGCAAAGGCGCAAAGACGCAATAATTATATAATATCGGCGTCCATCGGCGTTAATCGGCGGTT
>QZIZ01000048.1 GCA_003599195.1 Deltaproteobacteria bacterium | reverse complement strand
CAGTTGCTCATGAGCTTTTGGCTCACCCGTAAATTATGAAAAGTTACCGGCAGTTAACCTTGAACTTTGAACCTTGAACTTTGAACTTTTCGGAACAGATGTCAGCCATTCCCCTCTCCCCCCAGCGGGGGGAGAGGGCAGGGTGAGGGGGGGCAAGGCTCGCAAATGCTACGGTATTTAAGGCAAATGAGTAATAAGGACTCGGGGATTATGATAAAGAGAAAATCCGTCCGCTTTCACCACACCGCTCTTCCCGCGGCGATAGCCGCGGTTCTCCTGCTCCTGGCCCTGGCCTGCGGCGATAGAAACGTCTACGTGCCCCCGCCGCCCCCCAAGGTGACGGTGAGCCAGCCCTTGAAAAAGCAGGTGACCGATTACCTGGAGTTCACGGGCAACGCCGCGGCCTTCAACACGGTGCAGCTCCGGGCCCGGGTGGAAGGTTTTCTAGAAAAAATCCTCTTTGTGGACGGCGGCATGGTGAAGAAAGGGCAGCCTTTGTTCATCATCCAGCAGGAGCAGTACCAAGCCCAGCTCCAGAAGGCCCAGGCCTCGGTGCTGGCGGAAAAGGCCCAACTTGAGCACGCCCAAACCGAATATGACCGCTACTCCAGGCTGGTGAAGCAGGACGCCGCGGCACAGACGGACGTGGACCGCTGGCATTACGAACGGGACTCCCGCCGGGCCGCGCTCCTGGCCGCGGAGGCCCAGGTGGTTCTGGCCAAACTCAATCTGAGCTACACCAAAGTCATCGCTCCCTTTGACGGCCGCATGGGCCGCCATCTCCAGGATCCCGGCGCCCTGGTGGGCGCGGGGGAGCACACCCTGCTGGCCGAAATCAACCAGATTGACCCCATTTACGTCTATTTCAATATCAATGAGGCGGACTTGCTCCGGGTCCGGGGGAAGAAACCGAAAGCCGAGGAAGCCAAATATCATAAAAATAATGGAGATAAGCATCCGGTGGATGTGGGACTCGCCGATGAACCCGGATTTCCCCACCATGGGTATTTGGATTTCGCCGCCATCTCTCTCAATCCCACCACCGGCACCCTGATGCTGCGGGGAATTTTCAAGAATCCGGAAACCGTGATCCTGCCGGGCATGTTCGTCCGGGTACGCTGCCCCCTGGATGAGAAAAAAGACGCCATGCTGGTGCCGGATATCGCCGTCGGCTACGACCAGATGGGTCCCTTCCTGCGCATCGTCAACGACAAGAACGTCGTGGAGCGCCGGCAGGTGAAACTCGGGGTCAAAGAGGATAAATACCGGGTGGTCTCAGAAGGCTTGCAAGGCGGGGAATGGGTGGTGGTCAGCGGCCTGATGCGGGCCATTCCGGGAAAGCAGGTGACCCCGGAAAAAGAGGGTGAGAAGCCCGCAGCCGCCGGCGCCAAGCCTGCCAAACCCGCCAAGGCCCAGCCGAAGCCCAAGAAGGCCGCCCCATGATCTCCAAGTTTTTCATCGACCGGCCGATCTTTGCCAACGTCATTGCCATTGTCACCATCATTCTCGGCCTGGTCTGCCTCTTTAACCTGCCGGTGTCCCAATATCCCGAGATTGTGCCGCCCACCATCCAGGTGACCACCATGTATCCGGGGGCCAGCGCCGAGGTCATCGCCACCACCGTGGGCATCCCCATCGAACAGGCGGTGAACGGGGTAAAAAACTCCATCTACATGTCGTCCACCAGCGGCAGTGACGGCAGTTACACCCTGACCGTGACCTTTGCCGTGGGGACCAATCTCGATACCTCCCTGGCCCTGGTGCAGAATTTCGTGAACGGGGCCTTGTCTCAGCTTCCGGAAACGGTTCAGGCCCAAGGGGTTTCCGTCCGGCAGGTCTCCACCAATATCCTGCAGGTGGTCAGCCTCTACACCGATGACGACCGCTACGACGAGACCTTTCTGGCCAATTACGCCATGATCAACATGCAATATCCCCTGGGCCGGCTCCCCGGGGTGGGCCAGATCAAGGTGGTGGGCGCCGGCGCATACAGCATGCGGATGTGGCTGGATCCCAACAAGCTCCAATATTACCAACTGACCACCATGGACGTGGTGGACGCCATCAAACAGCAAAACGTCCAGGTGGTGGCTGGCAAGCTGGGGGGGCCGCCGGTGCCGGTCGGCCAGGACTTTCAGTTCACCATCAACGCCCTGGGAAGGCTTGAAAACGTCAGCCAGTTCGAGGAAATCATCGTCAAGACGGTGCGGGGCGAGGCCGAGGCCGCCCAGATCGTCCGGGTCAAAGACCTGGCCACCGTAGAACTCAACCAGCAGGTGTTCACCAATTTTTCGGGCTTAAGCGGGCATCATGCCGCTCATATCCTGGTTTACTCGGAACCGGGGGCCAACGCCATCAACGTCGGCCAGGCCATCCGGAAGGCCACGGAGGGAATGAGCAAGGATTTTCCGGCCGGCTTGAAATACGCCATTAATTACGACACCACGGTCTTCATCAGCCAGGCCATCGACGCGGTATACGAAACCCTGTATGAAGCCGGGGTCCTGGTGCTCATCGTCATCATGGTCTTCCTCCAGAACTGGCGGGCCACCCTGGTGCCTGCGACTACCGTGCCGGTGACCATCATCGGCGCGTTCGCCGCCATGGCGCTGCTGGGCTTCACGGTCAACCTGATGACCCTGTTCGCCCTGATTCTGGCCATCGGCATTGTCGTGGACGACGCCATCGTCATTGTGGAAAACGCGTCCCATTATATCGAAGAGGGGCTCTCCCCCCACGATGCGGCCGTCAAGGCTATGGAGGAGATGACCGGCCCGGTTATCGGCATCACCCTGGTGCTGACCGCGGTCTTTCTGCCCGCGGCCTTCATGCCGGGGATCACCGGTCAGCTCTTTCGCCAATTCGCCCTGGTGATCGCCTCCACCGCGGTCATCAGCGCCATCAACGCCTTAACCCTCAAGCCGGCCCAATGCGCCCTCTATCTCAAGCCCCGGGACCCGAACAGGAAGCCCAACGCCTTCTACCGCGGCTTCAACCGCGTCTATGAGGTGGTGGAGCATGCTTATGTGGAACTGGTGCGCTGGATGGTGGCGCGGCCCGGGCTCATGGCGGTGGTGTTTTTCCTCATCGTCGGCCTGGGCGGTTGGCTCTTTGTGATGCACCCCACCGGCTTTCTGCCCGAAGAAGACCAGGGGTATGCCATTGTCGCCGGGATTCTGCCCGAAGGCGCCTCCCAACCTCGGGTGGAGGCGGTGTCCAGAAAAGTCAACGCCATTGTCAAAAAGACCCCGGGTATCTCCTCCTGGGTGACCATCGGCGGGCTCTCCCTGCTGGACGGGGCCAATGTCTCCAACATATTCAGCACCTTCGTCATCTACGAGGACTTTAAAAAGCGGGGCGCGGCCCTAAGCCAGGAACACATTATCGATAATTTGACCAAAGAACTGCAGGCAGTGGAAGAAGCGGAATTCGCGGTGCTGGTGCCCCCGCCCATCAGCGGCCTGGGAGCATCCGGCGGCTTCCAGATGATGGTGGAGGACCGGAAAAGTGTGGGCCTTGCCGAGCTGGGAGCCAGCGCCATGGAACTCATCGCCGCGGCCCGGGCCCAATCCGGGCTGTACGGAGTGACCACCACCTTTAACGCCCGCAGCCCCCAGCTTTACCTGGATATCGACCGGACCAAGGCGGTGAGCCTGGATATTCCTCTGAACAACGTGTTCAATACCCTCCAGGCTTACCTGGGCTCCGCTTATGTGAACCTCTTCAACAAGTTCAACCAGTCGTACCAGGTCTATGTCCAGGCGGCCGCGCCTTACCGCCTGAACCAGGAGGACATTAAGTCCCTCTACGTCCGCAACAATAAAGGGGAAATGGTGCCCCTGGGCACGCTGCTGTCCGTGCAGCGGATGCTGGGCTCCGAACTGGTCACCCGCTATAACCTCTATCCTGCCGTACCCGTGTTCGGGGGCGCCAACATATTGGAGGGCTTCAGCTCCGGCCAGGCCCTGGACCTGATGGAGCAGGCCGCCAAACACATTCTGCCCGAGGGAGTTTCCTTTGACTGGACGGCCACCGCGTATCAGGAAAAGCAGGTGGGCAACCAGGCCTACTTTATCTATGCCCTGGCCATCATCCTGGTCTTTCTGGTCCTGGCCGCCCAATATGAAAGCTGGACCAACCCGGCAGCGGTCATCCTGGTGGTGCCCATCGCCTTGGTGGGGGTGATTTTGGCTCTCATTGCCCGGGGCTTTGAAAACAGCCTATATACCCAGGTGGGCCTGGTGTTGATGATCGCTCTGGCCAGCAAAAACGCCATCCTGGTGGTGGAATTCGCCCGGGAACTGCACGCCGAAGGCATGTCCATCGCCGAAGCCGCGGTGGAGGCGACCCGCCGGCGGTTCCGCCCCATTGTCATGACCTCCTTCGCCTTCATTTTGGGGGTGGTGCCCCTGATGAAGGCCGGGGGAGCAGGCGCCGCCAGCCAGCAGGCCATCGGCACCGTGGTCTTCGGGGGCATGCTCTCCTCCACCATCCTGGCCATTCCCTTCGTGCCGGTCTTCTATGTGCTCACCCAGCGGCTGAGCGAATGGCGCCGGCCGCCGGCCGCTCCGGTAAAGCCCCGCGCAGAGGCAACCGCACCGCCGGAAAAATAACGGGAACTTATTGGATTTGTCTATGGTAATTAGCAATTGAGGTACTGTTGCTGACCGCGAAATTTTAAAGATTCCGGGTGAAAATTGTGCTACCGTATTTTTTTAAAAGCTTCTTGATTTTTGGGGATTCGCCATGAGTGAAGGCTCGGTTCGAGACAAGCTCTTATCTTCAGAGATCAGAACCTTGCACTGCCCTCCGGGCGAAGCCGGCTCGTCCCCGTATGCGCCCATCCATGTGTCGGCGTTGATTCCGGGGGAGCGGATCACCTTCAACCTCTATCTGAAGGTGGCCCAAAAAGAGACCCACGACTTCGCCTACCCCTGTTTCCTCAAGGTGGAAGAGGTCTGGGACCGGCAGTGGCAGGATCTGCTGGCCCAGAAAGACATACATCGCCTCTATTTTCTCAAGGAGGATTTAGGAAGCGTTATCAGCTATCTCAATAATCACCTCCAGTTATTGAGCCATCAAACCAAGAAGGTCACCCGGAAATTGCTGGTGATTTTCTCGGAACACCTCAATCTCAGTATCCGCCTGGCCTTCCAATCATCCGGCCTCGGACCGGCCGTTCAAATAGCTTACAAGCAGGTGGAAACCCTGATCGAAAAGCTTCAAAATGATCCTCCAGCCGTAAAATTGGTGTGGATGATTCTTTATCACGACTACAATCTCTTCAATCATTCCATCAACCTCTGTCTGCTGGGGACGGCCTTTATGGTCTTCCTGAAGAAACCCCGCAAGGAGTGCCTGGACCTGGGTTTGGCCGGCCTCTTCCACGACATCGGCATGACTCACGTTCCCCAGGAACTCCTTTTGAAAGGGGAGCCGCTGACCCCTGAAGAAAGAACGCAGGTGAATCATCACCCCATGTTGGGCCACCGTCTCTTGAGCAAACACACTTCCCTGACTTATCTGCCCCATGTGGTGTTGCGCCTTTGCCTGGAGCATCATGAAAACGCCGACGGCTCCGGCTATCCCCAGGGCCTGCCCCTGAGCCGGCAGCATCCTTTGACCCGGGTCATTCGTCTCTTGGACAGCTACGACAGCCTCACCATCAACCGGCCGTACCGGTCGGCTTATAAGCCTTTCGAGGCCATCAAGATCCTGCAGGAGACCAACGGCCCCCGGGGATCGATTTATGATTCGGAAACCTTAAAGCAGTTTATCCTGTTTCATGCCCCTGATTGAGAGTCTCGCCTTAAAAGTTCCGAGTTCTAGGTTCCTGGTTACAAGTTAGATGAGTTCAAAGTTCAAGGTGATTGAACCATTGGCAGTGGTAATTCTGATTAGGTGATTTATTATTTAAGAATAAATCTGTTATCAGAAGAAACCTGGAACTGATCATGGCCTACACCGTGCTGGATGTGTTAAAGACCCTGCCCCGCACCAACTGCGGGGATTGCGGGCAGGCTACCTGTTTGGCCTTTGCCACCCGGGTCATTAAGGAAGGGGAAGAGCTGGCCAGGTGCCCCCATCTGCCGCCGGCTGCGCTGGAATTGGCCGGGGCCGTTAAAAGCCAGCAGGAAAAGGGAGAGGGTCGCCGCCGGGAATCCCTGGCCATTTCCCTGGAGGCCATGGAGGCCAAGATCGCGCCCCTTAATTTCCGGGACCTGGCCCGGCCCCTGGGAGCCGTTTTTGGGGAAGAAAACGGCCGGGCTTACCTCAGTTTCCCTTACTTCGGCGAAACTCTCCTGGTCTTTAAAGACGAGGTGCGCTATCCCCCGGGCGGGGTTTGCAATCCCTGGGACGCTATTTTGCTTTACAATTATCTCGCCTCCGGGGGGCAGGCTCAGCCCACCGGGACCTGGATCACCTACCAGAGCCTGCCCAACTCCGTGTCCAAGGCCAAGACCCTGGCCCGCCTGGAGAAGGAACTGGCAGGGCATTTTGCCGGAAAAATGGAGGAACTGCGGTGCCGGGCCGCAGCCTGGGGTGCGGCCCCGGCCCAGGTTTCCGAAAATGCGGATTTCCAGGGAGCCTTTACCCCTTTGCCCCGGGTGCCGGTGCTCCTGCTTTTCTGGGATGCGGAGCCGGAGGAGGACTTCCAGGCTTTAGCCCACTTCCTTTTCGACTCCACCGTGGGCGGCTACCTCGACCTGGAATCCCTGCTGTTTCTGGTAGAGCAATTAATAGATCGGTTGATGGCCGATTGATGGCCGAATTTATCGCAACAGCCAGGCTACCCAGGTGAAGCTCAAATCCGGGGGAAGTTCGGGGTGATGGAAGGGTTTGATTAATCTTTGGGCCAGGGACCGGCCCAACTTCCGGTAGGCCGTAAGCAGCGGCTCCTCCTGGTTCTCCCGGAATCCCGAGAGCAGCAGGCGGCCTCCCGGCCCGGCCAGGCGGTTAAGCTCCGGGGCCTTGTCCATCTGCACTTCCCAGGGAAGATTGGCGGCCACCAGGTCGAAGGGGCCTTTAAGACATTCCGTGGAGCCCCGGGCCGCGTGCACGCGGCCTGCCAGGTGGTTGGCCCGGGCGTTTTCCAGGGTCACCCGGGCCGCGTCCAGGGAAAGATCCACCCCCGTCACCCGCGGCGTCCCCAGGGCCGCGGCCGCCAGCGCCAGGACGCCGGTGCCGCAGCCCACGTCCAGCAGACTCTTTACTTCCCCGGTTGCCAGAGCCTCCTTGAGCAGTTCCAGGCAGAGGCGGGTGGTGGGATGGCCCAGGGGGAAGGCCGCGCCGGTTTCCAGGAAGAGGGCCTCCTCTTGAGGTCCGGGCTCATAAGGGTCTTTTCGGGAGCAGAGGACCAGTTGGGGAGAGAGGCGGTAGAAGAGAGGGGACATAGCTGCTGTTCCGAAAAATTATAGTTTACTGGTGGTACAGGCGTCTCGCCTGTGCGGTACTGGGGCGGGCGGGGACGCCCGCCCCACTTTTAAGCGACCGATCACGATGCGGGCCAGAGCATCAGCCCGGTTTCCGGGTCATTTGCCCTATTCAAGGTCTGGTCCGCCTGGTATTCGTGAATGGCGAATTCGCAGGCAAAGACCGGGGCCCCCGGGGCCAGGTGGCCGCCGATGGCCCGGCCCTCATGGTCGGCCAGGGTCACGTGGGCGTGCACCATGGGTTTGCCGTCCTTTAAAGAGACGTTGCCTACCAGGGCCAATATTTCCAGGGGTTGATCGAAGTCCAGAAAGTAATATTTCCGTTCTTCCTGGTTATAGAAACCCACCCGGGCCTTGGTCACCGCGCCCAAGGCCCGGACCTCGCCCAGAGTGATATTATGCTCCTCGCAGAATTTTTCCAGGGCCTGGAGCAGGTCGTCGCCCTTGGTGAGGCGGCCTATAAAAGAACGTCCCGGTCGGGTCGAGATGGATAACATCGTCTTTCCTTTCTTGCATGTCGGGTTGGGGGAATTATAGCATATAGCAACGCGGCGGAGCCTGGCCAATTATTGTCCCGAAATTTTGGTGGAGGAAAAAACTGATTATTAATGGCATTGAGCCTTTTGCAAAATTCATTTCTCTGCGACTTGTTTCTCTGCGCTCTCTGCGTCTCTGCGAGAAACTCCTTTTTATTTCTCGCGGAGCCGCAGAGGACGCAGAGAAAACGCAGAGGGAATTATGATCAATTAAACATTTTGCAAAAGGCCCAATGGCATTACCAAATGACAATTATCTTCCCCCGGTATAAGGTGAAATGGGAATTATCAAGCATCCTGGGAGAAACCGTATGGTCAGCCGCGCCCTGGTAAAAGAATTCCAGCGGATTCTGGGGAAAGAACAGGTCTTCCTGGAGGAGATCGACCGGGCCACTTACGCCTATGACGCCGCGGTCCTGGAGCCGGTTCTGCCGGCCGTGGTGCTCAGGCCCCGGTCCGCGGAGGAATTGGGCCGGGTGACCGCCCTCTGCCACGAAAACGGCCTGCCGCTGACCGTGCGGGGCGCGGGCACGAATTTGAGCGGCGGCAGCATTCCCAGTTCCGGAGGAGTTGTGGTCCTGACCACGGCCCTCAATAAAATCCTGGAAATCAACGAAGCCGACCTCTTTGCCGTGGTGCAGCCGGGGGTGGTCACCGCCCGCCTGATGGCCGCGGTGGAGGCCAAGGGCCTCTTTTATCCCCCGGACCCCGGCAGTATGGCCGTCTGCACCCTGGGGGGCAATGTCGCGGAAAACGCCGGGGGCTTGCGGGGGCTGAAATACGGGGTCACCCGGGACTACGTCATGGGCCTTACCTTTTTCGCGGCCTCGGGCGAGACCGTGAAGACCGGCTCCCGCACCGTGAAATGCGTCAGCGGCTATAATCTCGCCGCCCTGCTGGTGGGTTCCGAAGGCACCCTGGGAGTGGTTTCCGAAATTATTCTGAAGCTCATTCCCCTGCCTCCGGCCCGGCGGGCGATGATGGCCACTTTCGATGGGGTGGGCAAGGCCTCGGAAACGGTGGCCGCGATCATCGCCCAACGCATCGTGCCCGCCACCCTGGAATTCTTAGACAATTTCACCATCCGCACCGTGGAGGATTATAGTAAAGCCGGGCTGCCGGTGGACGCGGCCGCCCTGCTCTTGATCGAAGTGGACGGCCATCCCGCGGTGGTGGCGGAAGAGGCGGAGAAGGTGGAGGCCATCTGCCGGCAGATGGGGGCTGCCCGGATCCACGTGGCCCGGGACGCGGCCGAGCGGGACCGGGTCTGGAGCGCCCGGCGCAGCGCCCTGCCCGCCCTGGCCAAGCTGAAGCCCACCTGCGTCCTGGAGGACGCCACCGTGCCCCGGAGCAAGATTCCGGCCATGATCCAGGCCCTGGAAGACATCAGCCGCAAATTCGCTCTGCCCATCGGCACCTTCGGCCACGCCGGGGACGGCAATCTACACCCCACGATTTTGACAGACCGGCGGGATAAGAAAGAATGGTCCCGGGTGGAGGCCGCGGTGGACGCCATTTTCGAGAAGGCCCTGGAACTGGGGGGGACACTCTCCGGGGAACACGGCATTGGCACCGCTAAATCCCGCTTCCTGGAGAAGGAGTTCGGCCGGGGCACTATCCTCTTCTCAAAGAAAATTAAAGCCGCGGTGGACCCGCATAACATTTTAAATCCGGGCAAAATCATAGGAGAGTAAACAGTAATCAGTGAATAGTTAGGGGGTAGAGTAAGTTAAGAATTGGCTATCGCATGTGTAAAATGTAACTCCCAATTCATATTCTCCTTAAAGAAAATGCGTTGCATTTAATATGCCCTGTGTGCTGTAATAAGTGTATCTTTCACCCAAAGCAAGATTAGATTTAATTGAAAGCCACAACCGTTATACGATTTTTAAAGGAGGCCATTTTCTTAATGGAAGCAATCCTAAAGTTTAGAAAAATCGACAAATTCTTGATAGATTCACTTGTGCATAGTCAGATATTTTTTGCAAGCCCTGAAGATTTGAATGACCCATTTGATTGTAACGTTGATATTGAAAAATCATTAAAAAAAGCAATCTCAGAATCTTCAGGTTCAGACCGACAAATACTACAACAGCTTCTTAACGATGAAGTGCGAAATGAATTTAGCAAAGTTCATCAACAGGTAAAGAAAGAATGGGGCGTTTTTTCAGCGTGTGGTAAGCCAGAAGCATTAAATTGTTCACTACTTTGGTCTCATTATGCTGATGGGCATAGAGGAATTTGCTTAATTTATAGCACACCTACAAATAATTTCTTTAGAGCAAATAAAATTATTGGTGGTTTGCCTGTTAAATATGGTGATAATCAATTAACTGAGTGGTTCAAACAACTACCAGCTAATGAAAATATCCATAATAACGCTTTTGAACTTATATTTAAGAAAGTTTTGACAATCAAAGATAGATGCTGGAAATATGAGGGTGAGTGGCGCATGATTCGGATGACTTCAGGCATTGTATCAATCGATAAGTCTTATTTACAACATGTATGTTTTGGTCTTAATACTTCTGACAATGAAATAAAATTGATACAAGAAATATTGGAAAAATTCAATTATGATGTTCATTGCAGCAGAATGCAGAGAACTGAAGATGATTTTGGTATACGGGCAGTAAAAATATATTGATTGGTTTTTGCTGATCAACGATAGCTGAAAGCTTGTTTTAAGGAGAATACAATGTCCAGCCTGCGGGCGCTGGCCAAGTTATTGAAACAGTTAGAAGACCAACTCGTGGTCTGCATGCGCTGCGGGTTGTGCCAGGCGGTCTGTCCCCTTTTTGCGGAAACGGGGCGGGAGGCGGACGTGGCCCGGGGCAAGCTGGCGCTCCTTGACGGGCTGGCCCGGGAGATCTTTGAAAACCCCAAAGGCGTGCAGGACCGGCTGGCCCGCTGCCTGCTCTGCGGCTCCTGCGCGGCCAACTGCCCCAGCGGGGTGAAGGTCCTGGACATCTTCATCCGGGCCCGGGCTATTCTGGCCGGGTACCTGGGCCTGCCGCCCTGGAAAAAGGTCTTGTTCCGCCGGGTCTTGAGCAAACCGGAGCTTTTCAACCGCATCCTGGGCTGGGGGGCCAAATTCCAGGGCATCTTCCTCAAGCCCGTGGACGACCTGCTGGGTTCGTCCTGCTCCCGCTTTCTCTCGCCCCTGCTTAAAGGAAGGCACCTCAGGCCCCTGGCTAAGGTTCCTCTCCATCGACAGACTCCCACCTTAAACACCCCGCCGGGCGCGTCCGGTCTGAAGGTCGCCTTTTTCGTGGGCTGTCTCATCGACAAGGTCTTCCCCCAGGTGGGGGAGGCTGTTCTTAAGGTCCTGGAGCGTCACGGGGTGGGGGTGTACCTGCCCCGGGGCCAGGCCTGCTGCGGCATTCCGGCCCTCTCCGGCGGCGACACCGCAGCCTTTAAGGAGATGCTGAATCACAACTTGGATTTATTTGGCGCCGAGTCCTGGGATTATCTGATCACCGCCTGCGCCACCTGCGCCTCCACCATCAAGAAGATGTGGCCCTTATTGGCCCAGGAAGACGGCGCGGCCGAGCAGGCCCGCATCAGCGCGGTGGCGGACAGGGTCCTGGACGTCAGCCAGTTGCTGGCGGACCAGGTGGGCCTGGCGCCAGGGGGGCCGGCAGGGGAGGGGGATAAGATTACGATTACCTACCATGACCCCTGCCACCTGAAGAAATCCCTGGGCGTGACGGCCCAGCCCCGGTCCCTGGTCCGGGCCAATCCAGATTACGAGTTGACGGAAATGGCGAAAGCGGATTGGTGCTGCGGCTGCGGCGGCAGTTTCAATCTGCAGCACTACGAAATTTCCTCGGCCATCGGCCGGCGTAAAGTGGAGAACGTCTTGAAGTCCGGGGCGGCGGCGGTGGCTACGGGCTGCCCGGCCTGCATGCTCCAGCTCACGGACCTGCTTTCCCGGGCCGGAGCTAAGGTGAGGGTCAGGCACGCGGTGGAAATCTACGCCGAGGCCCTGAGGCCCAGCGGCGGACTTGAATAATATGTCCTGAAAAGATGGCCTCACGCAAAGGCGCAAAGGCGCAAAGTAAGACGCAAGATAAGTAGGGTGCGCTTTGCGCACCACTTAAGTCGCCTGTTATGAAAAGTTCCTAACCGGTGGCACAGGCTTTCCAGCCTGTGCCCATTAGTTTAATTGCGCCTGGATATCCAAACCGCGGGACCCCTGAATCCCTACCCCCTGGAACTCCCTGCCCCCCAATCCCCGATCCCAATATATCCTTGACTTTTTGATGGGTTAGTAGACAATAACAAAATTCCGGATAGAAAGGTCTTTTCCCAAGCATGTTCCTTCCTAAGGATTTGGATCTCCATGACAAGGAGACCTCGGAGCATCATTATGACGAGAAGTATGCCCACAAGGCGGGATTTCTCTCACAAGAGTACATGGCGGAATGGAAGGATGAGAAAAAGGACCGGATTACCGACCTTATCGCCAAGTTAAGCCTGCCCCCCAAAGGAGAAGCCCTGGATTTCGGTTGCGGCAGCGGAGTATTGACAGAGGTGATCAGAAAGGCATTGCCCGGCTATCAGGTGTATGGCACGGATTTGAGCCAGGCCGCCCTGGACAAAGCTCGGGAACGTTACCCCGGATGCACCTTTTTTCATGCCGATGACGCCCGCTATAATAAGAAAAAATTTGATTTTCTGTTCACGCACCATGTCCTGGAGCATGTCTATGACCTGCAGGAAGTCGCCGGGGAAATCGCCCATTATTTGAAACCGGCTGCCGTCATGTTGCATATTTTGCCTTGCGGCAATGAGGGCAGTTTGGAGTATAACTTGTGCCTTCTGAGAGAAGACGGCTTTAATCCTCAAAAAGGCGGCGTCTTCTTCTTTGAGGACGATGACCATGTAAGAAGAATAAAGACTGAGGATATTAGGAATCTTTTCTTAATACATAACTGTATATTAGTTGAGGATTATTACTCGAACCAATATTTCGGGGCCATAAAATGGATTACCGAATCTAACCCGTTTAAGGTTTTGAAAATGTTCAATCCTCTTAAAGGCAGGGATTCCCGCGCTAAAATGCAGCTCATAAAATTGGGAAGCATTCTGACGGGCCTGAATCTCTGGCGGATGCCCATTACGCTGCTGAACCGCCTTAAACAGAATCAGCAGAGGGGCTTAGTCAGTTCTCTGTTATATAATGGCTGTTTGTTGCTGTATCCCCTGTCCCGGCTCCTCGACCGCTATGTCCGGCGGTTGGCCGCGGCGGAATGGCGCCAGGGACGGAAAGAAAGGAACGGCAGCGAGATGTACCTGATTTATTCCCGGAGCGGCAGGAAGATCAAACAGGGATGAGCAAGTCCTCGCCTCTAAAAGTTCCGGAGATTTCACCAAACCTCGGGAATATTCTCAGATGCCCAGCGTGTTTGGGGATCGTGAAAAATCAGGGGGAAATGCTGGACTGCCGGGAATGCGGCGAAAGATACGGCATTTCGCCGCAGGGCCAATTAGACCTGCGGTTGAAAAAAAAGAAATTATGTCAGTTGGCGTTGGAAACGAGCAGTTCATTTGACAGCACTTATAATCTGCATATTGATGATAAATATTGGATCATTCCATTCTCTCCGTGCAGCAATCCCGAGGTCGATTTTAAGGGTCTGGATATCCCGGTGCGGTTGAATCCGGCCCAACTCAGTTACTTTCCCAAGGCCAAAAAAAACGGGAGCCTGATGCTGGACCTGGGCTGCGGGGAAGAGCTGCACCGGCGGGTTTGCGAACATGCGGGTTTTGAATACGTGGGCCTGGATATCCGCCATCAGAAAGCGGGAATCCTGGGAGACGCCCATGCCCTGCCGTTTGCGGATAATTCCTTTGACTTTGTTCTGGCCGTCGCCACCCTGGAGCATCTCCGGAATCCTTTCGTGGGGATCAGGGAAGCCCAGCGGGTCATGAAGCCCGGGGCCAGGCTCCTGGGCACCGTCGCTTTTTTGGAGCCTTTTCATGACCTAAGCTATTTTCACCATAGCCATCATGCCGTCAATTACCTGCTGCAAGACGCTGGCTTTAAGATCATGGCCATCGGCCCGGAAGGAGATTGGCCGGTGCTGCGGGCCCTTTCCGAAATGATTCTCTTTCCCAAACTCCCCAAGAAAGCGGCAAATATCCTGGTGGCGCCCCTGCATTTTCTGCATAGATTATGGTGGAAACTCGGCTCCGCGGTCAGTAGATCGGAAACCGCCCAGGAACGCTACCGATTGTTGGCCACCGCAGGAAGTCTGACCTTTGTAGTGGAGAAATAATGCCGGAATAGAAACGAGTCAGGTATTTAAACCCCTTTCTCCGCCGCGGCTGGAGTTTTTCGAAAAATTCCCGATAAGGCGGCTGAGAAGAGATGCTGATCACCGCCACGGCCGCGGTCCGAATTAAAGCTTTTATCCTCTCGTCCTCCCCAAGCGGCCAAAGAAGGGTAATATCTCAAGATTGCCTGAGTTTGGAAAATCCCGGTTAAATCAGCAAGATGAAGCGCCGCCGGCCGGACTTTTACCGGCGGTCCGCCGTGTCGCCAGGGCTGGCGATTTCCGGCCGCCGGCAACGGGATCAATGATACTTGGGCTCTCAAAATCAGGGATTCCCTGATGCCAATATCAAGTTCTCACCGATTGCAGTAAAAACCGCTGGGGATTAAATTGGCTTTAAAGTTCGGGGTCAATTATTCTTGGAGGGCAATATCAGGGATTCCCTGAGCTGAAAACCAAGTTCTCACCGATTGTAAGGCATAAAGATGTGTTATAAGTTGAAGCCAAAATCACAAGGTAATCGCACATGGCGGCCAATTTTTTTCCGGAACTGAATCAAGCCCTACCCTCGGGGGGGAATAACAATGCATAGACACAACTTCTTTGATGCGGGCAAATTATATTCTCCGGCGGCCCAGCAAATCTTTGCCAACGTCTATGACAATCTCATGCTGGCTTCGAAAGAGATTGGCATTAAAAGCGTGCTGGTCTGCGCCGCCGACCCGGGGGAAGGCGCCACCACCGTGGCCCTGGGCCTGGCTCTGGCCGCCGCCGCCAAGCAAGACCGCCCCATCCTGCTCATCGACGGGAACTTTCACGATCCCTGTATCTGCCAGGCCTTGAGGCTTAAAGACCTCTTCGGGTTGGGAGAGCTGATGTCCGGCAGGGTGGGGTCCTATCAGGCGGTGATCCAAAAGGCTTCCGCCGGCCTCCACGCCATGGGGCCGGGGATCATGCCCGCCAACCAGTTCATCGATTTGGAGCCCCCCAAATTCGCCAACCTGCTCCACCGGCTGGCGGAAGATTATGGTCTGGTGATTGTGGACGGTCCCCCGGTGAACCTGCATCCCGAATCGGTTCTCTTCGGTTCCCAGGTGGACCAGACTTTATTGGCGGTTTATTCCGGAGTGACCAGGGTGCCGGTGTTATCCAAGGCCATTTCCAAGCTGACTGCCGGCGATTGCAAGAAAGTGGATATCCTGCTTAACCGCAGGACTTTCCCAATTCCCCAATGGATTTATAACAAGCTATGAATACCAATCCTGAAACCGCGATTCTATTGGTGGGGGGAACAGCCAACTTCAATGGCTTTTCCATTTCCCCATGCCCCAAGGCCCTCCTTCCCATAGCCAACCGGCCTCTTTACTACTATCTCGAGAAGGCCCTCTCCATGGTTGGGGTAAAGAAGATCATTCTTTGCGTCAAGCCGGGGATGGGGGATTTGGTGAGGGCGCGCTTGTCCTCCCAGGGCTCGAAAATGCAATATCTGGTGCGGGAGACCGCCATGGGCAGCGCCGGCACCTTGCGGGAAGTGGAGGACATCCTGGCGGGGAAACCGTTCTGGCTGGCCAACGGCGACCTGATAGTGGGGACCGAACTCAACCCTCTTCTGGCTTTGCATCGCCAACAGAAAGCCCAGGCGACGGTGGCGGTCTTGCCGGTTCTGGAGGCCGCCTGGGAGAAGGAGCGGGTGGAGCTGGATTTCCAGCAGGGGGTCAAGGCCATCCACCGGATTCACCCGGCCCAGGAGCGCCGCAGCATGATGCGGCCCGCGGGTTTATATCTGTTTGAACCCGAGGTCCTGGACTTTATTCCCAGGAATAGTTATTTCGACCTCAAAGAGCAGCTCTTTCCCATCCTCCACGAAAAGGGGATGATCGCGGTGACCTGGGAAATAGACGGTTATGCGCGCACCATCTCCAGTCTGGACGATTATTTTTTCGGCAACCTGGATGTCCTGGTGGGCCGGGCGGAATTTCCCGACCTCCCGGACGCGCAGGCGGCGCCCGGCGCCAACAACGGACACCGGCCCAAAATCCATCCTTCCGCCAAACTTTACTCCCCGTTCGCCATCAGGCCGGAAACCCGGTTAGGCCAGGACGTGCTGGTCCTCGGCCCTTCGGCCATCGGCCAGGGGTGTGACATCGAACCCAACAGCATCATCAATGAATGCATTATTCTCGACGGCGCCAAGATCGGGCAGGGAGCCTATCTCAGCCGCTGCATCGTGGGTGAAGGGGCCCAGGTGCGGAAAGGGGCGCTGTTGTATGAGACCGCGTTAACCAAATGCCCGGAGGAAAAAGAGGGGGTCGAAGTCCTGCAGCTCAGGGAGCCCACGCACCGGGACCCCCAGGCTGCCTGCAAACACATGTCCTGGAAAACCCCGGCCGGGCCTTTTTACTTGAAGATCAAACGGGTGCTCGATGTCATCCTGTCCTGCATCTTTCTGGTCATCGCCGCGCCCCTGATGGCGGCCATCGCTGTGGCCATCAAAATGGATTCTCCCGGCCCCATCTTATTCCGCCAGCGGCGTTCCGGCTTGAAGGGCCGGGATTTTTTCATGCTCAAGTTCCGCTCCATGGTCAGCAATGCCGAAGAAATCAAGCGGGAATTGTTGATGGAGCTGAATGAGGTGGACGGTCCCATGTTCAAGATTATCGAGGACCCCCGCATCACCCGGGTGGGCAAATTCCTGCGGGACACCAACCTGGATGAGCTGCCGCAACTCCTTTGCGTGCTCAAGGGGGATATGAGCCTGGTGGGGCCGCGGCCGCTGTCCTTTGACGAGATGCGCTACAACCCGAGGTGGAGGGACGCCCGTCTGGCGGTGAGGCCGGGGGTGACCGGCCTCTGGCAGGTGGAGGCGCATACCAAGTTGGAGTTTAACGAATGGATCCGCCAGGATCTGGATTATGTCCACAACGTTTCCATGGCCCTGGATCTGAAGATTCTATATAGAACCCTGACCAAGGCGTTATTTGACTTAATCCAAACCATAACGGGACGCCCCCAATGAAAACTTATCGCTTATTTTCGTTGGTTTTGGTCCTGCTGCTGCTGCCGCTGTGGGGTTGCGCCCCCGGCGGTAAAGGCACAGGGGTGAAGGAAGTGGCCTTTCCGGAGATGAAGCCGCCGCCGCCGGGCCCCATTAAAGCGGAGCCCTACCGGGTGATGAAGGGAGACACCCTGAGCGTCACCTTCCCCAACAACACGGAGTTGAACATCACTTCGGTCCTGGTGCGCACCGACGGCAAGATTTCCCTCAATCTCATCGGCGATGTGCCCGCCTACGGCCTGACCGTCCCCGAACTCCAGGAAGCCGTCAGCAAGAAATACAAGGGATTCATTGCCAAGACCAAGTACAGCAAGGTGTTTAAAGGCGGGGATTATTTCGATCTCCGGTTTATCTACAACCCGGAAATGAATATCGGGGTCAGGATCGGCGCCGACGGCAATATCAACCTGCCCATGCTGGGAGTGGTTCCCGCCTCCGGCAAGACCGTGGAAGAGATGCGGGAATGCCTGATCAAGCTCTATTCCAAGTACATCGTCAAACCGGATGTCGCCGTCCTCATAGGTGTCAGTCCCAATGCCTCGCCTATGGACATCGCCACCAAAAAGATCCACGACGATAAGGATTATATTACCGTGGCCGTGGTCAAGAGCGGCGGCCAGTGGGTCTTTGTGGGCGGAGAAGTGGGCCTGGCCAGAGCCGTGCCTTATGACGGCCACCTCACGGTCCTGCAGGCGATCTTTGCCGCCGGCGGCACCAAGGAAACTGCGGACCTCTCCCGGGTGGTGGTCTTGCGCAAAGGCCCCTTCGAGCAGGCCGAGTTTATTCAGACCGATCTGATGTCGCCCACCAAGGGCGAAGCTCTTAAGAACGATATACCCTTGAAGGCCGGCGACCTGGTCCTGGTGCCCATGTCCGGCATTGCCAAGGTAAACCTGTGGGTCAAGCAGTACATCCGGGACGTGCTCCCCGTTCAGACCCAGGGCACCGTGGGCGCTTATTGGACGTCGCAATTTACCGGAAACATCTTTTAACCGGTGGTCCTGGAAGGAGAGACCCGTGTTAGGCAAAATCCTCATCAACGCCCTTCTGCTGCTGGGATTGCTGCTGGCGCCTCCGGCCTGGGCTCAGATCGGGGATATGGTACTGCCCGACGATTTGGGCCTGCCCGCAGGGGTGGTCAACACCGCACTGCCGGAATTCGGAAAGTTTCCTCTGGCTGGGGATTACGGCCTGGGCAATGCCACTCCGGTGGAAACCGTGGGCATGGGGCAGCATGCGGTGGGGGGCGGGATGCATCAGCAAATCCGCATCTTCCGGACGCCGCCTTTGCGTCTCGACCGGCGCAAGTATAAGGCCAACATGCAGGTCCTGTTGGGCGACGTCAAAGGGGTTTACGTCTGGGTTGAGACCCCGCCGTCCCAGGGCCACTGGCATATGGGCGTGGATGTCCTCTATCTGGACGGCAACCGCCGCACCCTTTTCGGGAAAGATATGAACCGCAATGACCGGGACTGGGTGTTTGTGGAGCCGCATACGCGCCTGGATATCGAAATTTCATCCAAGACCAGGGCGATCAAGGTGAACCGGGAATTCATCGTGGTGGTCAGCCCTGGAGCATATTGGGCCAGATACCCCGATTATCTGCCCATCCCCTATAAGACTTATTTTCCCTAAAGGAGCCGCGGCCTGAAGGAAGACGCGGCCGGAAGGAGATAAGGATGAAAGTTCAAGCAACCGGAAGGATCCTGCTCTATAGCCTCTGCAAACGAGCGGATCTGATCATCTTTATCAATATTGCCATCCTGGGAACCATCCTGGTGGTGAGTTGGCTCTGGCCCCCCGTCTACCAGGCTTCCAGCAGCGTGGCGATCTTGGGCCGCAGCTATCCGGACCTGTTGACTCCAGGCAGAGGCATGGGGCCTGCAACCTTGATGTTGAACCCCAAGGAAGAAGTCAACACGGAGATGGAGATTATCCGCAGCCGGCCGGTGCTGGAACGGGTGGTGAAGGACTTGAAACTCGATGCCCCCACCAAGGTGCCCGAGGAAGGGGTCTCCGGAGCCATTCGCGAGGTTCTCCGGTCCCTGTGGTCGGGGGTGAAGGCTGTAGGCGCGCCGCTGGGCCTGTTCAAAACCGTGACTCCGGAGGAGGCTTTCGAAGCCGCCGTCAGCCAGTTGCACGACTCCATCAACATCGAACCGGCCACCGATTCCCAGATCATCTGGATCAGGTACCGGCATCGTGATCCTGCTCTGGTGGCCAAGGTGGTGAACAAGGTGGCCGAGGAATACCAGCACCAGCATCTGGCCATCAATATCAACCGGGCGGAGAGCACCTTTTACGGGGAACAGATCGAAAAGGTGGAAAAGGAAATGAAGGGTCTGCAGGAACAACTGCTGAACCTAAAACAGGGCTCCGGCATCGTCTCCTTCTCGGACCAGAGCAAGGCGCTGCTGAAAAAAATGGAGACCTACGACAATTCCCTGACCAACAACCAAAAAGAGATTATCCGCATCCGCTCCAAGGTCGACAAAATCCAGAACCTCCGGAAGTCCCGGCCCAATTTGCTGATCCCCCTGCCGGAAATGGCCCAGGAGACCCAGCTGGTGGACCTGGAAAGCAAACTGGTGAACCTGCAGTCGGCCATGAAGAGCGTGCGGCAGCGCTACACTCCCGAAAGCCGCCAGGTGCAGCATGCCCAGGAGCAGATAGCACATTTCAAGAGCCAGATCAGGGCTCACGTAGATATCCTGCTGGAGCGGGAGAAGGCCAAGCTCCGGGAACTTCAGGCTGAAGAGCAGGCCATCGCCCAGACCATCAGGAGTTTGCAGGAAGAACTGGCCCAGTTGCCCAACAAGGAAATGCGCCTGAGCAACCTGGAACGGGAAATCGATACCAAGCAAGGCATATTGTCGGTGTTGATGAAAAAATACCAGGACAGCCTGCTGGCCAAAAGCGCCGACCAGAGGCTGGAGAACGCCAAAATCCTGAGCCTGGCCGCAGTGCCCCTGAGACCGGTCTTCCCCATGATCGCCCTGAATATGGGCCTGGGGTTGCTCTTTTCCCTGGTGTTCAGCATCAGCACGGCCTTTTTCCTGGAATATTGGGACGACTCTTTGAAATATCCCGAGGACGCGGAACGCTTCCTCGGCCTGTCGGTATTGGCCTCCGTTCCGGAGCTCCGCTAATGATGACGCCAGGTTCCCAAAAGAAGATGTCCGCTCCCCAGGGCCACTCCGTCCTGTGGTTTGTCCTGTTGGGGATCATCTTGGGCCTGGCGTTCATGGCGATTACCCAGTTGCGGACGAGGTGGTTCTTGTTCGTGTTTGCCAGCGGCTTGATGATCCCGGTGATCCTGGCCCTGAAAGACCGCCGCCGGTTTTTGCTGGCCTTTCTGGTGATGGCCACGCCCATCAACTTGAGCAAGACCTTTATGTTCACGCCGTCGGATATCTTCCGCACGGTTTTCGGATTCAGCATTTATCTGTCCTACCTGCCCATTTTGGGTTTGTATTTCATCTGGATCTACCGCTGGATTTTCTGGCATCAACGGTTGACCATCTCCAAGGTCGGGCTCTTTCCCCTGTTCGGTCTGTTCATCATCTCCGCGCTTTCGGTCGGGGTGGCGGGCAACCGGCTGTTTGCGGCCTTTGATCTCTTTGCCCTGGCCTTTATGGGGCTCACCTTTATTTACATCTCCAGCGATCTCCGGGAAGAGAGGGACCTGCGCCTGGTGTTGGTGGTGCTCATTTTCACCGGTTTTGTCCAGGCAACCATCGCCATCGGCCAGGGCGTGACCGGTTCCTCCCTGGGACTGGAGATCTTCGGCGCCAGAAAATTCATTACCGGCTTTGTGGGGCTCGAGACCCTCTCCCGGGTGACCGGGACCCTGGGGCACCCCTCATCCATGGCCGAATATTTCGATCTGGTCATCCCCGTCAGTTTCGCCATGCTCTTCTATCCCATGTCCAGATCCCTCAAGATATTGCTGGGCTTAGGGGTGTTCTTCCAGATTATCGGCCAGGGCATGTCGTATTCCCGGGGCGGAATTTTTTGGACCATGGTCGCGGTGGGAGCCATCTTCCTGCTGCAAATCTGCCGGCGCATGGGCGTCATGCGGGGGGCCTTCCTGGCCACCGCCCTCGCCAGCCTGGCGGTGATCCTGTTATTAACGATCCCCAATCCCCTCCAGAAGGGGTTGTTCCGGACCGAGGCCGCCACCGCTTACGGCCGCCTGCCGCTGATGAAAGTGGCTAAAAACGTAATTGCTCACCATCCTTTCCTGGGGGTGGGTCTGAACAACTATGTCCAGGCGGCCAAAAAATATGATTCCACCCCGGAACAATTGACCACCGGCTGGAATACCGCGGTCCACAATGTCTACCTGTTCATTGCCGGAGAAGTCGGCCTCATCGGGCTGATCTTCTTTGTCTGGCTGTTGATTAAGGTGCTCTGGCATCTGCTGCCGGCTTTGTATTCCCCCGATCCGCTCATCGGCAACTTCGGCCTGGGCATCATGAGCGGGTTGCTGGCTCTCATGCTGCATTGGATGACGGACCTGGGCAGTTGGCCTAACATCAACTGGTTCTGGTTTATGCTGGGCCTGGCCGTGGCGGTGGGAAACATGGCCGCCAAACAGCGGGCCGAGAGCGTCCCCGCCGGACAGACGGCGGCGGCGGGCTAAGAAAATTTGGAAGCAGAGTTCTAGATATGGAAATCAGCAATACCAGGAAAATATTCTTTTACTTTATCTCTGTATTGTTGGCAGTTTTAGTAATAGAGATCGGTTTACAAGCAATAAACGGAGTGGCGAACTTATTAAGGAAGAAACATGAAGACAACCCGTTGCTCTTATATTACCAGGATAAAGAAATGGCTAATCAAATCTGGAAAGAAACCTGGGAAGCCATCAATAATCGGGAATACACCCCGTTCGTGGAGTGGGCCGGGAAGACCTACCGCGGCTCCTATGTGAATGAGGATGAACAATGGGGCCGCAAGACCTGGAATCCCGCAGCGCCCGCAGGGCAAAAGCTGGAACGGATATTTTTCATGGGGGGATCGGCTGCCTGGGCTTTAGGATCCCGGGATGAATTTACCATCCCCTCCTATCTCTCCAGACTCCTTAACCACCAGGGACCCCGATTTCAGGTGGTTAATTACGGGGTGCCGGGCTACACCTTCATGCAAGGCCTGATTCACTTGGTATTAATGTTAAAAGAAGGCCAAAGACCGGATTACGTGATTTTTTACGACGGTTTTAACGAGGCCTACGCCGCCCACCAGAACGGCGTTGCCGGCGGGGCCACCAATCTATTTATTACCAGGGAAAGATTGAAGTGGCGCATCCGGGATATCGCCTGGAATACGATCAAAGAATCAATAAAGAAATATTGCATGATTTATCGGGCTATTAACGGCCTGTACCTTACCGCCGCGGATGAACAAAAGAAATTTCCGGAAAAGGCGGAGACTTTCACGGATGGCCAGTTGCGTTCCCTGGCCCGGGATGTGGTGCGGGAGTATCAGCAGCCCATGGATTTCCTGGACCGTTTGTCAAAGGCATACGGTTTTAAATATCTCTGTTTCTGGCAGCCCAATATCTTTACGGAAAAGACCGTGATGGAGAAAGAACGTCAGGTCGATCCGCGTTTTGAAGATAAGACCTTGAGGAAACTTTGCGTCTACACCAACGAATATGTGCGGCAGGAAAAGATGCCTCATTTTTATATGTTGAACGATGCCCTCAGCGAGAGACCGGAAGCGGTTTATCTGGATATTGCCCATCTCTCGGAGAAGGGCAATGAGATTATTGCCCGAAGCATCTATCAGTATTTGCAAAAAGACTTGTTTCCGCAAAATGCCGGCGGTTCCGGAAGTGCGGGCAGCCGGCCGCACTGATCGGGACCTGGATGCGGTATGATCTCGATGGAGTCGGCAGAAATGAACCAGCGGCTTTCACCGGATCTGAAAATCAGCGGCCCCGGGGGAAAATCCCCTCTGGGAGCGGATGGATTGAGAAATGAACAACAAGTTTGTCCGCAACAGCCTCTTACTGATCAGTATCGAGATGATCGCCAAGGGACTGGGAATGCTTTTCTTCATCTTTGTGGCCCGGTTCCTGGGAGCGAGGGAACTCGGCCTCTTTGCTTTTGCCATGGCGGTGGCCAACTTTATCGTCATTCCCGCCAAGTTCGGGTTCGAAGACCTGGTGCAGCGGGAAGTGTCCCGGCAGCCCGCGGGCACCTATTATTATTTCCTGAATCTGGGGGCCATCAAGGGATTGATTTCCGGCCTGCTGCTGGGTCTTTACCTGCTGGGCTTGCTGCTCTGGCATTCCGGCGACACCATGGTGATGGCCATGGCGGCCGCCTTCGTTCTGGTGTACTCGTTTATGGAATTCATTGATTCTTTCTTCCGGGCCAATCAGAGGGCCGAACTGGAACTGGTCGTGAGACTCTGTTTCTCGGTGTGCAATATCGTGCTGGGGATCGCCATCCTTTATGCGGGCTACCGGCTGCAAGGAGTGCTGGTGACGCAACTGGTGAGCGTCGGCGTGGCGGTCACCCTGGCTCTGTTCACCTTGCAGCGGGTGGCGGCCCGGGCGGAGTACGACTGGGAATGGGGCGCCCTGTGGCGGCAGCTGACGGCCGCGGCCCCCTTTGCCGGCATCCTGGTAGCCTTGTATCTCAGCAACCAGATAGGGGTGGTGATCCTGAACTTCCTGAGCGGCAAAGAGGACGTGGGTTATTTTGCCTCCGCCTACCGGATCTTCGACGCCCTGACCCTGATTCCCGCGGCGGTCACCGGGGCTTTTCTGCCGGTGATGAGCATGTACCATGTCCGGTCCCTGGGGGAATTTGTCCGCACCCTGCGTTTTACCCTGAAATATTTGTTCATTCTCACGGCTCCCCTGGTGGTCTGCACCACCCTGCTGGCGCAGCCCGTTATCATCTTTCTTTATCGGGAGCCCTTTGCTCCCTCCATTCCCGCGCTGCAAATTCTCGGACTCAGCCTGATCTTCAGCTTTTGGAATTTTGCCGCCCAAAGCGTGCTGGTGGCCCGGAACCTCGAACGCCTGGTGCTGGTCACCATCTGGGTGGTGGCCGGCGTCCACGTGGCCGCCAACTTCTTATTGATTCCCGGCTTTTCCTTCCTGGGGGCCTGCTGGGCCGTATTGGCCACCCAGGTGATCTATTGCGCCATTCTTTTTGCTTATCTGTTACAGAAGTATTTGAGCTTCCGGCAGCTGCTGCAGCTCATCGCCATTCCGGCCTTGTCCGCGGCGGTTATGGGCCTGGCGGTTTACCTGATGCGGCAAACCCCTCTATTTATCAGCATCCTCACGGGATTGCTGGTTTACGGGGGTGCCCTTTGGGTCCTGGGGGGCGTTACCCCCTGCGATCAGAATTACTTGCGGAGAATCATGACCCCCGGTTCCGGGAAACTTTCTGCGGGCTAGGGGGAGGTTATAGACATGTTTGATTACGCATGCAAACGATTTGGAAACAGGCCGGAGCGTGAAACGCGGTCCGGACGCATCGGGGGTTTAAAATGATTACCGTGAATTTATTCACCTGGGGAATCGGGGAATGGATCGGGCAGTTCTTCCCGGCCGCCGCTCAAGGGATGAACCTGACTTTTCTGGCCGCGGCCTTATTGCCTTTGCTGATCTGGAACCGGGGGGCGAAAAAGGCGTCCCGCAGGGCGGCAACGGCCACAGAGGCGGAGGAGACGCCGCAGCAGGAGTCTTACGAAGGCGGAGAAAATCCCTTAACCGCCCTCTCCCGGGGGGACGCATTATGCCGGGCCAAGGCCGCCCGGACCCTGGGTAAGAGCAAGGACCTCCAGGCCGTGGGGCCTTTGATCGCAGCTTTGTCCGATACGGACCGGGACGTGCGGTTTTGGGCGGCCTGGGCCCTGGGCGCCTTGAAAGACCCCCAGGCCGTGGAGCCGCTGTTAGCCGCCCTGAAGGACGGCGACGCCGGAGTGCGCTACCGGGTGGCGGAGGCCCTGGGCGAACTGAAGCAGCCCCAGGCGGTGGAGGCCCTGAACGCGGCCCTGTCCGATCCGGAAGAGGCAGTGCAGCAGGTGGCTTCCTGGGCCCTGAAGCAGATCCGGGAGACTAAGGTCCCTGCGGCGGCAACCCCCGCCGCAGAGGCCGAGGCGGTGCCCGAAGCCGCACCGGAAGTGGTCAGCGCGCCGGCTCCGGAGCCCGAGGCCATGCCCTGGGCGCAGCCCGCGCCGGCGGAGGCGCCGGCCCTCACCTTGGCCGAGGAGGCGCCCGTTGCTCCGCCCCAAGAGGAAACCCCGGCTGCGGCGCCGGAAACAGAGGCTCCGCCGCCGCCGGCCTTTTTCTTCACGCCGCCGGCCCCGGCCTTCACCCCCGAGCCCCGGGCGCAGTTTGAGGAAATCCCCGCAGGCCAGGCGCCGGACACCATCACCAGGGAAGTCAAGCCCTATGAGGCCGAGGCCCATCACCTCCTGGGCCTGGCCCTGAGTGAGAGCGGTAATTGGCCCGAGGCCATCGCCAGTTTCCGGAAGGCCGTTAAATTCAAACCGGATCTGGCCGAGGCCTATGGCAACCTGGGAGTCGCCTACAGCCGGCAGGGCCAATTCGAAGAAGCCCTGATCTATCTCAAGCAGGCCTTGAAGCTGAAGCCCGATCTCTTCAAGACCGCCTGCAACCTCGGAGAGGTCCAGGCCGCTTTGGGGGACTGGCAGGGGGCCGCGGCCTCTTTCCAACATGCCCTGCGCATCAATCAGGACGCTGAGGCGCTGAAACGCCTGGGCGTGGCTTACGGCCGGCTGGGGCGGTGGCTGGAGGCGGTTGCGGCTTTCCAGCAGGTCCTGGACGGCAACCCCGGCGACCTCGAAGTGACCTATGATCTGGGGCTGGCTCTCTGCCACCTGGGCCGTTGGCCTGAGGCGGTCAAGGCCTTCCAAAAGGTCCTGGTGCTCAGGCCCGATCATGCCGATGCCTTCCGCCATCTGGGGATCGCCTGCAACCAGATGGGCAACTGGAAAGAGGCGGTCAGGTGCTTTCAACAGGAAGTCCTGATCAAACCTGAAAACGCCGGGGCCTATCTCAACCTGGGCGGGATGTTTGCCCAGGTGGTCAACTGGCAGGATTCGGTCCTGGCCTTTAAAAAGGCGGTCCAGGCCCAGCCCGGCAACGCCATGGCCCACCAGGCCCTGGGGGTCACCTACGGGCAGTTGGGGCAATGGCGGGAAGCGGCCGAGGCTTTTCAGCAGGCCATCCTGCTGGGGGGCGGCGAGGACGCGGCAAAGTACGCCAGCCTGGCTCCCTCCTTCTCCGGCCGCTGGGAAGAGGTGGCGGAAAACCTGAAGAACGCGCTCCGTTTCAATCCTGAATTGGGTGAAGCCCAATATCTCCTGGGTCTGGTCTATAGCCGGATGGACCGCTGGCAGGAGGCGGCCGTGGCTTTCGCCAACGTGGTGCGCTCCAGGTCCGGGAAACCGGGGCAGGTCCGGGACCAGAACGGGGAAACCGGTGTTTTCAACTACTACAAGGAAGCCCTGGATATCTTGCGGCAAGCCATCAATCTCCGGCCTGACCTGCCGCAACTGGCCACCGGTTTGCTCCTGGAGGCCGGTTCCCTGACCGCGACCCAGGACCGGGCGGTCTTCTGGCAGCGGAGCCTCGAAGCCGACCCCGGGAATGAAGAGGCCCAGTATCAACTGGGAATGACCTATCTCCGCCTGGGCTGCTATCCCGAGGCCATTAATGCCTTTAAGACCTTAATCCGGAACCATCCCGGCAATGCCCTGGGGCATTATCAATTGGCCGTGACCTACCTCTCCAGCGGCGACTTCGGAGCCGCGGTGGAGGAATATTCAACCTTGAAACATCTGGACGCCAAGCTGGCGGCAAAGCTGTTCGGCTAGGCCTTGAGCTATCCGGCCTTGGGTCTGGAAAACAAGTTCGCGAAACCGGGGAAGAGAGCCATGCAAACCACGATTGGGAAGATCTTTTGGACCGGCTTGATATCGGCGCTGCTGGTTTTGACGGCGTTCACCCTTGAGGGGGCCGCGGCCCGGGCGGTGAAAAAGAAGAAAAAGGACAAGCTGGCGAACATCTATATCCAGCAAGGAAAACAGACCATCAACCTGGCCCCGGGGGAACTGACCTTCCGGACGGCCCTGGTGCTGGGGACAAATGCCCAGACGGGGCGGTATGGCACCGCCAGGGAGCCGTCCCTCAAGGTGGCGACGCACCAGTTGGAGATCATGCTCTTTGATCCGGAATCCGCGGGTGAGAAAGTGTATCTCACCCGGCTGGGATACGTGGAAACCAATCCGGCGCACAATTTTGACCTGAACTCCACCAAGCTGGACCCGGAATTTTTCCAGAAGGCCTACAAAATGGATTATAACGCGGCCATCCCCATCAACCTGTGGTGTTTTGAAGAGGATATCCCCCTCCAGATGACGCCGGTGCCCAAAAAGCCGGGTTGGTTCCGCCTGGTCCCCATGGGGCAGCTGCCCCCGGGAAATTACTCCATCACCACCGTCAGCCTGCATGGACCCCGTTACTATACCGGCGAGCACCCCTTCTACCCCTTTAACCTGGCGGCCGCCGCGGCGCCGCCGCCGGAGGCCAAG
>QZIZ01000115.1 GCA_003599195.1 Deltaproteobacteria bacterium | reverse complement strand
CCCTAACCCTCCCCCCTCAAAGGGGGAGGGGATTATTCGGTCGCTTCGCTCCCTCAGAAACGGCAATCCTAGTAAATGAAGAATTTTGCAAAAGGCTCGATAAACTGTGAATTGTCTTTGACGAGGTCATGACTCCGCACCAGGACCGCAAGCTGGCGTTGAGGAGAGAGAGCCGCTTCCGGCTCATCAAGCAAGTAAAGACCATGGCCCCCGAAGCGCTCGTTTAATAATGCCAGGAAGGACTCGCCATGGGATTGCTCATGCAGAGAACGACCGCCGTATGAATCAATAATCGGTGGCCCGCCAGGCTCAGAATCGAGTCTTTCTATTTCCGTGGCCACATTAAAAAAGCTCTCAGCCCTGAGAAAGAATCCATCACGCGGTCTTTTGACTCCCTTGGCAAGGCGGATATACCGATGCAGTTCGGAATGGGAAGGCCGGGTGCCAAACCGGAAATTCTTCGTACCCCGTTCCGGATTGAAACCCAGGGAAACCGCCAGAGCCTCCAGGAGGGTCGATTTCCCCGAACCGTTTTCTCCAACCAGATAAGTAACCTGGGGGTGAAATTTGAGAATATCCAGATGCCGCACTGCCGGTAGGGAGAAAGGATAGTGGTCGAACGATGGTATCTCTTCCCGCTTTAATTCCACCTGCAATAGGTATTGAGTGGAAAAGATGTTATCTGCCGTGGTCATAAAAGGATTTTTCCACAGAGACGCAGAAGAAACAGAGTTTCACAGAGAAACATATTGGTCAGTGGCCAGTAATTAGTTCCCTGTTTTTACTCATAACTGATCACTGACCACTCTTCATCCCCTCTGCGTCTCTGCGGTTAAGCTTTTAAGGCAGGTCCAGCACCTGGCGTACCTTTTGCGCCAGGGTGATCATTTTGAAAGGCTTTTCTAGAAAAGGGGCTCCCACCGCCAACAAGCTTTGCAGGGCCGCGGTGTCTTCGGTATAGCCGGACATGAAGATCACCTTCATCTTCCGGCCAAAGGGTGATAGTCGTTCCATCAATTCTCCGCCACTCATCCCGGGCATGACCACATCGGTCAATACCAGATGAATCGGGCCCTGGTGACGCCCACAGACCAGGATGGCTTCGTAGCCGTGACGGGCCTCCAACACCGTGTAGCCATAGGAGCGCAAGGTCTGGCAGATGACGTTGCACAACTGTTCATCATCTTCCACCACCAGGATGGTTTCCGTCCCCTGCAGAGACGCGGCCGGCGCGGCCACGGGATAGAGGGGCATGGCGGCCTCATCCACCCGGGGCAGGTAGATTTTGAAGGTGGTGCCGCGCCCCGGTTCGCTGTAGACCCAGATATGACCACCGCTCTGTTTGAGGATGCCATGCACGGTGGACAGTCCCAAGCCTGTGCCCTTGCCCGGCTCCTTGGTGGTGAAAAAGGGCTCAAAGATGTGGGCCTGGGTGGCCGCATCCATGCCGATGCCGGTGTCGCCGACCGCCAGCATCACATAAGGACCGGGAACGACCTCCAGGTGGTTCCGGGAATAGGCCTCATCCAGAAAGACGTTTTCCGTTTCAATAGTGAGAATGCCCCCCCGAGGCATGGCGTCCCGGGCATTGACCGCCAGGTTCATGATCACCTGGTCCATCTGGCTGGGGTCGGCTTTGACCGCGGCCAGGGCTGGGTCCAGGAGGATAATCAGATCGAGGTCTTCCCCCAATAGACGTCGCAACATCTTTTCCATGCCGGAGATTAATTCATTCAGATTGATGACGCGGGGTTGGATGATCTGCTTACGGCCGAAGGCCAGAAGTTGCCGGGTTAAGGCGGAGGCTCGCTCCGTAGTTCTGATAATTTCTTCTAGGTAACCGCGGTGGGGGTCGCCCTCCGGGAGTTCCCACAGCATCAATTCGCCATAACCCAAGATCCCCGTCAGCAGGTTGTTGAAGTCATGGGCCAATCCTCCTGCAAGCCTTCCCACGGCCTCCATCTTTTGGGCCTGAACCAACTGGGCTTCTAAAGTCTTGCGCTCGGTGATATCGAAAAATACCCCGTCTATATGGGATATTCTGTCTTCTTGATCACAAAAAATCCGGCCTCTTTCCTGTATCCAGATAATCCTTTGATCTTTAGTTTTTACTCTATAATCACGGACATAAGACTTGTCTGACTTTAAGGCGTCAATTAAAACTATTCTGAAGCCTTTGGAGTCCTCTTCCAGGATGATATCGGTCCATTTCAGTCTCCGGTAAAGGAAATCCTCTTTGGCATAGCCGGTCAAGGCTTCAATCTTATCATCAAAAAAATCCACCGTGTCATCGGCATAACCTTTAAAAACCACCGCGGGGATATTACTTACCAGAAATCTGTACTTTTCTTCACTGGCGCGCAGCGCTTCCAGTTGCTGCTGCAATTCGGGATAATAGCTCTTCCTGAGGGAACGCTCACCCAAGCCGATGATTTTTTCCCGCAAAGAATCCCAATTTTCCGGCAGATCAGAGCGCTTCTTCAAAGATAACCTCAATATCGCGCGTCACCGGCCGACGGGGATTGGTGACAATACAAGGGTCGCTCATGGCTTTTTGGGAAAGTTCGGGGACATCGGTTCGATGCACCCCTTTTTGTCCCAAGGATTGGTCAATACCCACAGCTTTCCGTAAACGCATGACCTCCGCCAGAATCGCCGCTTTTTTTTCGCTAAGGCTCCTTTTTTTCAGGTCCAAGCCCATGGCCTCGCCGATCCGAAAGAATCGCTCGCTGGCCTCAGGAAAATTAAATGACATGACGTGCTCTAATAAAATAGCATTGCATTCACCATGGGGGAGATCCAATAATCCCCCCAGGCTATGGGCCATGGCATGAACCGCGCCCAGAGAAGCATTGGAAAATGCCAATCCGGCCTCCAGGCTGCCCAACATCACCTGGCTCCGAAGGTGCAAGTTATCAGGTTCGGCCAGCGACGCCAGAAGGTGTGAGGACAGCAAACGGATGGCCGCCAGGGCGTGAAGATCGGTAATGGGAGAATGGGCTATGGAAACATAGGCTTCAATGGCATGGACCAGGGCGTCTATCCCCGTGCAAGCGGCCAGATAGGGATCCATCGTCGTCAGGGTGACCGGATCAATCAAGGCCACATCGGGTACGACTGCCTTACTGATAATGGCGATTTTGATCTTCTTTTGAGTATTAGAAATAATGGCAAACTGGGAAACATCAGCAGAAGTGCCCCCGGTGGTGGGAATGCAGATCAGCGGCGGCATGGGAACGGATACCTGGTCAACCCCCTCGAACTCCAGGATATGCTTTTTATTGGTGCTGACGATGCCGATCCCTTTGGCACAATCCATGGGACTGCCGCCACCTACCGCCAATATGAGGTTGCATCCGGAGGTTTTGTATACCTCGGCTCCCCTCATGACTTCTTCGGCCCGGGGGTTAGGGGTCACCCCGGAAAAGATGACATATGGCAGTCCTTCAAGTTCTAAATTCTCTATTACCTGATCAGTCCAACCAGCCGCCATCACTCCCGGATCAGTGACCACCAATATGCGGGTGGCCCCGAAGTTCTTGGCATAGCGACCGGCTAACTTTAATGCGCCCAAGCCAAAAATGAACTCAGGTGCGACGAATTTCCGCAACTCCAGTTCGCTCTGCAAATTCATGTCCCTATTCCTTGACATCCAGCACCTCAGACCAACGCTAAGTCCCGCCGTAGGTGATTATTACTCCAAACAATTTTCCCTTATTCACAAAATAACTTTTCCTTATATTATTGTAAACCTTGCTCCCGAAATTAACCTGCCGCGGAGCCTTGTGTTCCGACCCCACATCTTATCCTAAATTATACTTTTCCCGGAGACGGCTAGAGATGTCTCGGAGCCAGGCGTAAGCCATCGCCACCGTCTTTTCCCGGTCCGGGTTGATGAGACAGCAGGTGGCCGGGGTGATCAGGCTCTGGGCGAGCAACTGGTCCCGGTCGATGCCGGCCTTGGCAAGAAAGTCCCACAGATCTTCCAAAAAAGCCATCAGCCCTTCTGTGGTTTCGCCGCCGAAGACGTCGCAGCCGGTGGGGACCAGGCCCCAGGAAAGCACCCCGCCTTTGTCCAGGAATCTGCGGATGCTGGGGACGTAAGCCTGGAAGACCTCTTTGTTGGTGTAGATATCCATGGACAAGATATCCAGGTCCCGGTTCAGTAAAAATTCCCAGTCCGGATTGCCGCAGAGGTGGATGCCCCGAGGCCGCTCGATTTGGGCGAAAAAGCGGTCCAGGTCCTCCTTGGCCCGGAGGTCCGTATACCCGGAGATGGAGCTGAAGATGAACTGCATGCCCGGCTCGTCGATGAACATGAAGGCATTAGGATTGCGCTCTTTCAGGCGGTTCAACTGGCACTGGACCCGGCGGGCCATAAAGTCGATGAGGATACCCCGCACTTCATCATTAAAAATCAACGGCCGGTCGTTTTCGTCCAGGATCTTCAGGCCGAAGCTCACCGGGCCTTCCAGTTGCCCCCGGATGGCCGCGTAGCCGCTTAGATCCAGTTCCAGGAAGCGGTGGTAGACCGCGGAATAGGCGGGAGAAATATCAAAGTAATCCAGGTCGTCCCAATGCTCCAGCAATTCGGGCATTTCTTCGTAGAATTTGGTGGTGTCGAAGCGGATGGACTCCGTTTCCGGAAACAGCAGAATGCCAGGAAAATGCTCCGCGGCCTGGACGTACATGTCCTCATAAAAATTCAGGTGGGGCAGTTGGGGCCAGAAGGGGATGTCCAGGGACAGGGCCAGCTCCAACGCGGGCTCCGCCTTATCGTGGGGCAGGATGGCCATGGCCGTGGTCAAAAGATTGCCGGGGATGAGAGGGGTCATGGGGATAATATAAAGACGGCCCCTGATAATGGCAATACAAGACTCAGGGGGTATGCGGCATTACTAAATGGCGCGGGTTGAGGAGTTTCCCTGGTCGCCGTTATAAGATTTAGCGATCACATCAAATTGCCGGTATTCTGCATGGGATGCGGTTTGAGAGGCAATCCGCAGTGCATTGATTTCGACCAGATGCAGGTTCAACAGAGAGACGATATTGTGATCTAATGCTTGATTTTCCGCCATCCGCTGCAGCTCCGCCAGGGCTGTTTCTCCGGCCATTCCTTTGCGGTAGGGCCTGTCTTCGGTTAAGGCGGTGAAGACATCCGCCACCGCCATGATGCGCGCTCCCAATGATAAGTTGTCGCCTTCGAGATGAAAGGGATACCCGGCGCCGTTCAAACGCTCGTGATGATGGGAAGCCCAGTCATTGATCGGGTCCAGGGCCGCAATGTCTTTGAGAATGTGGTACGTATGATAGGTATGGCAGCGAATGACGTTAAACTCCTCTTCGCTTAGTTTTGCGGGCTTTTCCAAGATTTCGGTGGGGACCGCGAGTTTCCCCAAGTCATGGAGATACCCGGCGATTCTCATCAATCGGCAATCCCGCTCGGAGAACCCGATCAACCTGGCCAATTCTTCGGCAACGGCCGCGACTCCGCCGGAATGCGTGGCGGTGAAATGGCTTCTGAAATCGATGATCCGGCAGATCATTTGGTTAAAGCTGAGAAGCCTTTCCAGATTCAATTTGACTCCTTCGGTGCCCAATTTCTGCAATAGTATCTGGTCCAGATGGGGGTTAACTGCATCCAGCCAGAAGTATTCCTTTTTCGACAGGTTTCGGAACGCGTCCACCATCCGGGGCATAAACACCTCTCCGGATTTGCCCTCTATCCGTTCGCAAATCCGTCTGACTTGCCCCAATACTTCTGTTTGCCTGTTCAGCAGCACTGCGGTTCTGTCAGCCAAATGCAAAATTTGGCTCTCTAAAGGGACGGGTCTGCCCTGAAATGCGGCCCCATTCCCCCCGTCCCAAGGAACATGGTGGTACTGCACATAAGCGGCAAGCTCGGAGAAGGGTTCGAACATCTTGAGAAGGTGATATCCCTGAAAGGCATGGGGGTGGGGATTTTTCATTTCAAACGCCATGATATTCATCTTCTCCCTGAGGGAGAGAGCCCCCACATCGTGCATTGCTCCGGCGATGGCCAGTTCGTTCAATTGCCTGGTTTCCAGGCCCAATTCCACACCCAGGTTATAGGCGATGTACGCTACCTGATAGTGATGGTTGACGAGCACCGGGCTGATCAGATCCAGGGCCTTCGAGATGCAGATAACCAAATTGAACAAAGGAATTTCGGGTTCGGTGAGCATTGCCGGCCCCCTTCCACTGCCGATTTTATTCGCTTATTTGTAGGCGTTCGGGTTCCAATATGGGGCAGTATACCAATGCCTCAGGGTCGGGTCGTAGTCGTAGAACTCGGGAGGCACATCCGTAATATAAGGATAGTTCGGGTCCGTCGACGGATAATAGCCCCCGGAGGCGCAGCCCAAGCACAAGGCCAATAGAGCCAAAGCCGCTCCAAGCAGTCGGATCATGGTCGTCTCCGATCAAGAGGACCGTAGGTGCTTCACCTCGCTATGCCACTTCCACAGGAGATAAATGGCCGGGTAGATCAGCAGTTCCATGAGGAAGGAAGAGGTGACGCCGCCGAAGAGGGGCGCGGCGATGCGCTTGGCCACTTCCGCGCCGGTGCCCGTGGCCCACATCACCGGCATCAGGCCGATAATATTGGCCAACACCGTCATCAGCTTGGGCCGCAGCCTGAGGACCGCGCCGGCCATCACCGAGTCCTTCAAATCCTCATAGGTGCGCAGGCGTCCCTGCCCCAATCTCTCGTCGTGTACCAGGTCCAGGTAGAGGAGCATGATGGCCCCGGTTTCCGCGTCCAGGCCCAGTAAGGCGATGATACCGACAATGACGCCCACGCTGAAGTTGTAGTCCAGATACCAGACGATCCAGATGGCGCCGATGAGGGAGAAGGGCACCGCGGTCAGGATAATGAGCACCTTGGCCATATGCATGGTGGACAGGTAAATGAGCAGGATCACCAGGACCAGGGTGACGGGAATGACGATTTGCAGTTTTTCCCGGGCCCGCTCCATGTATTCGAACTGGCCGCTCCATACCAGGGAGTAACCCGCGGGCATCTTCAGGTGGGTGGCCACCGCCTCCTTGGCCTTCTTGACGTAGGTGCCCACGTCGATATCCCGGATGTCCACGTAAACCCAGGAAGTGCGCCGCGCCCCTTCGCTCTTGATCATATCCGGGCCCTGATGGATGCGGATCTTGGCCACCTGGGCCATGGGGATCTGCGCGCCGTTCATGGCGGGGATCAGGACGCGGTTCAGGGCCGTCAGGTTCTCCCGGTAGTCCTGGAGGTAGCGCATGTTCACCGGGTAGCGCTCCAGGCCCTCCACCGTCTGGGTCAGGTTCTCGCCTCCCAGGGCGGAGAGGATGACGTCCTGGATATCCTGCACGTTGAGGCCGTAGCGGGCCGCGGCGGCCCGGTCGATCTCAAAGTCCAGGTAATATCCCCCGGTGGTGCGCTCGGAGTAGACGCTGGCGGTGCCGGGCACGGCTTTTAAAATGGGCTCCACTTCTTCCGCCAGGCGGTTCAGCACGTTCAAGTCATCCCCCAGGAACTTGAGGCCCACCGGGGTCTTAATCCCCGTGGACAGCATGTCGATCCTGGTCTTGATGGGCCCGATCCAGGAGTTGGCTACTCCCGGAAATTTCACCGCCGTGTCCAACTGCTTGATCAGGTCGCTCAACTCCATATTATCGGGGAAGAAGTAGCGCAACGCCGGTTTCAGCCATTCCGGGGCCCAGGAGGACCACCAGGTCTCTTTCTTACGCCACTGTTCACGGGGCTTGAGTTTGATGGTGGTCTCGATCATGTTCAAAGGCGCGGGGTCGGTGGCGGATTCGGCCCGGCCCGCCTTGCCCAGGACGTACTCCACCTCCGGAAAGCTGCGAATGATGCGGTCCGTCTGCTGCAAGAGCTCCCGGGCCTTGGTGACGGAGATCCCCGGCATGGTGGTGGGCATATAGAGCAGGTCCCCTTCATCCAGGGCCGGCATGAATTCGGACCCGAGTTTGACGAAGGGATAGATGGTGACCACCATCAGCAGCACGGCAATCAGAATGGCGGTTTTGGGGAAATTCAGCACCCGTTTCAACACCGGATGGTAAATAGCCATGAAGAACCGGGAAAGGGGATTGCGGGACTCGGGGATGATGCGGCCCCGGATGAAAAAGACCATCAGGATGGGGATCAGGGTGATGGCCAGCAGCGAGGCCCCGCCCATGGCGAAAGACTTGGTAAAGGCCAGCGGTTTAAAGAGCCGGCCCGTTTCCCCTTCCAGGGCGAAGATGGGCAAAAAGGAAACCGTCAGCACCAGGAGCGCGAAGAACAGGGACGGCCCCACTTCTTTGGCCGCGGCCAGAATGATGGGCAAAGGATCGGTCCCCGGAGGCGCGTGCTCCAGGTGTTTGTGCGCGTCCTCCACCATCACCATGGCCGCGTCCACCATGTCGCCGATGGCGATGGCGATGCCCGCCAGAGAAATGATGTTGGCAGTGATGTTGAACTGATACTGCAAAATAAACGAGATCAGAACCCCCATGGGCAGGCTGATGATGGCCACCAGGGCGCTGCGTATGTGTAGGAGGAACAGGATGCAAATCAGGGCGACGATGGCGATTTCTTCAATGAGGGCTTCTTCCAGGGTCTCAATGGCCCGGTTGATCAGGTCGGAGCGGTCATAGGCAGTGACGATGCGCACTCCCGGGGGCAGGCCCTGTTTGATCTCCTCCAGCTTGGCCTTGACCCGCTCGATGACCGCCTTGGCGTTTTCCCCGTGGCGCATGATCACAATGCCCGAGGCCGCTTCTCCCTGGCCGTTGACGTCGGATACCCCGCGGCGCAACTCCGGCCCCAGGCCCACCTGGGCCACGGTCTTCACCAGAATGGGGACACCGGCGCCGTCGGTGCCGACGACGATGTTCTCCACGTCGGCGATGCTCTTAATGTAGCCCAGGCCCCGGACCATGTACTCCGTTTCCGCCATCTCGATGAGGCGGCCGCCCGTGTCCTGGTTGGACTTCTGGATAGCCTCCTTCACCTTGGCGAGAGGCACGTTGTAGGCCGTCAGTTTATTGGGGTCCACCCGCACCTGGTACTGTTTGACAAAGCCGCCCAGGCTGGCTACTTCCGCCACCCCCTGGACGGTGCGGAGCCGGTAGCGGACAAACCAGTCCTGGATGCTGCGCAATTGCGCCAGGTCATGTTTGCCGGTGGGGTCCTCCAGGGTGTACATGAAGACCCAGCCCACCCCGGTGGCGTCGGGGCCCAGGGTAGGGTTCACCTTCGCGGGCAGTGTGCCCCGCACGTAGTTGAGATACTCCAGGACCCGGGAGCGGGCCCAGTAGATGTCGGTGCCGTCTTCGAAGATGACGTATACCAAAGACAGGGCGAACAGGGAGTAGCCCCGCACCACCTTGGCCCTGGGCACAGCCAGCATGGCGGTGGTGAGGGGATAAGTCACCTGGTCCTCCACCACCTGGGGGGCCTGCTCCGGGAAATCCGTGGAGATGATGACCTGGACGTCCGAGAGATCGGGGATGGCGTCCACCGGCAGGTTGTACATATGATGGATACCCACCGCGGCCACCAACAGCCACAGGAGGATGACCAGGAAGCGGTTGCGCACGCAGGCTTCAATAATCCAGGCTACCATATAAGGGTTTCCGGTTTTCGGTTTTCGGTTTCAGTTCTCGTTCCCAAGCTTTGCTTGGGAACGGGGGATTATCCGTCCAAGCTCTGCTTGGACACCTCTTAAAGGTACCTGCCTAGCTGAGCTTGGCGGGGAGTCCAACAATCTCAATGTTTATGCACTCCAGGTGCGGCTGGGGCCGCACCCGGCGCCTCCTTTTTCTCCGGAGGAGCAGGCGCTGCCGGAGCACCGGGCGCCGGCGCGCCGCCATGGGCTTCATGTCCCGGGGTCCGCAGCATCTTGGCGATGGCCTCCCGGATGCGGGACTCGGAATCCAGCAGGAACTGGGCGGATGTAACGATCTCCTCACCGCCTTTCAACCCGGAAACCACTTCCCGCCAACTGCCGTCGCCTTCCACCCCCACTTTCACTTCCCGGGGTTCGAACCGGCCCTTGCCCAGGGCAATGAAGACCACCTGTTTTTCCCCGGAATCCAGAATGGCTTCCGTAGGCACGGCCACCACCGACTGGGGCAGGGGGGCCTTGATCAGCACCTGGCCGTACATCTCCGGCTTGAGCTTGAGGCCCGGATTGGGAAAACTCAGCCGTACCCGGGCGGTGCGGGTGGCGCCTTTCAAATAGGGATAGATATACTGGACCTTGCCGTGGAAGGTCTCTCCGGGGATATAGGCCAGGGTTACTTCTGCAGGTTGGCCCACCTTCACCCAGGGGAGTTCGTACTCATAGATATCCCCGTCGATCCAGACTTCCGAGAGGTCCGCCACTTCCAAGAGCGGCATGCCGGCTTCCACCATCTGGCCCTGGGTCACCATGCGCTTGATGACGATACCGTTAACCGGGGAATTCAGGGTCAGGTCTTTTTTCACTACCCCAGTTTTTTGCAGGGTCTCGATCTGGCCCCGGGGAATATCCCAATACTCCAGACGGCGGCGGGAGGCCTCCAGCAGACGCTGGGCCGATTCTTTAATTTCCGGATAGGGAGACTTTTCAAGGGCCTTTAAGTTTTTCAAGGCCAAGAGGTATTCCCGTTGCCCTGACACCAACTCCGGGCTGTAAATACTGATCAGGGGCTGGCCCTTGCGGATGGGTTCGCCGGTGACCTTCGTATAGAGGCGGTCCACCCAGCCTTTGATCTTGGTGTTGACTATGGCCAGGCGGCGCTCGTCATAATTGACGATGCCCACCGCGCGGATGGTGCGGGACAGAGGCCGCAACTCGGCTTTAGCGGTGCGCACCCCCATGGACTGGAGGGTATTGGGTTCCACGGCAATGGTGCCTTCCGCCGCGGTCTCCGCCTCGGTCTCATAGACCGGCACCAGGTCCATGCCGCAGGGGGCCTTGCCGGGCTTGTCGCTGACGTAGCCGGGGTCCATGGGCGAGACCCAGTATTTGATCTTCTTCTCTTTTTTCTCGGCCGCGGCCGGGGCTTCAGGGGCTCCGGCCATCCCTTCCAGAGGCACCAGGTCATGGCCCATGGGATCCTTGCCGGGCTTGTCCCGGACAAATTTGGGGTCCATGGGGGAGACCCAGAGTTTCACCTTCTTGCCTTCGGGAACAGGCGCTCCGGGCTTGGCGGGGTAGACCGGCACCAGTTCGTTGCCCTCCGGGTCCTTGCCGGGCTCGAATTTGACGAAATCCGGGTTCTTGGGAGACACGTAGCAGAGGGGCTTCTTCTCCTCTTTGGCCGGGGCTGGAGCGGCCGGGGACGGAGCAGCCGCAGCATCCTGCCGGACCGGCACCAGGTCCATGCCGCAAATCGGGCACTTGCCGGGGGCATCCCGGATGATCTGCGGATGCATGGGGCAGTGCCATAACTTGGGCTTGGCCTCCCCAGGGGTCACGGCCGGGCTTGGGGCTTTGGCCATGTGCATGAAGTGATATCCCCAGAGGTGGAGAAGGCCCACCACCAGAAGGCTGAGTAAAACTCCCAAAAACAGACCCCAAAATAGAGAACGGCGGGAAGACGATTTCATTTTTTCCCTCCGGGCCGCCGCGGCAGCTCGTTGCCCACCAGCCACTCCAGTTCGGCCCAGTTTTCTTCAAAATCCTTGAGATATTCCTGTAATTGTATTTCAGTTGAATAAACCGCTATCTGGCTCTGATAGAGCTGCGCAAAATCCAGGGCCCCCACCTGGTAGGAGGACAGTGACGCGGCCGCGGCCTGCCGGGCCTGGGGGATGATCCCCTGGTCCAGGAGGGCGATCTGCTGGGAGAGCCGCTGCAGTTTGGCGTGCCGGTCCTTGATCATCGCCGCCAACTGGTTCCAGGCGGACTGATGGCCCTCTTTGGCCGCACTCTGTTTGGCCTCCTCCTCCCGGATTCTGGGCTTAATCTTGGACTCTTGCCAGATGGGCAGATTGATCATAATTTTGCCGCCCACCATGTCGGCCCTATTCTCTTCCCCCCGGTTTTGCCGCAGGGCATAACTGAGCCCGAAGGTAAAGTCCGGATAATATTCCTTCTTGGCCAGGTCCACGGACCTTTCCTGTTTGGCGATCAGCGCCTTCAGGGCTTGCAGCTGGGGGCGGGCTTCGGCTTGGGCCAGCAGGTCATCCAGCTTCAAATAATTGGGCCTAGAGTTCAATGGCTGGGGCTTGGGGATGGCGGTCCGGGGCGGCCGGGAGCGCAAGGCGTTCAGGTCAGCGCGGGCTGATTGCTGTTTCTGGGTCCATTGAAAGAGGCGGTCCAGGTAATTGCCCAACTCCACCTGGGCCTGGAGCACGTCCGCCTGTTGCCCCTGCCCTACGCTGTAGCGGGTTTCCGCCACCTTCACCACCTGTTCCCAGAACTGCTTGTTTTTCTGGGTCAGGTCGAAATTGGTATAAGCCAAAGACAGGCTCCAGTAGCCGATAATCACCTTGGAACGCACTTCATTGGCCTTATCTTTGTAAATATACTTATCGGAACGGGATTGCTCCTCGGCCACCTCGGAGCGGAGGCGGAGTTTGCCGGGGAAAGGGATCTTCTGGGACACCTCGAACATCTTTTGGGTCATCTCGTCCTGATTGAATCTCCAGGTGTCGGTGGGCCAGTTGGTGATGGCAAAGGAGGCTTCCGGATCGTCGAGTGCCCCGGCAGACCTGATGGTCTCTTGGGAAGCCTTATAGGTGGACCGCATCTGCTTCACTTCCGCGTTCGCCTTGAGAGATTCGGCGACCAGGGCCTGCAGGTCCGGCGGCATTCCATTCAGGTTTTGGGCAAGTAGTGGAGTTGACAAGTGGATAATCCCGGCCAGACACAGGGCCAGTAGAAGTAACCTGCGGAAAAATGGCCTTTGGTATTCCATCTCTCCCTCTGCCTTTACATGAATTTCCGGCACTATAGGCACAATTTTTCTCATTAGACAAGTTCTCAAGAGGCTAAGGCTCAGGCTGGCGGCCCGAAATGCCGGGCCGGGATTGTTATCCGCTTCATCAATATCATTGTTACTTTGTAAGATATTGTTCCGGATTCTTCTTAAATGCTTCCAGGCAGGGTGGGCAACAGAAATAAATCCTCTTGCCGTTATAGTCAGTGAAAAGATTTGGGTTAATTTTTTTCCCTCCCATGACCGGACAGACGGCCGTCTGGTCCGGTGCCGGCGAATTTGCGGCCAACCCGGCCCACACCAGGGACAAACTGACTACCACTCCTAAAACCACCATAATCATCTTTTTCATGATTTCATCTCCTAATTATGAAATTTTGTTAGTTAATTTAAGAGAGAATGCACAAGGGTATCCTGTCTTCCCCGGGAATACGGGGAGATAAGCGCTCTTCTGAGACCTCCCGGAGGTTAGGAAAACCTGAGAGCCGGGTTTTTCCCGGGCAACCCATGAAAGGGCAGCGCGTGAGACGCTTTGAACTCCCGTTTTCCCTAAGGATTGATGTCTGGGAAGGCTAACTTAGATGAGCGCCGCAAGGCACGGCTCGGGAGGATGAAAGATACTGGGGGGAAATAGCTTTATAGATACTGCTGCCTGGGACAAACAATAGGATGAAACCTGCCAGGCCGGGGCATTTACTCCGGGGAGGGAAATGAACACCAGGTTGCCGCCCCGGCAATGACACCCAAAAGCCCCGGCCTGCCCGGAAGACCCGCACCGGCCGGGAGCGCCGGGCTGACAGCAACTGCCGGAGGAAATGCCGGGATCTCCGCCCCCGCAATGGTGGCAGCAATGTGTGGGCGCGGCCAGCGCCAGATTTCCCCACGGCAGGAGAAGAATCGCAGAGAAGATAACGAGCGCGGACCGGAAATAACCGCGGGAGCTGGCGATCCTGTTCATATGTACAAAATATCCTCCAGACCCAAATCAAAGTCAAGAGGAAAAAAGGGTATTTCCTATTTTTTTAATCTATATCCGTATCCGCCCTTTTATTAATTCCGGCCCGCGGTCAGGGAAGCCAGGTGCGGCTTGAGCCTCTCCTCGATCACCGCGGCCGCCAATTGCGAACCCCGGTTGGTGAAGTGCACCAGATCGTAGATGTACTCCCGCTCCTGGGGCACGGCCCGGGCCAGGTCGATGGCCAATACCCCGTTGGCCGCGGCAGTGCGGCGGATGGCCTCGTTGAAGAGATCGAAGATTTCTTTGTACTGCCGGTAAGTAATGCCGTGATCCTTCTCCAATCCCTGGGTCAATTGGATAATCAGGGGATCGGGGTTATCTTTCAACCGGTTGGCCATGGTCATTAATACCGGCGTGATCTTCCGGGCCCGGCACATATTGATGAACAACTCCAGGTTCATGTTAAATTCTTGCAGAAGGCGGTCTTTATCGATTACTATTTTTTTCCCCCGGAGGTCCCGCAACTCGTCTTCCTGCTTGATGGCCTTCTTGGGCCGCAAGGCCCTGCGCACCTTTTTCTCGAATTCCTTTGAGGCGTTATAAAAATGGGGGATATAGTCTTCCACCAGCAGCCGGAAGTCGAGGTATCTCTTTTTCAGGACCACTATGGGTGAGGTATTCCCTTTTTTAAAATCCCTGTCCCAATAAGACTTGGCAAACATCAGCACCGTCAGGTCATTGATGTTATGCATCATGACCGCCAGGTCCGGCTGCATGGGCATCACTTTGTTCAGCAAAATGTCCAGGGAATGGATGGAAAAATTGCCGCCCACCCCGGAGTTATAGGAGTTTACCTTTAATCCCGTCTCCTGCTCCAGGAGCCGGCCCGACAGATAAGGAAAACGTTCTTCCTCATCCACGTAATAGCAGGCGGTGGTGGAACCCCCCAGAAAGACCAGGCTCAAATCGGCCCGGCCGTGAATCCGGGATGGCTCTATCAAACCGTCGGCGTCGGTGCGGACCCGGTACCCCTTATTGACCAGGGTGTCGGACATGCGCATCTCATCTGCGGTGGGCGCAAATCTTCCGGAAAAGAGGGGCTGGACTTCCCGAAGGCGAATGACCCGGGCGATTCCGGAATGGTAAGTGTCCGCTTTCCAGGCCAGAACCTTTTCAGTTATCCAGACCCCGCCCAGGAGCAATAAACAGAGGAAAACTAAAAAAATCTTCCCCGGATTTCTTTCGAACCAGTTCTTCATAGCCCTGCCAAGTCCTTGGAGATTGAATTATTTCAAAATTTTCTCAAGAAAGCCAATATTTATAAATTTTATATTTTTCCCGATATTTACATAGTAGCTGTAGGTTCTCGGTCGCCGGGACTAAAGAGGGAGTCGAACCCCCGGCGGCATCGGTGCGGGGCCGGAAGGGAATCCTGCCTCTGCTTAAGGAGAATGAGGAAGGATGGAACCCAAGTATCTGACGGTGTTGGCCGACTGCTGCCAGAAGATTTTCACGGAAATGACCCGGACCGAGGTGGTCAAGGTTTCCGTTAAAAGAGATGAACGCTTAAAAGAGATGTACGCCGTCGCCCAGGTGGCTCCATATGAGGATTTCCCGAAGAAGGTGACCGGCAAGTTTATCATGGGATTCACGGATGAACGTCTGGCCGTGGCGGTGGCCGCGGCCATTGCCGAACATCTGGACCTGCCCTTGCCCAGACGCTTCGATGATCATGCCGGCGAATTGTTAAACGAGTTCATGAATGTGGTGGTGGGGCATACCATCACCGGCTGGGACAAAATGGGACTTCGCATCAGCTTCAGCCCCCCAACTTCGGTTCGCAACGTCAACATCAGGGATGCGGCTTTCGGGGGGCAGGAGGCTTACATGATCGTCCTCGATCTCGGGGTCGAGCGGCTGGTCTTCACGGTCACCTACACTGACGCCAACCGGGAGCAGCTCCGGAGACGCATCCTGGTGGTGGACGACTCCAGCATCATCCGGGGCATTCTCTCCAAAAACCTTATCGAGGCGGGATTTACCGTGGAAGTGGCGGAAGACGGCGAGGTGGCCATGGATAAACACCAAACCTTCCGGCCGCATTTGACCGTCATGGACCTCAACATGCCCAACGTCGGGGGCCTGGACGCGATGCAGGAGATCTGCCGAAGAGACCGGCAGGCCAAATTCATCGTGCTCACCAGCACGGCCCGCCGGGACGAAGAATTAATCGCCCGCAGCCTGAACGTTTTGTCCTACATGGTCAAGCCGGTGCAGATGCAGGAATTTTTAACGATTGTTAGGGAAGCATTGGAATAAAGACGGTTTTCGGTTTTTAGTTTTCAGTTTTATAAAGCTTTCGCAAGTTATCACGAATGAAAGTGGCGAATTTTTCGTTATCGCCTTTGCGAAACGTGTTGCGGATGCCTTCTTCGATATCAATTTCGCCTTTGGCGGCCCGCTTCATCTCTTCGGCAACGTCTGGCGGAACCTCAAGCCCTTCGAGCCGTTGCTGGGCAATGGCATTCTCCACGGCCTTCAAACTCTGGCTGAATTTTTGTCCCATTGTCATTAACAAAACCTCTGAATTCTATATAACATACCCTTCATAGGGTTACATCATCTAGAATTATTTCAAACCCAGTTCGAGGCTTCAGATAGGTTAAATCCAGTAAATAGACGTTCCTATAAAACATCGCGCTTAGGCAACGGCGGCGCGGGTCGGCGGCCGCATTTCAGGTTCCAGTAAGCCCAAGAGCGCGCATCAAAGATTCCGGGCGGCGCGCTATCCAAAACCTCGCAAAACTCATCCTTACCTATAATCCCTTCAAGGGCTTGCAAATCCTCCACCGTGCCATAGGTCATGACATGGGTGAGAAAATGGATCGGATCGGCCAACGCCTCCTCCGGTTTCTTGAACCAAACGACGCGGCGGGCCACGTTTAGCAAAGGCGGCGTTTTAGGCAAGGATATCATGACGTGTTCCCGTTTTCATCGGGTCGCTTGCTGTACGGCGTGAGCACCGGAATTTTTGCCGTATCAACTGCATCAACCGCCGCTTCCAACCTCCGCCGCACTGCGGCGGGCAATGCCGGCACATCAGCAAAAAAACTTAGGGCCTTCAACGAGATCATGGGATTAAAACTCCGCCCGTAAACAATCCGTCCCGCGGCCAATGCGGTGGGTAAGTCCATGCCGTGCTGCAGGAGGGCGTCAATGTCAAAATAATCTTTCACCTCGGCCCGCTTTTGCAGCACGGCCAGCTTCGTTGCGGCAATGTCAAGCAGCGAGGCTACAAAAAGCTTTTTCCCTTCAACCTGGTCGCGAGACGCTGCCTGTCCCAGGCCGAGTCCGCCGAAAAAAGAAATCAAGACAGGGCCCTGTCGGTCGACACGGCATTTCAGAGTATTGGGAGCAACTTGCACTCGCTCTGTCCCCTTAAGATACGGAATGCTGACGGCCAGTTCGTCGGGGTCAAAAGGCAGGTTGGAGAAAAAATCAAAGTCGGCGGAAGCCCGGTGTCCAAGACGTAACGCCAATGCGGTCCCGCCATAGAGCGTGAAATGTTCCGGCGTGGCGTCCAGTTCCGGCCATAGGCGGAACTGCGGCGGCGGCAGGATGGTCAGGTTGGGTTTAAAGATCATGAAACCCCCGGATGTTCCTCGCCGTTGATCCTGAAACCCGCGGTGGTTTTTATAACTTGACAAAATAGCACAAATTATCCAGTTCTAAAAGGCAATCGTAGCTTTGTTGCGGAAAATACGGCGCCCACTTACTACGCCACTCATTGAGCAATTCTGCTACCAAATCTCATAACGTCAAAATCAAAGGCAGAATCATCGGCCGCCGCTCTAAGGCCTTAAAGAAGAGTTTGCGCAGGGCCTTGCCGGCCTGGGCCTGGATTTCCAGCCAGTCCTGGTTGGGCTCGGTCAGGCTGCGCTCCACGATCTCCCGGAAGACCTTCCGGGCCTGCTCCAGCAAGGGGGCCTGCTCCTCCTCCAGGGTGAAGCCCCGGGTGATGAGATCGGGCTCGGAGGCGATGGCTCCGGCCACCGGGTCCACGGCCACCAGGGCGATGACCAGGCCGTCCCCGGCCAGGTGGCGCCGGTCCCGGAGCACGATTCGGGAGACGTCGCCCACGCCCTTGCCGTCCACGAAGACCCGGCCCACCTCGATGCCGCCGCTGATGGCGGCCTTGCCGTTATCAAAACGCACCTGTTCCCCGTCTTTCACCAGCAGCAGGCCTTCCTCGGGAACGCCCACGGCCCGGGCCAGGTGCTGGTGCTTGATGAGATGGCGCATCTCCCCGTGGATGGGGATGAAAAAGCGGGGCCGGGTCAGGTTCAGCAGCAGTTTCAGCTCTTCCTGGGAGGCGTGGCCGGAGGTGTGGATGTCCGCCACTTGCTTGTACACCACCTCTGCGCCCAGGCGGTAGAGGTTGTTGATCACCGTGGTGATGGCCCGTTCGTTCCCCGGAATGAATCGGGATGAGAGGATCACCAGGTCCCCTTTCTGGATGTGAATCTGCTTATGGGCCTCCAGGGCGATGCGGGCCAGGGCGCTCATAGGCTCCCCCTGGCTGCCGGTGGTGACGATAATGGTTTCTTCAGGCGGGAGGCTTTTTAAATCCCCGACGTTGATCTCCATCCCCGGGGGGAGGTCCAGGTAACCCAGTTCTTTGGCAATCCGGGTGTTGGTGAGCATGGATTTGCCGTTGAAGAGGATCTTGCGGCCATGTTTGGCGGCCAGGCGCACGATTTGCACCAGGCGGGGGATATGGGAGGAGAAGACGGCGATGATCACCCGGCCCGGAGCGTCCCGGATGAAGCCCTCCAGGGTGTCCCCGATCTCCCGCTCGCTCATGGTATAGCCGGGACGTTCGGCATTGGTGGAATCGGACAGGAGCGCCAGCACGCCCTGCTCCCCATAGTGGGCAAAGCGGTTCAGGTCCATGGACGAGCCCACCACCGGGGTCTGGTCCACCTTGAAGTCTCCGGAGTGAATCAACACCCCCTGGGGGGTGCGCAGCGCAAACCCCACCCCGTCTACGATGGAGTGGGGCACGGGAATGAATTCGAATTCAAAGGGTCCCAGAACCAGGGGCTCCCGGGGATGAATTTCCCGGAGATCCGAGTCGTCGAGGAGGCCGTGCTCCCGGAGCTTCTCTTTCAGCAGGGCCAAAGTCAGGGGAGTGCCGTAGACCGGCAGCGGCATTTCCTTGAGCAGGAAGGGCACCGCGCCGATGTGGTCTTCGTGGCCGTGGGTGAGGACCAGTCCGGTAAGCTTATCCCGCCGTTCCCGCAGATAGGAGAAATCCGGGATGACGATGTCGATCCCCAACATATGGTCTTCCGGGAACATCAGGCCCGCGTCCACCACCACCAGATGCTCCGCGGTCTCCACGGCCATCATGTTGAGGCCGATCTCCCCCAGGCCCCCCAAGAAAGTGAGATCGACCCAATCAGTCGAGGGTTCCCGGTCCATAGGGAAAATCCGGATCATAGGCCGCAGCGATGCTGTCGTGGACCGCGGCCATTAATTGTTCCTTGCGGCGGAAATTTTGGGGAAAAAGGGGAGGGCGGATGACCATTTTCACCGGCCCCGGCTGCACCCGGATGGTGCCCCGGGGCTGGATGAAGCGGGTGCCGTTGATGGCCACCGGCACCACCGGCTGTCCGGACCTCTGGGCCATGATGAATACCCCTTTCTTAAACGGGATCAGCTTAGGCGAAAGAGTCCGGGTGCCTTCCGGAAAAATGGCGATGGAATTGCCCCGGCTGATCCGGGCCGCGGCCTGGTTGAGGGAGCGGATGGCCTGCTGGATATTCTCCCGGTCCACGGGAATACAACCCATGCGGTCCAGGGCTTTTCCGAAAAGGGGAATCTTAAAGAGGGATTTTTTGGCGACAAAGGCAAACTCTCCCGGTAGCAAGGCCAACAACAGATAGATATCGAAATTGCTCCGGTGATTGGCGGCAAAGACGTAAGTCTGACCGGGTACCAGATGCTCTACACCCTCCACCTGGGCGAGGATACGCCCGAAGTAGAGCAGGGCCTGTCCCCAGCCTCGGGCTATCCGGTGCACCATGCGGCCGCTGCGGTCCAGAAAACTGAAAAGAATGGTCAAAGAGCAGCCGATGATGGTCACGATGATCAGCCAGAAATGGAACCAGAGTCCGAAGGCCAAAGTGAAATTGCTGCGAGTCCGGGGCATGGGCTTATCATTACCTGGAAATGGCGGACGCGTCAATAGGCAGGGGCCAGGGGCCAGGGATTAGGGGTCAGGGGTTAGGGATTAGTGTTTGGGGATCCTTAATCAGTGATAATGACCAGGATTTGAGGAGACAATCATAAAAAAGGTTTGTCACGGAGTTCACGACAAGCCTCCACATGTATTACTACACCATGTGGCCGGGAGGCTGAATCTCGACCCAGGCCTGCCCCCGCACCATTTCTCCGCCCAAGGTTCCCTGGACCCTGTATAGCCCTTGATATTGGACCGAATTTTCAATAACCAGCTCTTGGTTGTGCCGCACCGCTTGCAGCAGTAGCTCTCCCTTATGGGCTTTGGACGGGCCGTTCAACCATACGAAATATTTCATTGGATAGGTCAACCCGGTCTCCTCGCTCTTCCACCTGGTGCCCTCGAGCGGCCAAATATGAATCTTATTATAGTCCCATTGCACGATTGGCAGGAGAGCGCCATTTCGTGCCGTTGCCGAGTCCACTTTATAGCGTCTTGCAACGTTCAGTCTACCAGCAGTCTTCGTGTCAAGCTGGAACACCATCATTGCTTCGCGGCGCGAGGGGAACTGCAAGGCGAAGAATACGAATTCTGAATCCTTTATCACCGACTGGAAGGCCTCATTAAGGGTTTCGAGGCAGTAGTCCATCCAGAAGGTTCCGGAATTACCAGCGGCAAAGCGAGACGCCGAACCGACACCTATCTCGAACCGCTGGACGTCCATTAAGCCCAAAGAATAGTAGTACTCACCCTGGCATTTCATCGGAGCTGCCGTTTCTTGGAGGTATGCGTCCACCGAGCAATGGAATTCCGAACGGATTATCGAACGCTGCAGAGGCGTGAGCCACTGCGGGTAGAAGGAAGCTGGACCGTAGCCATGCTGCACGGCGCCCATACGATCGCGCAGGGTGACTCTGGCTTGCAGTCTTTCGCCGTACTGGTCGGTGAGGTGGGCTTTTAGTAGATAGGTGGCGTTTGGCCGCCCCATCTTACCTGAAAGCAGTTCCATACTCATCCAGCCCGGCGATTCGCCAGGGCAGACAGCATGCACCTTCCAGGGATTCTGGGTTATGACGATATTCTTAAGATCGGTAATGTCGCAGCCGCCGTAAAGATATCGGCCCAGTTCAGGATGATTGAAGCCGATTGCGGCTTGGTAGACAGGAACCCTCTCGCCTAAAACATCTTGGTCCATGCGCTGAATACCCATGAAGAAGCCGCTATTCTTTCCCGATTCCTCCCGCAGATTGCCGAATAAGAACCAGCCGCCGACATCAAATTCAAGGTGATCCCCGGAGAGAAACCTCGATAACCTCGCCGGGCTCTGACTCCAAGGTGCGGAATAGTCAGGCAAATAGGACGCACAGATTCTCCTGGGCGCGCCTTCTGCGCTGAAGATGTTAGCCGCTAAAAGTCGGTGCAAGGGATGGGCGCTCATGAGCCCCGCAGCCGATAATACAATGAACTTTCGCCTGGAAATCAGCCCGGACATGTTCTCACCCCGCTTAAACTGAGATTATGCGGCAGCTTCGGCCACCTCGGTCAAAAAACGGTTTTTGGGCTTCAATGCCCGGAGAAATTCCCCAAAGATTTCTGTCTGAACCCGATTCCTGTCGGCGTGCGCATGATAGCACAAATTTCCCTCAAAAAATACATTGTTCCTAATTTTTAAGCAGACCACATCCTCAGAAGCCTGATGCCTCGCCGCCATGGAGCTTAAGGACCCCAAGCCAGCGCTGCTCGGTAATGGTGAACCAGCGGAAAAGCCGAAGCCCCACGGACATACCATCTGCGGGCGTTCCAAGAGACTCTGCAACCGTGCCTCGTGTTCGCCCCAGGCGCCGGGCGAATACAAGATTCGCCCCTACGGAAAATATACGTTTGCTTGCGACTTGGTATACAGAGCAACTTAATTAACCGCGCTTAGCATTCTCTGCGACCTCTGCGTCTCTGCGAGAAACCTCTTTTTGTTTCTCGCAGAGGCGCAGAGGACGCAGAGAAGACGCGAGAGAATTAAGATCAAACAGGCATTTTGTAAAAGGGTCGGAAAACGGTAATTTAAAACACCACCTTATTGGAATACCGGGAATATGCGGGAATACGGTTAAATGCCCGCACCCGGTAAGTAAAAACTGAGTCTCCCCGGGGCGTGGCGTCGGTAAAGGACGTCCGGTTGCGGCCCAGGGTGGCGATGGGCACAAAGGGGCCGGTCCCGATGCGGCGCTCCACTACATAGCCGTCTTCGCCGGTGGCATTATCAGTCCAAGTGATGGTCAGGCCGTCCCGGGACGACGCCCGCCGGTCGATGGCCAGCCCCGTCGGCGCCAGGAGGGAAGAGATCGCCTTGAATGCGTTGATCCTGCGAGAGGTGGACACCAGACCTCGCAGAGAGGGAAGCACATCGCCATACCTGAGGATAGTGCCCTTTATTTGCTTATAGTTGAAATGGGGATACTTGGCTGCGATCAGCCCGGCCAGGCCGCTGACAAATGCGGCGGACATGGAGGTGCCCGATAAGTCGCCATAGTATTCGATACCCCAGGCATTGGGGTGCGTCGGCCCGGTGCTCCAGATATTATCGGCCGGGGCCGCAACCTGGAGCCAGCGCCGTCCATAATTGCTGAAAGACGCCAACTGGTCATTTTCATCGGTCCCGGCCACAGAGATGATATTCGGCAGATCGAAGCCCGAAGGATACCTGGGCCGTTTTTCACCATCATTGCCCGCACTGGCGATGGCCAGCATCCCGGCGCGGCCTGCGGCGGCGACGGCATCGTACATGATATTCGAAAAGGCTTGACCTGCAAAACTCATGTTCATTACCCTAATATTTACCCCCTGCTCTTCCTTCACCGTCAACAAATAATCGATAGCCGCAACAACCCAGTCGTAAGAGACAAAACCATCGTCCGCAACAGCTTTCACATTCAGCAGTCTGACCTGCCACATCATCCCTGCGACCCCCAGGCCGTTGTTGCCCACCGCGCCGATGATCCCGGCCACATGCGTGCCGTGCCCGTACGTGTCGTCCAGGGTATCGGAATCAGAGAAGACCCGGGATAGGGGCCAGTCGAGGTTTTCCCGGAGATCAGGGTGGGCGGGATCGATTCCCGTATCAAGAACGGCAATGACCACCTCCGGGTTCCCCTGGGTGATGTCCCAGGCACTGGGCGCGGAGATTTTGTCCAGCCCCCATTGCCGGCTGAACAAAGGGTCGTTGGGGATGACCGGAACGGGGGATATGGAAAAGAAGTAATTCGGTTCGGCATATTCCACGTCCGGGTCCTGCATGAATTGCCCGATCGCCTCTTTTACCCCGAGGCCGGCAGGAAGTTTGACGTGCTCCACATCCAGGTGGGAAAGCCTCTTCAGGACGGTGGTTGCCGCGGCCCGATAAACCCTAAGCGACCGTGTAGTAATGCCGCCGGATTTGAATTTTACCAGGAGTTCACCTTCCCGATATCGACCGCCCTCCGCTATGGACAAAATTGTTCCCAGCGTTTTGTCAGCCGAAAAAGTCTCTCCGGTTGCGGCGCAGGTTACAGAACCAAGGAAAATAGAGGTAATTAAAATTACCGCGAATGTTATTCCCCTGAGGGGCAACACGGTTTTAACGGGGGTAACGCCTTCCATTTTCATTTTTGTTTTGCGTCTTACTTTGCGCCTTTGCGCCTTTGCGTGAGGTTATCTTTTCTCAAACGGCCCGGCATCAATACCGGCCAAAGGCAGGCGCACCGTAAAGGTCGTGCCCCCCTGGGACCGGCTGTCCATATCGATCCGGCCCCGGTGCCGCTGGGTGATCATGTGCACCTTGGTGAGGCCCATGCCCGCGCCCGTCATTTTGGTGGTAAAGAAGGGGTGGTAGATGGTGGAGGAGTGCTCCAAAGGGATGCCCCGGCCGCTGTCCGTCACCCGGACCACGGCCTGTCCGTTTTCCGGGAAGGCCTGCACCCGCAAGGCCCCCCCCTGGGGCATGGCCTCCACCGCGTTGCGGAAAATCTGGAAGAACATCTCCGTCAGGGAAGGAGCGTCTCCCTGAATTTGCAAGTGGTCAAAGAGCTCGATTTCCAGATGGAGGGCCGAAAGGTCCGCGGCGGACCGGAGCCGGTTCAGCGCGTCGTTCAGGACGTCTTCCAGGGGAATGCTCCGGAAATGGTCGCTGGAGACCCGGACATAGCGGAGGTATTCATCAATGTCCCGGACCATGGTCTCCATCCGGCGGACGTTTTCCCGGATCGCGGGCAGGTATGCCTGTCCCGGCTCCTCCGCGGACAGTTGGCGCTCCAGGCGCCGCACCAGGCCGCCCACGGCCATCAGGGGATTGCGGATTTCATGGGCCATGCCCTGGGCGATCTGACCCAGAGCCGCCAGACGCTCGCTCTCTTCCACCCGCAGTTCCAGTTCCTCCTGGGAGGTGAGGTCCCGCAGGGCCAAGATGGTTTCCACTTCCCCGCCGGGCTGGCGGTGGACGGAGCCCTGGAAATATACGGGAAAGGAAGGCCGGCCCTCGGGACTGAGAAGAAAACGTCCTTCGTAGAAGCCGGTCTCCAGGACCCGGGCCGCGGCCGCCGCCAGGGTGTGGAGGCCGTCGCCGGAGAGAGGGACGCTTTCCAGGATTTGCGGCGGCAGATATCCCGCGGGCAGCCGGCAGAATTCCCGGGCCGCCAGATTGGCGGCCAGCACTCTGCCGCCCGCGTCGGTGGTGATAATGCCTTCGTCCAGATGATCCAGGATGCGGGCCAGGTAGGCTTCGCTCTCCAGCATGCGGTCGCGCATCCGCTCATTTTCCCGGCGCAGGCGCTGCCGCTGTTCGTAGCTGCGGACCCACTCCACCAACATGGGCTCGGGCAGGTCCTCCGGCAGCACTCCCGCTGCACCCAGCCGCAGTACTTCCCCCTGGATCTCCAGGGGCAGAGGCCCCAATACCAGGGGAATCAGGGAGGGGCTCATTTTCCTGACCAGTCGCACGCCTTCCAGCAACCCCATGCCTTTGAGGCCGGGGTCCAGGATCAGAAGCGCGGGATCTTCACCGTCCAACAGCCCCATGACCTCGGTCCAGTTCCGGGCCCGGCGCACCTGCGGCCCCGCCGCCTTAAGGGTGGCGGCGCAGCGCTGCGCGCCCGCGGCCCCTCCGGCCACGATTATGGGGCGCTGCCGCTCCTTGCCGTGGCGTTTTGGCTGTTCCTCAGCCTGGCCGGTTGAACATTGGACTCCGGGTTTATGATCCTCAAATTCCATGGCAGCCACTCTCAGGAGCAGGTAGGGCGGGCGTCCCCGCCCGCCATCGCTCTACAAAACTATATATTCGCGCCTTTCTTTGCGCCTTTGCGTCTTTGCGCGAGGTTTATCTTTCCTTCTAATCAGTTACCCACTGGCGGCAGCCCCTTCAGGAAATCCTCCAAACGCCATTCCGGGCCCCAAAGGTGGACATCCGGGCCAAGGTCCAACCTTTCCGGTTGCACCCCGGACCGGTGGCGGAACAGGAGTAGACGGGCGCGGCCCTGTGTTCCGCGCACCCGCCAACGCCCCAGCGCTTCTTGGGGATCGTCTCCTTCCCAAAAAAAGAGGGTCTCGTTATCCATCTCCGCAGGAGGCCATTCTTTCAGGGGATAAATCCTGGTCCGGGCCGCAAAGGCTTCGAAAAACAAGGCTCCCGGACCCAGGTCCCGGTCTGGCGCCAGCAGGACCGCCTCCCGATCATGCAGCCGGTCCGCCAGGGTGTTGAGCCGGCTGTTTTGGGCCCCTTCCAGTTTCAGTTCCTCAACAAAATCAAAGAAGGCCTTAGGCAAGGCCCGCACTTGGGCGGCCAGTTCCTCCCGGGAGAGATGCAGGTCCTCCAGCGCCTCCCGGGGCAGGGGACCCAGGCGGTAGTTGCCTCCTTCCCCCAGATTCAGGAGTTTGGCCATCTGGTTGCCCACATAGAGTGACCGGCTCAACAGCCGCAGCGAAGGGTCGACTCTTGCCAACTGCGGCTCATGGTGCAGGGCCACGGCCTGCTGGAAGACCTCCGGAAGCTGCCATTTCTCCAGCATCCAGGCGCCCACCGCGGCATGGGGGACGGTGAGAAACTCCTTCTCCGCGTCCAGGGGGTCCCGGCCCTCAAGCTGCACCGCCTTGATGGCCGCCAGGAAGCGCTCCGGAAAGAGTTCGGTCCACAGGGCCTTGGCGATATCGTGGATCAGGCCGGCTATCAGGGCCTCTTCGGGGCTGGGGTAGCCCGCGGCCGAGGCCACCAGGGAAGTGGCCACCCCGCAGGCCTGGGAATGGTGCCACAAGGCCCCCCGCCCGAAGGGCAGCCCGGAGTAGCGGTAGAGGCCTTCGGCCAGGGAGATGGCCATGGCCAGGTTCTTGATTTTATCCAATCCCAGCAGCGAAACCGCCTGGGTGACGGTGCCCACCGCCGCGGGCAGCCCGTAGTACGCGGAATTGATGAGCTTCAGAACCTTGGCGGTCAAGGCCTGGTCCTTGAGGATGGTCTCCGACACCCGGCTCAGGGAGGCATACGGGTCGTTGACCACCTTCAAAATGGCGTTGACCATGTTGGGCAGCGGCAGAATATCCTGGATGCGACCCACCATGGAGCGCACCAGCTCCGCCTGCAGCGGCGCAAACCCGTTTTTACCCTTAACTCCCGCGGCCCCGGCCTTCATCCGCACCTCTCCCCCCGGGGATTATCCCCGAAAATCACGAACTTTTTTTATTTATTCGGAATAATGGGAAAAATACTCAAATGGCAAATCAGCCGGAGGTTGAGCGGCGGGGAGAAGGGGAGGGCGTAGGGTGCGTCTCACGCACCATGATTATCGGCGTTTATCTGCGTTTATCGGCGGTAAAATATCAGCCGCCGATAAACGCCGATAAACGCCGATAAACATCAATTTTCAAGAGAGCATGGCTGGCGGATTCTTCAGCCTACAGCAGATCCTTTTGTGATTTATGCCTCTTTCTAAGGAAGTAAGTTACAGTTTAGGGTAATAATCAACTTACCGCCAGATACCTTTTTCACCACCGACCTGACCCTAACCGCGGCCGAAGTGGTGAAGGTTGCCGGGTGTCATAAGTTAAATTTAGAACATTTTTCAAAGCCCAACTCGATGCTTTTGATAGCTATCCATCATTATCTTCCCTGGAATTATTGATGTTGTTTTGAAAAATTGGCCAATACCTGGATAATCCTCTCCATTTCTTTCCGGCCCAGGCGGGGATGGACGGGGACTGCGAAGGCTCCGGGCCAGCGCCGTTCCGTTTCCGTCAAGGGAGCGCGGCGGCAGGCGGCGAAGGGGGGGCGGAGATGCAGAGGCGTATAGGAGAGTTCGATTTCGATGCCGCGGCTTTTCAGGGCCTCCTGCAGAGAAACGGCAGCCCGGGGATTCACGGTGGTGGAGAGGAGAAACTTGGTGAAGATATGGCCGCCGGGGCCGGGCAGATCCAGGCCGGTTCCCCCCAGGGTTCCGGAAGAGAGCAAGGCCCGGGCATTGGCCTGCCTCCGGCTGATGATCTCCGGATGGCGCGCCACCTGGCAGCGGGCCAGGGCGGCTTCGATTTCGCTCAGGCCGCGGACCTCAAAGGCCAAGGTCTCCAAAGCGGCCTTAGGAGAGGAAGCGCCGCAGAGCTGCGGGATTTTGGCGGCCGCGCTCCCTAAAAACCCGGCCCGGGGGAAGCCGTAACGGGCCGCAAAACTGGCCGCCCTGAGCCGTACGGAGCCGAGAGCTTCCCACATCAGAGGGCGGGAGCGGGCATAACTGATTACCGCCTCATCATCGGTGATCAGCATCCCGCCGCCGGGTCCCATGAGGTTCTTGCCCAGGCCGAAGCTGAAGATGCCCGCGTCGCCGAAGGTGCCCGCCCATTTGCCATGTTTTTGCAGTCCGAAGGCCTGGCAGGCGTCTTCGATGACCTTGAGCCCTTTGGCCCGGGCCAGCTCCAGGATTTGTTCCGTATCCCGGGCGAACTTGCCGGAGAGGTGGGCCAGGATCACGGCCCGGGTCCGGGGGCTGAGCGCGGCTTCCACGGCCGCGAGGCTGAGGTTGAAATCCCGGTCCACGTCCGCCAATACCGGTTCCAGTCCGGCCTGGAGCACGGGCATGACCACCCCCGCGCAGGAGAAGGAAGGGAGGATTACTTCGCTGCCTTTGGGAAAGCGGAAGGCTTCCAGGGCCACCTGAATGGCGCTCCGCCCCAGGTTCAGGCCCAGGGCGTAGCGGCTGCGGGTCAGCCGGGCCACTTCCGCCTCCAACCCGGAAACCTGGCCCGGCAGCGAGGCTCCCGCCAGGCAGCGGGCGATCAGGCTCCACTCCCGGGTCCCCCAGAAAGGCTGGAGAAAGGGGAGGGAGCGGCCGGTGAGGGTATGGAGGAAGAACCGGAACCGATGCATGGGTAATTAATATAACAAGATGTAATTCAAGTTCTTTTCCGTAGGGGCGAACCTTGTGTTCGCCCCGGACGCCTGAGCAAACATAAGGTTCGCCCCTACATTTCGCGACGTATCTTAATTCATTATAATATTATGGGCGCCCTAAGTAATTCAAAAAGAGCAGTCGACAAAAAGACCCTCCCCAAACTAAAAAAAAAAGCCGCCGATGCTTAATTCAACAGCATTGAGGGCAGGGTGAGGGGGGCGCGAGACCCGCAAATTCTCTGTCTCAGTAATTTATCCAGTTTCCCACTTCATTTGTGGGTAATGATAGGCCGGCGGGGGGGGAGGGGG
>QZIZ01000018.1 GCA_003599195.1 Deltaproteobacteria bacterium | reverse complement strand
CCCTGGCCCAGGAAGTGCGGGAAGTGATCATCGACACCGTTTCCCGGACCGGAGGGCACCTGGCTCCCAGTCTGGGGACGGTGGAATTGACCATCGCCCTGCACTACGTCTTTGATTCGCCCCGGGACAAGATCATCTGGGACGTGGGCCACCAGGCCTATACGCATAAAATCCTCACCGGCCGCCTGGCCCGTTTCCATACCCTGCGGCAATACGGCGGGCTGAGCGGCTTCCCTAAGCGCAGCGAGAGCCCCCATGACGCCTTCGACACCGGCCACAGCTCCACGTCCATCTCCGCGGGCCTGGGTATGGCCACGGCCCGGTGCCTGAAGCGTGAAACCGGCCGGGTCATCGCGGTCATCGGCGACGGCTCCATGACCGCGGGCATCGCCTTCGAGGGCCTGAACAACGCCGGAGACTTGAACAAGAATCTCATCGTCATTCTGAACGACAACGGCATGTCCATCGCCCCGAACGTGGGCGCCATGTCCTCCTTTTTAAGCCGCAAACTCACCGGACCCACCATGGTTTTCCTGAAGAAGCAGGTGGAGGGCCTGCTGCGGGCCTTCCCGGGCATCGGCGGCGACTTGGTGGCCTGGGCCAAAAAGGGTGAGGAGTCCTTCAAGGCCTTCTTCACCCCCGGCATGTTGTTCGAGGCCCTGAAATTCAACTACCTGGGGCCGGTCAGGGGCCACCGCCTGGACCACCTCATCGAGACTTTCAATAATATCAAGAACCTGCAAGGCCCCATCCTGGTGCACGTGCTCACCACCAAGGGTAAGGGCTATGAGCCTGCGGAAACCGACCCCACCGGGTTTCACGGTCTGGGACGCTTCGATCCCGATACCGGCGTGGCCAAAAAGAGTGTCAGCGAAATTCCCTCGTACACTGAAGTCTTCGGAGACACCATGGTGCGCCTGGCCCGGGAGAATCCCAAGATCGTGGCCATTACCGCGGCCATGCCCGACGGCACCGGGTTGGTGGAGTTCCGGGACCAGTTCCGGGAGCGGTTCTTTGACGTGGGCATCTGTGAGCAGCACGCGGTGACTTTTGCCGCGGGCCTGGCCGTGGAGGGCCTGCGGCCCGTGGCCGCCATTTATTCCACCTTCCTGCAGCGGGCGTACGACCAGGTGCTCCACGACGTCTGCCTCCAGAACCTGCCGGTGGTCTTCGCCCTGGACCGGGGGGGCATCGTCGGCGATGACGGCGAGACCCACCAGGGGTTGTTCGACCTCTCGTATCTGCGCCACCTCCCCAATCTGGTGGTTATGGCTCCCAAGGACGAAGACGAACTGCGCCATATGCTCTACACCGCGGTGCAGCATCCCGGCCCCGTGGCCGTCCGTTACCCCCGGGGCCAGGGCGTGGGCGTGGCTTTTGCCTCCACCCTCCGGAAAATCCCCATCGGCAAGGCCGAAGCCCTGACGGAAGGGGAGGACCTGCTGATTCTGGCTTTGGGCGCGTCGGTGCACCATGCGGCTGACGCGGCGAAACAACTGGCTGATAAAGGTTTCAAAGCCGCGGTGGTTAACGCCCGCTTTATCAAACCCCTGGATGAACAGCTCATTCTGACCCTGGCAGCCAAATGCGGCCGGGTCCTCACCGTGGAAGAAAACGTAGCCCAAGGAGGCTTCGGCAGCGCGGTGCTGGAACTCCTCTCGGATAGCGGCCTCACCGGCATCCCCGTGAAACGCCTGGCCATCCCGGATCAGTTCATGGAACACGGCAAGCCCGATATCCTGAGGAAGAAGTACGGCCTGGACGGGGAGGGAATTTTGAAGGGCGCGCTGGAACTCCTGGAGCAACCTGCCCAACAGAAGAAGGTGGTGTGGGGGAGTTTTAAATAGAGTTCAAGGTTCAAGGTTCAAAGTTCAAAGTTAAGTGCAAGGCCCCCGAAAACAGCAGCGGTTAAACGGTGGGGCGGCCGTCTCTGGCCGCCCGTCGCCAGGGCGGGCACGGAGGGCCGGCCCACCAGACTTTAACTCGTTCCCCAACTCCGGCTTGGGAACAGGATTGGCGGCGAAGTTCCAGCTTCGCCTCCTATTTCACCTCGAATGGTGCGTAAAACGCACCCTACCGGCTAACCTTGTCGATTAATACAGAAAACCGAAAACCGAAAACCGAAAACCGGCCATCCAAAGAGCGCCTGGACACCCTACTGGTGGACCGGGGTCTGGCGGAGACTAGAGCGAAGGCCCAGGCCCTGATCCTGGCCGGCCGGGTGGAAGTGGCCGGAGCCGCGGCCGACAAGGCCGGGGCCCTGGTCCCCGCGGACGCGGCCATCGTCCTCAAGCCCGCGCCCCATCAATTCGTCTCCCGGGGCGGGGAGAAGCTGGCCGGGGCCCTCGCCCATTTCCGGGTGAAACTCGCCGGTAAAATTGCCATGGACGTGGGCGCGTCCACCGGCGGCTTCACCGATTGCCTCCTGCAGCAGGGGGTGGGCAAGGTTTACGCAGTGGACGTGGGCTACGGCCAACTGGACGCATCGCTCCGCCAGGACCCCCGGGTGGCGGTTCTGGAGCGCCGCAATATCCGGCACCTGCCCACCGAGGACGTGCCCGAGCCGGTGGACCTTATCACCCTGGACCTCTCATTTATCTCCCTGACCCTGGTGCTCCCCAAGGTTCTGGAATTCCTGCGCCCCGGCGGGGAAATCCTGGCCTTGGTGAAACCTCAGTTCGAGGTGGGCAAAGGGATGGTAGGGAAGGGGGGGGTAGTGCGCGATCCCAAGATGCAGCAGGACGCAGTGGAAAAAGTCGCCCGTGCCGCCCGCTCCCTGGGGCTGAAGGCAAGCCCCGCCTATCCCGCCCCTCTGAAAGGCCCCAAGGGGAATCAGGAATATTTTCTATATCTTATCGCCTCTCCCGAGGGCCGCAAGTCTATTGACAAAGACCGCGGTCCCATTTAATATTTATGTCAGTGAGTTCCTTGTAAAACTCATAATAATTCTCTGCGTTCTCTGCGTCTCTGCGGTAAAAATATCACCGCAGAGGCGCAGAGGACGCAGAGAGGAGACTTCAAAAAAAGAAGAGAGCAACTTATGGAAAACAAAATAAAGACCTTTCTATTGCTGGGCGGCCTCACCCTCTTTCTGGTATTCATGGGCAAGCTCATCGGCGGCCGGGGCGGCATGTACCTCGCCTTTATCCTGGCGCTGGGCATGAACTTCTTCAGCTACTGGTTCTCCGACAAGATCGTCCTCAGGATGTACGGCGCCCAGGAAGTGAGTCCCGCCGAGGCCCCGGAACTCCACCGCATGGTGGACGATCTGAGCCGGGAAGCGGGCATCCCCAAGCCCAAGGTCTACATCATCCACGATGATTCCCCCAACGCCTTCGCCACCGGCCGCAACCCGGAGCACGCGGCTGTGGCCGCCACCTCGGGCATCATGCGCATCCTCACCCCGGATGAGCTGAAAGGGGTGTTGGCCCATGAGATCGGCCACGTGCGCAACCGGGATATCCTGATTTCCACCATTGCCGCCACCATGGCCGGGGCCATCATGATCCTGGCGGACATGGCCCGCTTCGCGGCCATCTTCGGGGGCCGGGACGATGAGGACAGCGGCGGCGGCATTATCGGCGTGATCGTCATGTCCATCGTCGCGCCCCTGGCCGCGATGCTTATCCAGATGGCCATTTCCCGGTCCCGGGAGTACCTGGCGGATGAAACCGGCGCCCACCTGGCCCATAATCCCCTGTCCCTGGCCTCCGCCTTGGGCAAACTGGAGCGGGGCGCGGAGCAGCGGCCCATGGACGCCGCCACCCCGGCCACCGCGCACATGTTCATCGTCAATCCTCTCACCGGGGGCAGCCTGCTCAGACTCTTCAGCACCCACCCCCCCATCGAGGAGCGGATCGCCCGGCTCAGGGCTATGCGCTAAAGACAGGGATCAGGGATCAGGGGCCAGGGGTTAGGAATCAAGGCTTAGTTGTCAGATGAGGTTATTTTTTATCGTACTCCCTTAACTCCGAAAAACAAAAGAGTTCCGTTGGTTAAGTGGTGCTGGAGCAAAGAAACCCCCTCCCCCTTCGAGGGGGGAGGGTCGGGGAGGGGGTGGCGAAATTAGCCCGGCACACCAGAAGAATACACTGCCCTCCCCCAAACCCCCTCCCCTTAAAGGCAGGGGGCTTTCTATGTGGCTGTGATCCTTTTATCGCCCCTATTTTCGGGAGATCTGATTTGAAGAGACTAAATTCTATAACCAGATTGGCAAGCCTGATAATTCTCATTTGCCCGCTATTTCTAGCTTCTTTAGCAGCAGGTGCGGACCTGCTCTCCCAGGGCCTGGAGGCTCAGAAAAAAGGGAAAAACGACCAGGCCGTGGAGCTTCTCAAAAAATATCTCAAAGACCACCCCAATGCGGCCGAAGCCCGGAAGGGCCTGGCCCTGGCCTTGAACGCCCTGGACCGCAAGGCCGAAGCCCTGGAGGAAGTGAACCGGGGTCTGGCCGCGCACCCCAAGGACACCGCCCTGCTCCTGGCCCAAGGTTCCATCCTGGCCGGGCTGGAGCGCCGGGAAGAGGCCATTGCCGCGTTTTCCAAGGTTCTCGCGGCTGACCCCAAAAATGTGGAGGCCCTGAAAGACCGGGGCGAAAACCTGGCCCAGGAAGGCCGTTTTGAAGAGGCCCAGAAGGATTACGACCGGGCCGCGGCCCTGGCCCCCAAGGACCCCTGGGTCTTTTTCAAGCGTGGCATGGGCTACTTCTGCCAGGGGAAATACACCGAAGCGGTGGCCGATTTCAGCACGGCCATTAAATTAAACCCGGGTAGTCCCTTATTTTACTTCTGCCGGGGGCAGATTTATTTGCTCCATCTACACCAGAAAGACAAGGCCGTGGACGATTTTCAAAAAGGTTGCGGTCTGGGGCATCCCCTATGCTGTCGGGAATTGGACAAATTGGACATTGCGCCGATAAAAAAATGATCTGGGACAATACATTGTTCGGCCCCAAATGAACCAGTGGCAGGAATCGCCGATATGCTTGAACCGACAATAATAACCTGGATTCTTATCATTGTCGGCCTGACCATTTATGTTTTTCCGTTATACATACAGATACTTGCGGTAAGAAATCCCCATAGTCAAAAAGTTAAAGATCTCTTAATAGGAAAAGGGGAAGATTATGTTGATAGGACACACTTCCTCTTCTGTCATGGCACCGGCTGGGCTGATCTGATCATGCAGTTTCCTCCCCTGGCAATCGGCAGCATAGGAGTGGTTCTGGGCCGGGCCTGGGGATACTTGTTATGGATGGCAGTCGCATCAATAGCAATATATATCAGTATCGTTCTTTGGTTTATTGACCGGGAGTATGTTTACCCCAAATGCGGACCCCTTGCTTTTTATACTTATTATTGGGGGATTTGGGTTTATTGGTCGGTGGCGGTCATCGCTTATTGCCTGTTTCGTTTTAATGGAGTCGTCTTCTGATCGCTGCGTCGCCCAGCGATCGATGAAATGAATCTGTGCCGAAAATGAGTCAATTTGAAGCTTCGTTGCTCTAAAAAAAGAAAAATGCTTCCTTCCCTGGTGAAAATCTCTTTCAATTTTTTAATCAAAATTTAATTAGCTGCGGGTTCCCGGGAACTGTATAATTAAAGATTAATCACCTAGCATCCGAGAAAAAACGGAGGTACGCATGCACATAAACAAATGGCTAAAAGGCTCGCTCGTCCTGCTGAGCCTGGTATTTTTATGCGCCTGGGCCTTCCAGGTAGACAACGCTTGGGCCCGGGCCGGAGGCGGCCGCTCTAGCATGGGCAGCCGGGGCTCCAGGTCCGCGGCGCCCCCCCGGACCTTTACCCCCCCCAGCTCACCGAAACCGGTCCAGCCGGGGGTTACCTCACCCGGAACCACCACCCCAAGACCGGGGATGACCCCGCCCCCGTCCCAGCCCAGTTCCTTCTGGCGCAGTTTCGGCGGTGGTATGCTGGGCGGCCTGGCCGGGGGACTCCTCTTCCGCAGCCTGTTCGGCGGGCCGTCGAGTTATGGCGCTCCCGGTTATGGCGGGAGCGGTGGCGGAGGTATCGGCCTCTTTGATATCATCCTGCTCTGCGGTATCGGCTACCTGATCTACTGGTACATCAAAAAGAAGAGGCAGGAAGCGGCCGCAACCCAGGGTTACTACCAGAGCACTTCCCAACCCGTGGAGATGCCCCAGCCCAATTACCCGCCGGTTTACGACACGCCCCAGGCGCAGGCCCAGCCCCAGGGACAGCAGGACTGGGATTTGCAGCAGGGTTTGAGTTACATTCAGCAGATGGACCCCAACTTCGACGCCGCCCGCTTCGAGGATCAATGCATGGACGTCTTCTTTAAGATCCAGGGGGGGTGGGCCAACCGGGATATGACCCCGGTCCGGAATCTCCTCACCGAGGAGATGTACCGGCTGCTCCAGGAAGACGCGGCCAGGCTGAAGGCCGATGGCCAGATCAACCGCCTGGATAATATCGCGGTGCGCTCCGTGGACATCAGCGAGGCCTGGCAGGAATCAGGCCAGGATTTCATTACCGTGCGTATCTACGCCAACCTCCTGGACTACACCGTGGATGAAAAGACCGATCAGGTGCTCTCCGGCAGCAAGACCGAGCCGGTGAAATTCGAGGAGTACTGGACCTTCACCCGCCAGGTGGGCAGCAACCCCTGGCAATTGTCCGCGATTCAACAACCGGCGTAGGGAAAAGACTCACCACAGAGACACAGAGAGCACAGAGTTACACAGGGGAAATAATAAAAGAGGGTGGGCCTGTAGCCCACCCTCTTTTTTAATTCTCTGTGAATCTCTGTGTCCTCTGTGACTCTGTGGTAAATCTTTTAATCCTTAATCCTCTCCGGATGGGTATATACATTCATACGATCGCGGCGGGCAAATCCCACCAAGGTGACATTCAGCTCCTGGCCCAAGGCCAGGGCCATGGACGTGGGCGCGGAGACCGCGGCCAAAATCGGGATGCCGGCTCGCGCGGTTTTTAAAGCCATCTCGAAACTGATGCGGCCGCTGAGCAAGGCCACCATCCGGGTCAGGTCCAGGCGCTGCAGCAGGGCCCGGCCGATGACCTTATCCATGGCGTTGTGGCGGCCGATGTCTTCGGCCATAATAAAAACCCCGCGGTCCGGCGCAGCCAGGGCCACGCCGTGGGTGCCGCCGGTCTCCTGGTAAATCTTCTGTGACCTCTCCAGCCGGGCCATCAGGGCCAGCAGGGTAGGGCAGTCGATCGTCAAATCGCTGCTCACCGGCGCCATTTTTTGGCAAATTTCCGCCACCGCCTCCTTGGCGCAGAGGCTGCAACTGGAATAGGCCACCTCCAGGTGGCGCCTACCGGTGCGGGCCTGGGCCGCGTCGGTAAGCACGATATCCACCACGTTGGGGGGCAGCAAAGGATCGGTGCCCGTGCCGCAGAAATGCAGGGTGGTGATCTCCGCCAGGTTGCGGATGATGCCTTCGGTATACAAAAAACCCACGGCCAGTTCCTTCTCCAGCCCCGGCAGCCGCATCAACACCTGGAAAGGCTCACCCGCAAGGCGGATCTCCAGAGGCTCCTCCACGGCCACCCGGTCGGTGAGTTCGGTGGCTTGGTCCCGGCGGTAGCGGCGGATGGGGAATTCGTGGATAGGTTCGGTCATGGTATGAGTTGCGAGTTGCGGGTTACGGGTTGCGGGTTAGAGATTCCAGATTTTTTTAACTCGCAACCCGCAACTCGTAACTCGCAACCCTTCGCCTCTGCGGTGAAATCCTTTCAAACCTGATAATTGGGAGCCCGGACCTCGCCCCACCCCAGTTTGGCCCTGAGAATCTCAAAATGGCTCCGCCGGGGAGATCTGATCAGCTTCAGGTGGTGGGCCGCGCACTTCACCTCCACCCGGTCTCCGGGCAGCAGCTCCTGCCCCACCTGGCCGTCCACGGTGAGATAAACGTCCTCGGCCTTCGGGTCCAGGGTGACCTCCAGGGTCACCGTCTCCGGCAGGATGATGGGCCGCATGCTCAGGGTGTGGGGGCAGATGGGCAGCAGCAGGACGTGGCGCAGGGTGGGATAGACGATGGGTCCCCCCGCGGACAGCGTATAGGCGGTGGAGCCGGTGGGAGTGGCGATGATCAGGCCGTCGGCCCGGTAGGTGGTGAGGTACTCCCCGTCGATCCAGGTGGTGAGTTCAATGATCCGGGCCAGCGCGCCCTTGTTGATCACCGCGTCGTTCAGGACGGTTTTCCCCCAGAAGGCCTGGCCGTCGCGGAAAATGGTGGCAAAGAGCATCATCCGCTCTTCCACTTCGTACTTCCCGGCCAGTATCTGCTCCATGGCCGGAAAAAGCTCCTCCAGGGAGACTTCGGTGAGAAATCCCAGGCCCCCCACGTTCACCCCCAGGATGGGAAGGCACTTTTGGCCGTAGCGCCGGGCCACGCTGAGGAGCGTCCCGTCCCCGCCCATGACCACGATGACCTCAACCTCCGGGGGCAGCGGCATCATCTGGATATCGGGTTCGTTCACCAGCAGGACTGCCTTTAAGCCCTGCTCCCGGGACCAGGACTCCAGGGCCTGGCCGGCCTGCCAGGCGTCGGGCTGGTGCTTCTTGGTGATAATGGCCAGGGACTTCAACGTGTTCCTCCCGCAGTTGACAATTATCATAATCTTGGGTAATTATCAAAGGGTTTGGGGGAAGGGCAGGAGGGGGAAGATTCACCACAAAGACACCGAGACACAAAGAATCACCAAGAAATTTTATAGGTCTCTTGCTGTTCCAGCAAGAGACCTATAAAGAAAATCTTGGTGTAACTTGGTGCCTTTGTGTCTTGGTGGCAAATCTTTTTTCTTTTTTTCCCAAACAAAATTCCATTTTGAAGGAGCACCACGACGTTGAAGCTAGCTCAGCGAATTATCCAGATTCCTCCCTCCGCCACTTTGGCCTTAAACGCCAAGGCCAACCAGTTGAAGGCCCAGGGAGTGGATATCGTCAATTTTGGAGTGGGGGAGCCGGATTTCGACACCCCCGAAAACATCCGGGAAGCAGGCATCAAGGCCATTAAGGACGGTTTCACCCGCTACACCCCGGTGGGCGGCATCCCGGAGCTGAAAGAGGCCATCATCCGCCGCTTCCAGGAAGACTACGGCCTGGCGTACAAACCCGGAGAAGTCCTGGTCTCCTGCGGGGGCAAGCACGGCCTCTACAATCTCTTCCAGGTGTTGTTCGAGAAAGGGGACGAAGTCATCATCCCCGCGCCCTTTTGGGTGTCCTACCCCCCCATGGTGATGCTGGCGGACGCCACCCCGGTACTCGCGGCCACCCGCCAGGAAAACGGCTTTAAGCTCACGGCGGCCGAACTCCGGGAAAAGATCACTCCCCAAACCAAGGCCCTGGTCCTGAACAGCCCCTCCAACCCCACGGGCATGGTCTACAGCCGCAAGGAACTGGAGGCTATCGGGGAAGTGGTGCTGGAGAAAGGTCTTTACGTGGTCTCCGATGACATCTACGACAAGATCCTCTTCGACGGCGAAAAATTCGTCAACCTGGCCATGCTCTCCCCGGAATTGAAGGCCCGGACCTTCATCTTGAACGGGGTGTCCAAGACCTACGCCATGACCGGCTGGCGCATCGGCTACCTGGCCGGCCCCCAGGAAGGCATCGCCGCGGCCACCAATCTCCAGAGCCAGTCCACCTCCAACCCCACCTCCATCTCCCAGAAGGCGGCGGCGGAGGCCTTAATTGGCCCCCAAGACGCGGTGGCGGCCATGATCAAAGAATTCGCCTGGCGCCGGGACGACATCCTGCGCCGCACCCTGGACATCCCCGGAGCCACCTGCCCCAAACCCGGGGGGGCCTTTTACCTCTTCCCGAATTTTTCGGCTTATTACGGGAAACTGAAACCCGCGGCCGGGCAGTCCCATTCCCAGGCCCTGGCGGATTATCTGTTGACGGAGGCCAGGCTGGCCGCGGTGCCGGGCGCGGAATTCGGGGAGGACAACTGCATCCGCTTCTCCTACGCCACCTCCCGGGAGCGCATCGCCACGGGATTGGCCAGGATTAAGGAGGCCTTGGAGAAGTTGGGGAAATAATTCCGGGTTTAAAATTTCCCTTTTCTGTAGCGGTGGGAAAAAAGCGTTAACTTCAGGGTAGATCGAATAACTTGTGGTAGTGACTGACATTCGAGCGGAGTGAAAAATCTCTAATTCGTCCGGGAAATTCGAGATTCTCCACTCCGCTTCGCTTTGTCCCCCTGGGAACCCCGGCGGGAAAAGGGGGTTAACCGATCAATAGCCATATTCTTTTGACGCCATTTGCAGCATCGGCCCTCTCCGGCCTTTGTAAGGCTGTTCGATTCCCTGCCTAAAGCCGATTTGAACCGTCCTATACCCCCTCTCATCAAATTCTAACAAAGGAAATCAAAAATTAGCTTCTTCTGCATCAAGGGGAAACATTCAATTGGTATATGTTGAGACATCTAGATCCAGAAAACTTTTCCGAAAAAAACTGGGGATTAAGGTGACGACATGGCGCTTCTCGCTTTTTATGGCGGTCTGGTGATCGGCGTTTGCGCAGGGATGGCCATCATGGCCATGTTGGCCATGGCCCGGGTAAAAGAAGGATCGACCCCGGAAATAAACCGGCACCAATTACAGGAAAGATAACCCCGGCCTTTGCCTCCGGATTTTCCCCCAAGTCCATTTTCCAATCTATCCTGGAGCGGGATGGCTGGATTCCCCAATTGCAAACGGTAACAAAAAAATAAGGAAAAAAAAAGCGCGGCCTGCCTGGTTGAGGGCCGCGCTGTCCGTTTGCCGTCGCTGATTTAGCGGCCGGCGGCTTTGCGTTTGGAAGCCTTTAGAGGATTGATTTTATTGCCGTTGCCGTTTTCCTTCTTTTCCTTTTTCACGTGCGTGGCCAGATTGCAGTGTCCCTGCCGCCACTTGGCCTTGGGATCGGGGAAGGAGCCGCAGTAGCCGGCATCTTCCCACGTGAGGATGCGATCGCAACCCTCACAAGATTCCACGATGGTGTGACATTTGCCGCCGTTGAACGAACAGCCCTTTTTGCTCATGAAGGTACAATCAACTCCCGGTTTTACGCTTGCGCAGTGCATGGCCGTAATCCCCCTGCCTGGGTAAAGATAAAGAATCAAGTGAATCTTATATTTATATAAAATATTTAATATTAATGTCAAGGGAATATTTAAAATAAAATATCTCGCGCCAAGGACCAAGACGCAAAAGAAAGAATTGACCACAGAGGCGCAGAGGACACAGAGTTTCACAGAGAAAAGATTTTTGGTTTGGCGCAAAGCGCCAAACCAAAGTTATTTATCTCTGTGTATCTCTGCGCTCTCCGTGTCTCTGTGGTGAATCTTTTCTTGCGCCTTGGCGCCTTGGCGTCTTTGCGAGAAATTTCTTTTAGAAATAATGATCCAACGGCTGATACCGCCGCCGCACCGCCCAGGCGAAAAAGAGGTTGAAGGGCAGCATATGCAGGGAAAAAAGGTGCAGGCTTTGTCGCTTTAAAATGGACAGCGGCGAATAGAAGCGCCGGTTGGCCCGCCAGTAGCCTTCCTCCAACTGCCGGGCGGTCATGTACTTGGGGTGGTAGACCACTTTGAAGCCGCAATAATTCGTCCAGTCGTGGTCGAAGACCCGGCCTTCCCCCAGCAACTGCTCCCGCACCTTGGTGCCGGGGCGGGGAGCCAAAATAAACATGAAGGAAACCGGGACCTTGGCCTTGATCAGGAAATCCACGGTGCTGTCGAAGATCTCCGGGCCGTCGCCGTCCAGCCCGAACATGACGTTCACCGAATAGCCGATGCCCCGGTCCCGCAGGGCCTTGAACTGGCGCTCGTAGTCCTTCACTTTATTCTGCTTTTTTCTGATGGCCTGCAGGCTCTCCGGGCTGATGGATTCCATGCCGATATTCACATGCAGGCAGCCGCTTCTGGCCATAAGGTCCAGGACTTCCGGGTCGTCCCCCACGTTGGTGGTGGCCAGGCACCCGTAGATCAGCTTCAGGGGAATGAGGCGCTCCATGATCTTCAGGGCGTGGTTGCGGTTGGCCACAAAGTTGTCATCCACGAAATAGATGAAGTCGCTGCCGGTAACTTTCCGGATTTCCTGGATTTCGTTAATGACTTCAGCCACCGGCCGGTGCCGGAACCTGCCCCCGTAGACCTGGGTGACTTCGCAATAGCTGCAATTATAGGGGCAGCCCCGGGTGGTCTGGGAGGGGATGTTCAGCAGTTTGTAGCGTTTGAGGTCCAGCAGGTCGTAGCGGGGCACGGGGAGGTTTGTTAAATCGGACAATTTCTCCGCCTGGTAGCGGGGCTGCAAGCTCCCGGCCTGGAAGTCCCGGAGCAGCCGGGGCCAGGATTCTTCGGCCTCCCCCAGCACCAGGGCGTCGGCGTGCCGGGCGCATTCATCCGGCGCCAGGGTGGCGTGGAACCCGCCCATGGCCACCGGGATGCCCCGGTTTCTAAAACCCGCGGCCAGTTGATAGGCCCGAGGCGCCTGGTGGGACATGAAGGAGAGGCCCACCAAATCGCAGTCCTCCCGGAAAGTAATCTCCTCCAGGAGATCGTCTTTGATCTCCACCTCGATGTCCGGCGGCACCAGCGCGGCCACGTAGGGCATGGTCATCCCCAGGAGCCAGCGGCGTTTGCGCCTATCCAGGCGGCCGTTTTTCAAAATCTGGGAAGGTTGGATCAACAGGATCTTCATAATTAATTACCTTAAGCAAAATGCTAAACGGGGTCAAGCCCCGGGTGCGAGGGGTAAAAAGGGAAAAAGGGAAAGAGGGGAAATGGGGAAAGGAAGCCCTTTTATTTTCAAATATTTAGCATCTTGCTTTGCGTCTTGGCGTCTTTGCGTGAGGCTTTAACCCGGAACTCGGAACCCGGAACCCGGAACTTTCCTGAGTAGCCGGCAAAACCCGGCGGTCGCCACCAGCACCAGCAGTGCGCTGAGCAGAAAACTGATTTCATAACCCACAGCATTGATGGCACCGCCCATGAACGCCGAACTGAGCATCATGCCCAGGTAGATACTGGTGTTGTAGCCGCCCATGGCCAGGCCCCGGGCCTCGGGGGCCGCGACCTCGGCAATCAAGGCCCCCAAGGGGGTGAAAGAAAGCCCCATGGTCACACCCAGGGCCACGGAAACCAGAAGAAATTGGCTCAGGGTGCGGCAGAACCCGAAGACCGCCAGGAAGAAGGCGAAGGAGACGAACCCCAGCGCGGCCAGCCACGCCCGGCTGCGGACCCGGTCGCTCAAGCGGCCGAAGGGCAGGCGGGAGAGGGCGTTAAAGACCGCCTGGGCGGTGAAGACCAGGCCGATCTCCCCCATGCTTAGGCCATAGTCATGGGTGAGCAACGGGCAGAAGGTGACGAACATGCCCTGGCCGAAGCAGCCCCCCAGGGTCAGGAGCCAGCAGCCTAAAAGGCCGCGGTTTTTGAAAATATCCCGGGTGAAGGCGGGAGTTCCGGAACTGGCGGGCCGCTGGCTCAGATGGGAGGCGTGGGCCGGCAGGAAAAAAACGGTCGCCCAGATGAGGAGAAAGACAAAAAATCCGGCAATGAGAAAGAGCGGCTTAAATCCCAGCCATTGGGCCACAAATCCCCCCAGGGCCGGGCCCAGGCTCATGCCGCTGTATATCGCGGTGGTGTACCAGCCGTAGGAGCGCCCCAGGTGGGTGGCGGGGGAGAAATCCGCCACGTAGGACATCAGCGTGGGGCCGATGGCTGCCAGGCCGGTGCCGAAGAACAGGTAAATGGCGATCAATTGTCCGGGGGTGGTGCTGAGATAGAGGAGTAAGGAAGTGGCCGCGGAAACGGCCAGTCCGCAGGTGATCAGAAGCTTCCGGCCCCAGCGGTCGGAGAGAATCCCCACAGGGATGGACAACGCCCCGCACATGAGAAGGAACGCGGCGTTGATCAGACCCACTTCCAGGGTGGTGGCCTGCAGGGAAACCGCGAAGAGCGGCACCACCGGAATGCGCATATAGGAGCCCAGGTAGGAGGCAAAGGCAATACCGCAGCAGATGGCCAGGAGTGTGGCGTAGGAAGGGGCCGCGGTTTTTGTATGGAGAGGGTTCATGAGTATTACCTATCAATTATAACAGGGCCGCTAGGTTCAGTGATCAGTGATCAGTAATCAGTAATCAGTTTTTTTCCTTTCCTGCCCCCGATCACTGATCACTGATTACATTACTGATTACTTACCCCTAAATCCCCCGCTGGCCCTGATCAACACAGATGCTTATAATAAAAACATGAACCTCCCCGCCGCTTTGCTGGACCCCAGGGCCTATCCCGAGCCCACCGCCCGGGTGGACCTGGTCCAGACCCACATCTCCTGGGTTTTTCTCACCGACTGTTATGCCTACAAGGTGAAAAAGCCGGTGGACCTGGGATTCCTGAATTTTACCACCCTGAGAAGGCGGCATTTTTACCTGCACCGGGAACTGGTCCTCAACCGCCGTTTGTGTCCCGAAATTTACCTGGAAGTGCTGCCCATTGTGGAACACAAGGGGGCAGCACAGGTGGGCGGCCACGGGCACCCGGTGGAATACGCCCTGAAGATGGTGCGCCTGCCCCAGGAGCGGATGATGGACGAAGTCGCGGACCGGGGGGAACTTAAGCCGGAGCACCTCGACCGGATCATTGCCCGCCTGGTGCCTTTCTATGAGCAGGCCGCGGCCGCTCCCCGCATTGACAAATACGGGGAGCCGGCCGTCATCGCCTTCAACCACCGGGAGAATTTTTCCAGCACCGCCGGCCTGGTGGGGGAGATGCTGTCAGCCGACTTATTTGCCCTCATCCAATCCTTCTCCTGGGGTTTTTTGGAAAAAAAGCGCCGGCTCTTCCTGCGGCGCATCAAGAAAGGCCGCATCCGGGACTGCCACGGCGACCTGCACATGAAGAACATCTGTTTGGCGGACGGGGTGTATATCTACGATTGCATTGAATTTAACCCCCGCTTCCGCTATGGTGATGTGGCGGCGGATATCGATTTCCTGGCCATGGACCTGGATTTTCACGGGTACCAGGGGCTGAGCCGCCATTTCGTGGAGGGTTTCGCCCGGGCCTCCAACGACCCGGAATTGCTGGAAATCCTGGATTTCTACAAGTGTTACCGGGCTTACGTCCGGGGCAAGATCAACGCCTTCATCGCCCTGGACCCGGAGCAAAAGCCCGGGAGCCGGGCACAGGCCGCAGAGTTGGCCCGGGCCTACTTCGCTCTGGCCGGGGAATACGCCCGGGAAGGGGCAAGTTGGAAATAAAAAGATGAACCACAGAGACACAGAGGGCACAGAGAATCACAGAGATAATGTTTTATGCTTTGGCGCAGAGCGCCAAAGCATAAATCTTTTCCTCTGTGAAACTCTGTGATCTCTGTGTCTCTGTGGTTAAAGGCTTTTTTATGAAGCGGGTAGTCGTCATCTTCGGTCTGATGGGTACCGGCAAGACCACCCTGGCCCGAGCCCTGGGCGAAGCCCTTGGCTGGCCGGTGGTGCACAGCGACGCGGTGCGCAAAACCCTGGCGGGCTTAAGCCCAACCACGCCCACGCCCGTGGAGTTCGGGGAAGGGATTTACGGCGAAGATTTTTCCCGGCGCACTTACGGGGAGATGCTCCGCCAGGCCGGAGAGCACCTGGCCGCGGGGGAAAACGTCATCCTGGACGGCTCTTATAAGCGGGCCTCGGAGCGGGATGCGGTGAAGCAACTGGCCCGGGACTACCATGCTGCCGCGGTTTTCCTGTATTGCGCCTGCCCCCTGGAGGTGGTCCGGCAGCGGCTGGACATCCGGGCTAAAGACCCCGAATCCATCTCCGACGGCCGGGAGGAGATTCTGGAGGCCCAGGCCCGGGACTTCGACCCGGTGGACCTCACCCTCCCGGACATCTGGGGGGTGAATACCGACCGGGAGCTGCCGGCGGTGGTGGAGAAGGTGAAATACTTGTTGGGCCGGATGGATAAGGTTTAACGACTTTAAATAATCGAACTTGATATCTCTGCGTCCTCTGCGTCTCTGCGGTGAAGAAAGAAGAATTCACCGCAGAGACGCAGAGAGCGCAGAGAAAAGAATTAAGGTTGACACATGAACCCCGCAGAAATCATGGAAAAAGTCAAAGCCAAAGCCCAGGCCAATTTCAAGACCGGCCTCAACTGAGCGGAGTGCGTCCTTGAGGCGGTCCTGTCTCAAGTGGAAACCGGCATACCTCTGGAGGCCATGTGTCTGATGACCGGTTTCGGCGGCGGCATGGGCCATTTCGGGGACACCTGCGGCGCCCTGGTGGGGGCCATCGCCGCCTTGGGCGCGGTTTACGGCCGCCGGCGGATTCCGGACAGCCCCAAGGCAAGCAAGGAGCAGATGCACGGCACCCCGGGCCTCTATCAGTTGTTTAACCGTCTCCCCAACGAATTCCAAAGGCGTTTCGGCAACACCCAATGCCGGGTGCTGACCGGACCCTGGCAGACAAACTGGCTCTGCCGGGACCACCTCAAATTCTGCCGCAACTTGGTGATCAATATGGCGGGCCTGGCCGCGGAGATGGCCGTGCCCAAAGACCTGGCCCGTTGGGGCTCCGGGCCTTTCGGGATCAAGCATCCTTGATGTTAGAGGGGGCCAGGCAAAGCTTGGACTTATAATTTTCCGTTCCCAGCAAAGCTTGGGAACGAGGATGAAAAACCATCCTTAACAAACGGTAAATCTCTTGACAGGGATATTTTTTTGCGGTAAAAAAAGACCGACCGTTCGGTATATTTTATCAAGAGGGATTCGATGTCCAGTAAGGGCGACCTAACCCGCCGGCAGATCATTGCCAAATCCATGCAGCTCTTCTCCGTCAAGGGCTACTTCAATACCTCCATCGCCGACATCGTCAAGGCCGCGGGCCTGACCAAAGGAGGACTTTATGGCCATTTCCGGAACAAGGAGGAAATCTGGTACGCGGTCTACGAAGAATGCGGCCGGGTTTGGAAGAGCGTGGTTTTTGAGGGCGTGCGGGAGATCGCCGATCCCCTGGCGCGCATCGCCCGGCTTATTGAAAACAGCCTGAAAAATTATCTCGGCGGGAGAGTCTTCGAAGGCGGCTGTTTCCTCCTCAATTCCCTGGTGGACCTGGCGGGTCAGTCCCCGAACATGAGCCACCACGTCCTGAAAGGCTTCCAGGGCTTCTCGAAATTGATCCATGTCTGGCTGGAAGAAGCAGAAGAAAAAGGCTTGTTAAGGGAAGGGCTGAATCTGGTGGAGATCGCCAATTTTCTGGTGATCTCCCTGAACGGGGCCGCACCCCTGTTTGCCGCCAGCAAGGATCCCGCGGTCTGGCGGCAGACCATGGGGCAATTGAATTATTATCTCCAGACCTTGAGGAAAGAAAATTAATTCTCTGCGCCCTCTGCGTCTCTGCGGTAAAAATTATTCACCGCAGAGACGCAGAGTACGCGGAGAAAAACCTAGAGGAGGGTCCGTGATGAGCTACACCAACGTCTTGGTGGAAAAACGGGATAAGATCGGCTTCATTACCCTGAATCGGCCCCAGGCCATGAACACCTTCAACGCCCCTTTTGCCCGGGAGCTGAACGACGCCCTCAGGGAGATGGATCAGGACCCCGAGGTGCGGGTGGTGGTCATCGACGCCAATGGCAAGCATTTCTCCACCGGCATTTCCCTGGACGAATTCAAAGAGAAGACCGCCAAGGAATATTGCGAGTTTATCCACCTGATGGATGAGCACAATCACACCATCGCCAAAATGAAAAAGCCGGTGATTGCCTCGGTGAAAGGCTATGCCCTGGCCAACGGCGCGGGGTTGTCTTTTGCCTGCGACCTGACCATCGCCGCGGAGGACGCCAAATTCGGGACCACGGCCATCAACGTGGGCCTCATCTGCCTGGGGCCGGCCGCACCCCTGGCCCGCCACGTGGGGCTGAAGAAGACCCTGGAAATGGTGCTCTTCGGGGAAATTATCCCCGCGCCGGAGGCTCTGCGGCTGGGGCTGGTAAACAAGGTGGTGCCCCCTGACCAATTGGAGGAAGCCACCCTGGAGTGGGCTAAAAAACTGGCGGCCAAGAGCCCGTTGGCCCTCCAGGCCGGCAAATCCGGCATCTATGCGATGCAGAACGTCCCTTACGCCCAGGCCCTGAACATGCTGAGCGACAAATTTGCGGCCCTGTGCAGCACCGAGGACGCGGAGGAAGGGGTTAAGGCCTTTCTGGATAAAAGAACCCCGGAGTGGAAGGAACGCTAAACTACTCTGCGCCCTCTGCGTCTCTCCGGTGAAAAATTTAACCGCAGAGACGCAGAGGGCGCAGAGAAAGGTGACAACCATGAGCGTCGAAGAAGTCATGAAAGAACACGGATTCAATCTTGCGGCCAGTTGCGCCGGCAAGGCTTCGTTTACCAAATGGATCAAGCATAAAGGCAAACGCGCTTATATCTCCGTCCATGACGCCACCGGGGAGAGTTTTCCCACCACCCTGGAGGAACCGGTGCGCGTGGCCATCCATGACCTCAAGTCCGGAAACGAGGTGGAACCGGGCCGGGAGATCAGGTCCCTGGGCTCATATCTGGAATCGCTCCAGGAGTGAGTAGGAGCGCACTCCCCCAGGGAGACAACCTTTCTGTCATTCTGAACGGAGCAAAGCGGAGTGAAGAATCGTCTTTTGGGAGCGGCCATTCTCTCCAATCTGCTTGCAATCATCGGCACCTTCGGAAAAGCCTTGCCGCAAAACCGAGATCCTTCGGTCGCTCCGCTTTCTCAGAATGACAAATAGAGAGACTTTCGCTGAGGTCTCAACTGAGGCCTTGCTATTCCTCAGTCTATCCCCGGAAACACAGCCGGGCCTTCTCCTTTTCCAGGGAATATTACCGCCCGCACTTGCCAAATATGGTTCCCTGATGATAACTTATCTTGTTCCCCAAAGGCCTAAGCCGACATCTTTGACGGAACATTTTCGCCCTTGCCCGGCGTCTAGATAATCCTTAAGTTAGGAAGAATGATGACTTTTGCAGATAAACCCGGTTCCCAAAATATCCCCGGAAGGGGGAAAAAGAAACGCATCTTGAGCGGTATGCGGCCCACCGGCAAGATGCACCTGGGGAATTATTACGGCGCGCTTTACAACTGGCTGCGTCTCCAGGAGGAGTACGAGTGCCACTATTTCGTGGCCGACTGGCACGCGATCACTACAGAATACGAAAACCCCAAAGACATTGCCGGCTATATCCCGGAGATGGTCATGGATTGGTTGAGCGTGGGCCTGGACCCGGCTAAATCCACCATTTTCGTGCAGTCGGCCATCCCCGAACACGCCGAGCTTTACCTGATCTTCGGCATGTTCACCCCGGTGCCCTGGCTGGAGCGCAACCCCACCTACAAGGACCAGATCCAGGAACTGGCCCATAAGGACCTGGCCACTTACGGCTTTCTGGGCTACCCGGTGCTCCAGGCCGCGGACATCCTGATGTACAAGGCCCACGGCGTGCCCGTGGGGGTGGACCAGGTGCCCCACGTGGAGATGACCCGGGAGATCGCCCGGCGCTTCAACCATCTCTACCGCCCCCTCTTCCCGGAGCCGGAGGCCCTGCTCACGGAGATCCCCAAACTCACCGGCACCGACGGCCGCAAGATGAGCAAGAGCTATCAAAACTGCATCTACCTGAGCGACCCCCCGGAGGTGATGGCCCAGAAGGTGCGCCAGATGATCACCGATACCCAGCGCCCCTTTAAAAAAGACCCGGGCGAGCCGGACCGCTGCCTGGCCTTTCCTTTTCACCGCCTTAACCTGCCCCGGGAGCGCCTGGAGGAGATTACCGCGGAGTGCCGCCTGGCCAACCTGGGGTGCGTGGATTGCAAAAAGCTGCTGGCCGAGGCTTTGCTTACCAACCTGGCCCCCGTCCAGGAGCGGCGCCGCTACTACGAGGCCCACCCGGACGAAGTTAAGGATGTCCTGCTCCAGGGGAACCGCAAGGCCCGGGAGGAGGCGCAGCGCACCATGGCGGAGGTCAGGGAGGCGGTGGGGTTTGATCGGGAGATTCAATTGTGGCGTTAAATGGGGTCGGGAAGTAAGCGGCGGGCGGTGGGCAGATAAGACCAGGCGAATGAAGATATTATTTTAATGCTTACCAATCGCTGCAGATGCCTTCTTCACTTGCAAGATGCCGGGATAAGGAAAAGTATGGTGCCCAAGAGCCGAATGGGCTCGGAAACAGGAAGACTGGCGAAAACTCTCTGTTTAGGACTCGTTTTCATCTGGTGCGGGCCTGCGTTGGCTGCCGGAGAGCAGACCTACCATGATCAGCGTTATGGATATACCATCAGTTATCCGGCGGGTTACCTCCTAAAGAACTCGAAATCCGGCGGTTATTTCACTCTTTTCCATGAAGGCAGGAGGGTAATCGCCGCCGGGGTGGAGGGCCTGGACGAGACCGGGAAAAAGGAACTCGAACGATCTCCTGACCGGTGGCGGGAGTTTCTCTTGAACCGGGCGATACATTCCTGCGACGCGGACGGACCCGACGGCAGCGTTTATTGCACCGGCATCGCTAAGGAGCAGGTCTGGCAGTCTGCCGGTGGTTTGCGGGTGATGGAGCTGTATCTCCGGCGGGTGGAAGAACGCTTCGGACCACCCGCACAGCGGCGGACGGACACGGTGGGGCCGATCTACGCGGTGGATATTTCCCGGCCCGGGCACGTCTTTGGCCTGCTGATCGGATCGGGGCACGATTTTCCCGGTACTCTGGAGGACCGGCAACTGGTCCGGAAAATAGTGGAAAGCATTCATCTGCTCCCCGATGAGGAGTTTCAGCCGCCTCAGCCCCTCAAGGCGGGGCCGGGCCCGTTATTCGAGGGAGCGCCGGGGGAGGAGAAGAAAAGTAATCAGTGATCAGTGATCAGTAAATGAACGTTAATTTAATCAGTTTTTTACTGATTACTGATCACTGATTACTGATCACTATAATCCCCCACCGTGCCATGCCATTAGAACGATTGCAAAAGTATCTGTCCCGCGCCGGCGTAGCCTCCCGCCGGGCTGCGGAGGAATGGATTATAGCCGGCCGCGTGACGGTGAACGGCCGGGTGGTCCGGGAATTGGGGACTAAAATCGACCCGGACCGAGACGTGGTCAAGGCGGACGGCTGCCGGGTGCGCCTGGAGCCGCCCTTGACGGTGCTGCTGCACAAACCCTACGGCTATGTCTCCACCACCAAAGACCCCCAGGGGCGGCGGGTGGTGACGGAATTATTGGGGGAGAAGGGCGCCCGGCTCTATCCCGTGGGCCGCCTGGATTACGACGCCACGGGGTTGCTCCTTCTCACCAACGACGGGGAATTGGCCCAGCGCCTGACCCATCCCCGCTACCAGGTGCCCCGGACCTACCGGGTCACCGTGGAGGGGGAAGTGAGCCGGGAGACCTTGCGGCTCCTGGCCGGCGGCGTGGAGGTTGATGACCGGCCGGTGGCCGCGGCCGTGCAGGTGCGCAAGCTCGAGCCGGAGAAGGCCGTGCTGGAGATCACGGTCTGGGAAGGCCGCTACCATCTCATCAAACGCCTCCTGGCCCAGGTGGGGCATCCGGTGCTGAAACTGAAGCGCATCGCCTTCGGTCCGCTGCGTTTGGGGCGGCTCCCCCGGGGGGCCTACCGGGTCCTCACCCCCCGGGAGATTGAAGAGCTAAAGGCTGGAATGAAGCGCAAATGAACTCCGAGGAGAGACAACCACCATTTGAGCCGTCGGACCCGGATAAGGTCTGGGGGTACGAGCGGCAGCCGCTGCCTGCCCCCGAGCCGCCCCGGCCCCGGCTGCTCCTGCACGCGGCACTGTTTCTGGCCACCGTGGTTACCACTGTCACCGCGGGCGCCATGTTCGCGGGGGTGAACCCTTTTCTCAATCCCTCCGGCCTTTATAAAGGGATTCCCTTCTCGTTTACCTTGCTCCTGATTCTGGGGGCCCATGAAATGGGCCACTACCTGATGTCCCGGCGGCATCACCTGAACGTCACCCTGCCTTTTTTCATTCCCGCGCCGCCTTTTCCCTTCATCATCGGCACCTTGGGAGCCTTTATCCGCATCCGTTCGCCCATTAAGGACAAGCGGGCCTTGCTGGACGTGGGCTGCGCCGGGCCGTTGACCGGGGTGGTGGTATCTATTCCCGTAATTCTGGTGGGACTGAAATTGTCCACTGTGCAAGTCATTCCCGAAGGGGGCTTAAGTCAAAGTATCACCTTTGGAGAGCCCTTGCTGTTCCAGTTCCTGAGTTACACGGTCTTCGGTTCTTTGCCCCCTGATCACTATATCAATCTGGACCTGGTGGGCTTTGCCGGCTGGATCGGGCTGTTTGTCACCGCGCTCAACCTCATCCCGGTGGGGCAGATGGACGGCGGCCATGTGGCCTATGCCCTCTTTCCGAACCACCACCGCCAGATTTCCTGGTGCTGCCTGGCCCTGCTGCTGGTGGGGGGCCTGTTTTTCTGGCCGGGGTGGCTGGTCTGGGCCCTGCTCCTATATCTTTTGGGTATGCGCCATCCCCCGCCGTCATACGATTGGGTGCCTCTGGACCGGCGCCGCAAGATCCTGGGAGCCATTACCATCCTGGTCTTCATATTGACCTTTACCCCGACGCCTTTCAAGTTGGATTAGAATCTCGCGGATACCTGCGCATTTTTTATAAACGGCATGCCGGTTCTAATTATTCCGATATTATTAATAGGATGTTTCTTCGGTGTCTTAGTCTTCATCAGTACGATTGTCATCTTGGGATGCGGCTTTTTCCTGGTTTATCGGCACCCGGAAAAATATCGGAAGAAACTAAACGCGTATCTGGTAAATCTATCTGTCGTATTTCTTTCTGTTTTTACCATCGTCGCTCTGATGGAAGTATATCTGCATCTGGCGTTCCCTGCGTTTCTGGAGCCGGAAAAAAGCGTGGCGGGAGACCTTAGCGACTACCGATTCCATAAAAATATTACGGAAAAATCCTTTGCCAAGGCGCCGGGCGCCTTCCGTATCCTGGGATTGGGGGATTCTTTCGCAGTCAACGACTATTGCTTACAGAAAAATTACCTCAATTTTTTAGCTGTGACCTTAAGGACCGGGGGCTTTGAGCATGCCGAAGTCGTCAACGCCGGGGTGCCGGGGACCGGGCCCGGTTATTACTGGCATATCCTGGAGAAATACGGCGGCGCCTGGAAACCCGACCTGGTGCTGGTGGGCTTTTTCGTGGGCAATGACTTTGAGGAAATGGAGTTTACCTTCCTTCGAGGCCCCTTCATCAGGGAGCCCCGGGACCCTTTCAGGCGGTGGGCGGGTTATCTGCAATTCAGCAATCTCTGGGTCTATAAAGCCATTAAAAGCCAATGGACCCTTATCTCGGAGAGGCGTCAAAAAGCCCGGGAGAAAGAGGAGACCGGGGGCGCCCCGGAAGGCCTTTTTTCCCGCCGGACCCATTTGCAGGTGGAAAAAAGCCGGATGTGGATTTTTGAAAAGAGCAGACGCCCCGAGTTGGACTCTCTTTGGCAGAAAAATGCAGCTCTTTTATTGAAGCTTAAGGAATGGTGCGCCCAAAGAAAGGCGCCCCTGGTGGTCGTTATCCTTCCGGATGAATTTCAGGTTGATGGGAACTTGAGGCAGGAGATATTTCAAACCTATCATCTGACCGGGGACAAGGTGGACCTAGCCTATCCCAACCGCCTGGTCGGCGACTATTGCCGGAGGCACGGGATTCTCTGCCTCGATCTGCTGCCGTCTTTCCAGGAACAGGGCGAGGCCCGCACGCTTTATAAACTCCGGGACACCCATTGGAATGAAGCGGGCAACCGTTTGGCCGGGGAGCTGATTTTTGATTTCCTGGCGCAGCATCATCTGATTCTGCCGAACTGAGGCGCCAGGGTCAGCAGGCCCTGACTCTGATTACTCTTCGAGCAAGGAGAGATTATGGCGTTGATCCACCGGATGGTCTTTATTTTGCTGATTTGTCTTCTGCCCGCGGCTGCCGCGGGGGACGTGGTGGGCCTGAGCGACCGGGAAGTGCAGGCCGTGGCCGACCCCGTGCTGGATAACATCTTGGCGGGATTTAAGGATGCGAATTATGAATCCTATTCCCGGGATTTTGACAACACCCTCAAGGAATTGATTTCAAAAGAGAAATTTTCCCAGACCAGAACCCAAATCCTGGATAAGCTGGGCAATTATAAGTCCCGGACCTATTTGGGGTTCCTGACAAAAGGGAAGACCACCATGGTCCTCTGGAAAGGCAGATTCGACAAAACCGGCGAAGACGTCCTGATCAGGCTGGCCCTCTCCCGGCGGGGTGACCGGAACCTGGTTTTAGGCCTCTATTTCCAATAAACGAGATGCACCTCTTCGGTCCCGAAAATTATCAATATTGCCCCCTGTGCGGCGGCGAACTGGAGCCGCGGCTGCTTAAAGCCGGAGAGCCGCTCCGGTTGGTCTGTAAACACTGCGGCTTCATCTTTTATATCGACCCCAAGCTGGCGGTCATCAGCCTGGTGCCCCTTGCAGGCGGCCTGGTCCTGACCCGGCGGGCCATTAATCCCGGGTACGGCCTTTGGGTGGTCCCCGGCGGCTTTGTGGACGTGGGTGAGACCCTGGAGGAAGCGGTGGTCCGGGAGACCCTGGAAGAGACCCACCTCCGGGTGGAAGTGGTGCGGCTTTTCAATGTCTACTCCTATAAGAATCATCGCACCGTGGTGGCGGCCTTCCTTACCCGGCATATGGGCGGGGAACCGGCCGCGGGGGACGAGACCCTGGAGACCCGGGTCTTCGGCCCGGAGGAAATCCCCTGGACGGAGATTCCCTTCAGGTCCACCCTGGACGCACTCAAGGAATATCTGGAATTGTTAAAAACGGGAAGGTTTCCCCAAACCCAATAAAAGCCCCCTGCGTCTCTGCGGTAAAAATATCGCCGCTGCGACGCAGAAAGCGCAGAGAAAAGATTGAGAATGGGAAAAAAGGATGGATGATAAAAAACGGCAACTGCTGAATCTTCTGAAAGAAAAATCCTACCGGTACAGCCCGGATAAACTCTTCAAGCTGGCTTCGGGACGGGAGAGCCCCTATTACGTGGACGCCCGGCCCGTGACCCACAATGCCCGGGGGCTGTATCTCATCGGGGAAATCTTCTTCGGCCTGGTTAAGGACCTGGAGGTCCGGGCCATCGGCGGCCTGACGCTGGGTGCGGACCCCATCGCCCACGCCGCGGCCCTCACCAGCTTCCTGAAGGGCAGGCCCATCAACGCCTTTTCCATCCGCAAAGAGGCCAAAACCCACGGCACCGGAGGCCTGGTGGTGGGAGACGTCCTACCCGGGGACCGGGTGGTCATTGTGGAGGATGTCATCACCACCGGCGGTTCCACCTTGAAGGCCATTAAAGTGGCCCGGGACTTCGGCCTGGAAGTGGTTCAGGTCCTGATCCTGGTGGACCGGGAGGAAGGAGGCAAGGAAGCGGTGGCCGCAGCGGCGCCCCAGGTCGCGGCGGTGTTCAGGCTGTCGGACCTGAAAAACTCATAGCTTACCAGTTGGAGCTTATCTTTAATCGATTATTACCTTAACTCCGGTTTAAGTCATTCCTCTGGAGGCTATTGAAAAAGTTTCGGCCCAAAGGATGGCTTCTCTCCCGCTCCCAAAGGAGGTTTGTTTATTACCCGTAAGTTTTTATTCTATGGATATTCCAGTATTAATCCCCTCTCCCCTCGAAGGGGGAGGGGGTTCTTTGCTCCAGAATCACTGAAATAAAAGGACTTTTTCTGTTTTCCGGAGCTAAAGCAATAATCGAAATCTTTAATTGCCGGGGGGTTGAAAATTCTGCTTTCCATATTAAATTAATATAATACTATAGAAAAACACTGAGAATATTGAGGTTGAGCACAGGGGCCGGGCGCATTTTTCATTTGGAAATAATCTGCGTCTTTTTTTGCGCCTTGGCGTGAGGCTTCGCTTTTAACGGAAAACGGAAAACAGAAAACGGTATTTTTAGAGCCAAGAGTCTTGAATTCCTCTCCTAATAAAGAACCATCGCGTCTTTCCCTGGGCGGCCTGCGGCTGCGCGCCATCTTTCTGGTCCTCCTGGCCATTATCCCCCTGCTGGGGCTGACTCTGTATTCCTACCTGGAGCAGCGGGCCGATGCCATCGCTGAGGCGCAGAGAGACGCGGTTTTGGTGGCCAAGTTCGTGGCTAAGATCCAGCAGACCCTGCTTCAGGACACCAACCAGCTTTTTCAAACTTTGACTCAGTTGCCCCAAGTGCTGCAACAGGACCCGGAAGGCTGCAAACTGCTGTTTGCCCGGGTGATCGAAAACCATGAAAACTATACCGCCTTGATTGCGGCCTACCCCAACGGCAGGGTTTTCGCCAGCGCTCCAAGGACCACGGAGTCCATACAGGTGGGGGACCGTCCCTGGTTTAAAAGCGTTCTCCAGAGCCGGGATATGGTCATCGGCGAACCCCAGGTGGGACGGGTCAGCCGCAGATTCAGCCTGCCCATAGCCTTCCCCGTCCAAAACCCCACCGGCCAATTGACCGCGGTTCTCGCCACCGGCCTAGATCTGGAATGGCTGGGCAGATTCATCCTCCAGACCGGCCTGCCGGCTCAATCCACCGTGCTAATGACCGACAGCAACGGCAAGGTCATGTTCAAGTATCCTAATCCGGAGAAATATATCGGCAAGCAGATGCCTGAGTCTCCCATTATCAAAACCATGATCTCCCGCAAGGAGGGGGTCACGGAAGGCACCTGTGCCGGCGGTGTTTCCCGGCTCTACGGGTTCACCCGGTTCTCTTCTCCCAATCAGGAATTCTACGCCGCCATCGGCATTCCCAAGGACGTGGCTTTTGCCGATATTGACCGGGTCTTGAAACGTAATTTACTCTATTTAGGCCTGGTGGCCCTTCTGGTCATCGCCGCCGCCTGGTTCTGGGGGGGCCTGTTCATAGTGCGGCCCATTAAAAAATTGCAGCAGGTAACCCGGCAGTTGACCGCAGGCGACCTGGAGGTGCGCACCGGCCCGCCCTACCGTTCCGGGGAATTGGGGCTGCTGGCCCGGGATTTCGACCAGATGGCCGACGTCATCCAGGAGCGGGACACCCGCCTCAAACAGGCCGCGGGCGAACTCAACCGGCGGCTTCTGGAACTCAACGCCGCTTATAAGGAGTTGGAGTCCTTCAGCTACACCGTGGCCCATGACCTGCGCGCGCCCTTGCGGGGCATCGGCGGTTTTTCCAGGATCTTGCTGGAAGATGCCGGGGATAAACTGGACGCCGAAGGAATCAGGTGTCTCAACATCATTCAAAACGATATCAAGAAGATGGGGGACCTGATTGACGATCTGCTGGCCTTCTCCCGTCTGGGCCGCCGGGAGATAAGGCCCGCGGACTTGAATATGGAGGACCTGGCCAGGACCGTTTCTGCCGAGTTGCAGAAACCGGCGCCGGAACGGAACCTGGAAATCCGGATTCAGCCCCTGCCTCCGGCCCGGGGGGACCGGGAGATGATCCGCCAGGTCCTTGAGAATCTCCTGGACAATGCCCTCAAATTCACCGCACCTAAGGAGGCGGCGGTCATTGAAGTCACCGGCGAAGTCCGGCAGGAGGAGACCGTCTATTGCGTCCGGGATAACGGCGTGGGCTTTGAAATGGAGTATGCCGCCAAATTATTCGAGGTATTTCAGCGGCTGCACCCTGAAAGCGAGTTTCCGGGCACCGGCATGGGCCTGGCCATAGTCCAGCGCATCGTCCAGCGCCACCGCGGCCGGGTCTGGGGGGAAGGGAAGGTGGGGGAAGGGGCCAAGTTCTGTTTTTCCTTGCCAAAAGAGGAGACCGGAGGTAAGGTTATTGGAGGAGAACAGGATGAATCCTAACGGCGCCAACATCCTCCTGGTGGAAGATAATCCCCAGGACGCGGAATTGGTTATCAGGGCCCTGAAGAAACAAAATCTGGCCGACCAGGTGCAGGTGGCCAGAGACGGCGCCGAGGCCCTGGAAATGATTTTCGACTCCGACGGGGAAAGAGGAGGTTTGTGGGAAAACCTGAAGGTAATCCTCCTGGATCTGAAGCTTCCCAAAGTCAGCGGTTTCGAAGTATTGGAGAAAATTAAAAACGAGGCCCGGACCAAGGCCATCCCCGTGGTGGTGCTGACCTCCTCACCCGAAGAAAGCGATATCAAGGAAAGTTACCGCTTGGGAGCCAACAGCTACGTGGTCAAACCGGTGGAATACGATAATTTCATCGCTGCGGTGGCCCAACTGGGGTCTTACTGGCTGCTGCTGAACCGGACCGGATATGAATAGGGAGCAGTGAGCAGTGAGCAGTAGATAAGGTGCGCAAAGCGCACCTTTTTCGCGTCGGACCTAAATAATCTGATATTTTTATATCTGCGTCCTCTGCGTCTCTGCTTCGAAAAGTTGTCAGTGGCCAGTGGTCAGTGCCCAGTAAAAAACCAAGGCGTGCCGAGGGCTTACTCCCACTCCCTCCGCCCAGAGAGTGTCCTTTCTACCCAGCCGCTAACTGGCGGGGGGAGAGGGGTGGGGTGAGGGGGGCCTGATTTCATACCTTAAGGGTGTGCCATTGCTCATGAATGACTGCGGTGAATATTATTTTGCCGCAGAGACGCAGAGAATGCAGAGAAGACGAGATTCAATTAATTGGGTCCTTTCCTAACATCAGCCCGTAAACCGCCGGGAATACCAGCCGTAAACAAAATAAATCACCAATCCCCCCAGCAGCCAGAGGCCCAGCCGCGCCCAGGAACCTCCGGGCATGGAGAGCATCAGCCCCAGGGAAACCAGGGATCCCAGGGCGGAGACCGTCTTGCCTGCGGGGC
>QZIZ01000014.1 GCA_003599195.1 Deltaproteobacteria bacterium | reverse complement strand
CGACATCGCCATCAACAAGGAATGGATCGAGTACCACATCAAGAAGTGCGACGTGGCCCTGCCCCTGGTGGCCATCGCCACCCCCATGGTCTATGTGAAGAATCCGCTGCGGGTCTTCGAACTGGACTTCGAGGAAAACCTGCGCATCGTCCGCCAGTGCGTACAGTACAAAACCCGCATCATCTTCCCTTCCACTTCGGAAGTCTACGGCATGTCCCCGGATGCGGAATTCAGCGAAGACGAGAGCACTCTGGTGCTGGGTCCGATCAACAAGCAGCGCTGGATCTACAGCTGCTCCAAGCAGCTCCTGGACCGGGTCATCTGGGCCTACGGCCAGGAGGGGAAGCTCCAGTTTTCCATGATCCGCCCCTTCAACTGGATCGGCCCCAAACTGGACGACCTCTATGCGGCCAAGGAAGGAAGCTCCCGGGTGGTGACCCAATTCATCCTCAATCTTTTGGAGCGCACCCCCATCCGCTTGGTGGACGGCGGCTTCCAGAAACGTTGCTTCACCTATGTGGAGGACGGCATCGACTGCTTGATGAAAATTATCGAAAACCCCGGGGGCGCGGCCGACGGCCAGATTTTCAACATCGGCAACCCGGATAACGAGGCCTCGGTAAAGGAATTGGCCCATATGCTCCGGGACCTCTTTGCCCAACATCCGGACCATAAAGACGACGGGGTCTATGCCGACATCGTCGAGACCCGCCACGAAGACTACTACGGCAAGGGCTACCAGGACATCACCAGCCGCAAGCCTTCCATCGCCAAGGCCCGGAAGCTATTGGGCTGGGAGCCGAAAACCGACCTCATTACTTCTCTGAAAATCACCCTGGATTCCTTCCTGGAAGAGGCGAAGGAGGTGGGGGGAATCGGTTCCGGGGAGGCGAAGGAGTAGTAAGTGATCAGTGATCAGTAATCAGTAATCAGTGAAACAAAAAATTTAAATTAGGGAGTTAGTCTTTTTTTACTGATCACTGATCACCGATTACTGATTACTGTTACACCAGTCCATTCCCTTGACCAGTATGGAGCGTATGTGCCTCCGCGATTGGGATTAAAGATAGACGTGGACACCTGGCAGGGCTTCCGGGAGGGAATTCCGGCCCTGGCGGAAATCTTGGCGGCCCGGAGCATTCAAGCCTCCTTCTATGTCTCCCTGGGGCCGGACAATTCCGGGAAGGCCGTTTTCCGGGTCTTCAGGCAGCAGGGGTTCCTGGAAAAGATGTGGCGCACCCGGGCCCCGGCAATGTATGGACTCCGGACCATGTTTTATGGTACTCTGCTCCCGGCGCCGGTAATCGGCGAGGGGGCCGGGGAGACCTTGCGCGGACTCGCCGCAGCGGGCCATGAAGTGGGCCTGCACGGTTACGACCATGTGCGCTGGCACGATCATCTGCTGACCATGAGCCGGAAAGAAGTCTCCCGGGAATTGGCCCGGGCCCAGGAGTTTTATATCAGGTATCTCGGGCGGCCGGCCCGTTCCTTTGCCGCGCCGGGGTGGCAGTGCAGCGCGGCCCACCGGGCGGAATTGGCCGCAGGAGGTTTTTTGTACAGCAGCGACACCCGGGGTTATGCCCCTTATTTCCCCCGCTTCGGGGCGGAGGTCAATGCTTTATTGGAAATTCCCACCACCCTGCCCACCCTGGATGAGCTGTTGGGCTTCAACGGGTGTAATCCTGATGACTTTACGGAGCTGGTTTTGAGCCGTTTGCATAAAAGCAGCGTCCCCCAGGTGTTGACGGTGCACGCGGAGGTGGAGGGAGGGCCCTTGCGCCTGGAATTTGCCAACCTTTTGGATCGTTGCCGGGCGCTGGGAGTAGAATTCTTCCGGCTGGAGGATTGGGCCCGGGAGCTTCTGGCCGAACAGGATAAGGTTCCGGTGGCAGCAGTCCGGCAAGGGCGGCTGCCGGGCCGGGCGGGGACCGTTTCCTGCCAGGGACCCCTGGAGGCGCAGCAGTGAAGGTAGCGGCCATCATACCTGCGGCGGGCATCGGGGTGCGCATGCAGAGCCAGACCCCCAAGCCGTATCTCCTGCTGGCCGGCAAGCCCATTCTGGCTCACACCCTGGAGGTCTTCGAAGGCGTCAAGGAAGTCCAGGAAGTCACGGTGGTGACCCACCCCGATGACCTGGACTATTGCCGGGAAGAAGTGATTGCCGCGTACGGGTTCAAGAAGGTGCTTCGCCTGGTGCCGGGGGGCAAAGAACGGCAGGACAGCGTTTATCATGCCCTGAAAGCCTTGCAGCAGGAAGACAATCTGGGCGTCATCCTGGTTCATGACGGAGTCCGGCCTTTCGTTACTCCGGAGCAGATCCGCCAGGTCATCAAGGCCGCGCGCACGCATGGCGGAGCCATCCTCGGGGTGCCGGCCCAGGATACCTTGAAGAGGGTGAGCCCCCAGAAAAAGGTGATCCACACCCTGGACCGCAAGGATATCTGGCAGATTCAGACCCCCCAGGGGTTTCAGGCCGATGTGCTGCGGCGGGCCTTTGTGGAGGCCTACAGCCGTAATTTTTACGGCACTGACGAATCTTCTTTGTTGGAAGAGATGGGCCAGCCGGTGGCGGTCATTCCGGGTGACCCCTGGAACCTGAAGATCACCACCCCGGATGACCTGCAACTGGCGGAAGCGCTGCTCCCCTGGCTCAGGAGCCGCAAATCATGAGGGTAGGGCACGGCTATGACGCCCACCGCCTGGTGGCCGGGCGAGCCTTGATCCTGGGGGGCGTGGAAATCCCTTATCATCTGGGACTCGAAGGCCATTCCGACGCCGATGTTTTGAGCCACGCCGTGGGCGATGCTCTCCTGGGGGCCATGGCCGCGGGGGATTTGGGGACCCACTTTCCCGACAAAGACCCGGCGTATAAAGGCATCTCCAGCATCCTTCTCCTGAAGCGCATCATGGCCATGGCGGAGAGCCGGGGGCTGGCCCCGGTGAACGTGGACGCCACTATCGTGGCCCAACGCCCCCGTCTGGCCCCCTTTATTCCCCAGATGACCGCCAACCTGGCCGCGGCTTTGGGAGTCTCCCGGGACGCGGTGAACGTCAAGGCCACCACCACCGAGGGCATGGGCTTTGCGGGCCGGGAGGAGGGCATCGCCGCGCACGCGGTGGTGCTCCTGGCGCCGGGACCGGCGGACTGGGAACCGGAGGATACGGGCTTTTAGTAGCCAGTAGCCAGGGTTAGGGGTCAGGGGTCAGGGGCCAGGGGTTAGAGGTTAGTAGAAGCAGTGGTGCATGGGCCGCCGGCTCAATCAAAAATATGAAAAATTTCGGTGGCGCAGGCTTTCCAGCCAGCGCCAAGGGATTTTTTCTCGTTCCCAAGCTCTGCTTGGGAACGGCGATTATCCGTCCAAGCTCTGCGTGGACACCTTTATTATTTATCGTTCCCTGCTCTGCTCGGAACGCAATTGCCGGCAAGCTGGACTTGCCCTTTACCTGCACCAGCCAAGTTAAACAGAGATTATGGAGTTACCAAATATTATTCCGGTTCCATCCCTGGAAGAATGCCTTACCCTCATGGATACCCACGGCATGCTCCCCAATATCCGGGAGCACAGCTTCCGGGTGAGCCGGGTGGCCGTTTTTTTGGGAGAGGCCCTGGCTCAGGCCGGGCATTCTCTTAATTTGCCGCTGATTGAAACGGGGGCCCTGCTCCATGACCTGGGTAAAACCCCCTGTCTGGGCACCAGCCGCAACCACGCCCTGTGGGGGGCGGAAATTTTGCGGGACCTGGGTTATCACGAAGTGGCCCAGGTGGTGGCCGAGCACGTCTATTTGAAAAATAACAACGGCGGCTCCGGTTTCTTCCGGGAGGCCGAGGTGGTCAATTACGCGGACAAACGGGTGCTCCATACCCGAGTGGTGACGCTGTCCCAGCGTTTTATCGACTTGCATGAGCGCTACGGCCGCACCCCGGAGGCCCGGGCGCGTATTGCCGTCAACCAGGCCAACACCCGGGTCCTGGAGGAAAAATTATTCGCGCCTTTGGATTTAGCGCCTGAAGATCTCTTGCAACTCAACCAGTGGAGGGAGCAATGAAAAAAATGCGTCTGGCCCTCATTGCCGGGGGCAAATCCTCGGAACGGGAAGTCTCCTTGAAGAGTGGTGAACAGGTTTTTCAGGCTCTGGATAAAAAGAAATACGACATCCGGCGCTACGATCCCATGACCGACCTGGAGCGCCTAGTCCGGGAGGCCCCGGAACTGGACGCGGCCCTGATCATCATGCACGGCCGGGGCGGGGAGGACGGCACCCTCCAGGGTATGCTGGACCTTTTGGGAGTCCCCTACCAGGGGTCCGGGGTCCTGGCCTCGGCTCTGGGCATGAACAAGGAGTTGAGCAAAATCCTTTATCTCCAGGCGGGCCTTAAGGTGCCCCATGCCCTGGTGTTCACCCAGAAGAAGGCCCCCAGCCCCCAGGAGATCGAAGAGACCCTGGGGCTGCCCGCGGTCATCAAGCCCGTCAACGAAGGCTCCAGCATCGGCATCACCATCGCCCGGGACAAGAAGGAACTGAAGCAGGGCCTGGCCGCAGCCTTTAAGTATGACTACCGGGTGCTGGTGGAGGAATTCATCGAGGGCATCGAAGTGACCGGAGGGGTTCTGGGCAACGCCGACCTCCAGGCCCTGCCCCTGGTGGAAATCGTTCCTTCCGGTTCGTATCAGTTTTTCTCTTACGAGGCTAAATACAAGCCCGGCGCCACCTCGGAAATCTGTCCGGCCCGCCTCAGTCCGGACCTGACCGCCCAGGCCCAGGAATGCGCGCTCATCGCCCATCAGGCCCTGGGCTGCCGGGGCTACAGCCGCACGGACATGAGAATCCGGGACGGGATGATCTACGTCCTGGAAACCAACACCATCCCGGGCATGACCGCCACCAGCCTTTTTCCCCAGGGGGCCAAGGCCGCGGGGATCGAGTTTCCGGCCCTGTTGGATAAACTGATTGAGCTGGCGTTGGAGAAGGATTAAGAAAAGAAAAGACCTTAACCACCAAGGCGCCAAGACACAAAGAAACACCAAGGATATTTTTATGGGCATTCAGGGAACCTGGATGCCCATAATTATTTCCTTGGTGATTCTTGGTGTCTTGGCGCCTTTGTGGTAAATCCTTTTAGTCATGAACAATAAATCACCCGAACCCTGGTCTTCTCTTGCGAATCTCCTGGAAGAAGGGCTTAAGCAAGGCGTTTATACCGCGGCTGCGGCCGCGGTCGGCTTTAAGGGAGAGAAGCTCTGGGAAGGCGCGGCGGGCCGGGTCTCCCGGGAGCCGGACGCGGCGGCCGCCGCTTTGGACACGGTCTACGACCTGGCCTCTCTCACCAAGCCCCTGGCCACGGCCCTGGCATTGATGCTGCTGACCGCCCGAGGGCGAGTTACCCTGGAGACCACCCTGGGTGAGGTCCTCCGGGAAGATTGGCTACCCCCGGATAAACGTGCCTTGACCCTCTTGAGCCTCCTGGCGCATCAGGCCGGACTCCCGGCCTGGCGTCCCTTTTTTGAGACGATTCTCGCCGCTCCCGAGGACGAGCGCCGCGGCCTGCCGCCCCGGCTGGCCGCGGCTGCGGCCCTGGAATATCCCCCCGGCAGCCGCACCCTTTACAGCGACCTGGGTTATCTGCTGCTCCAGGCGGTGGTGGAAACTGTTACGGGCCGGGACCTGGACTCCTTCTGCCGCCGGGAGATCTACCGGCCCCTGGGTTTGGAGGTCCTGGGTTTTTGCCCCCGCCGCCGGCCCGGGGGCGATAAGTTATCCTTTGCAGCCACCGAAGCGGGGCTGATTCCCGGCCGCGCCGCTTCCGGGGAGGTCCATGACGAAAACGCCTGGGCCGCCGGGGGCGTGGCCGGGCACGCCGGGTTATTCGGGATTGCGGGGGAGGTTATTCAACTTTTGAACGCTCTGTACCGAACTTATCAGGGAGAGGCAGTGGGCCCCCTGGTTCCAGAGGTGGTGCGCGATTTCCTCACCCCGCTGCCCGGCCGCGGCCGCACCCCCGGTTTCGACACCCCAGGCGGCGAGCTGTCCCAAAGGAGCGCGGGCCGGTTCTTCTCTGCCCGGAGCGTGGGCCACCTGGGGTTTACCGGCGTCTCTTTTTGGCTGGACCTGGACACGGGGCAGATGGTAGTCTTACTCACCAACCGGGTGCACCTGGGCCGGGAGGACAAGACCAGAATTCAGGCTTTCAGGCCCCTGTTCCATGAGGCTGCTTCAAAGGCGCTGGGGTTTGGGGAGTGAGCGGCAAGTAGTAATCAGTGATCAGTCATCAGTGATCAGTGAAACCTCCTATTCCAGGCTATTAGAATTTTTGACCCTTATTTTTCTATGCAAAATGAAAGAAAAAGGCTTTTTCACCGGTCACTGATTACTGATTACTGGCCACTGACCACTTAACTATGCTGAAACCCAAACACATCCATCTATTAGGCATCTGCGGCACGGGCATGGCTGCGTTGGCCGGTATCCTGAAGGAACAGGGTTTTTTCGTCACCGGCTCCGACGAACACGCTTATCCCCCCATGTCCACTTTCCTGGAAGGGCTGGGGATCAAGGTGCTGAACGGTTATCAACCCGAAAACCTGAATCCCGCGCCCGACCTGGTGGTGGTGGGAAACGTCATCCGCCGGGATAACCCGGAGGCCCAGGCGGTCCTGGAGCGCAACCTGGCCTGTCTGTCCCTCCCCGAGGCCCTGAACCGTTTTCTGGTGGGGGACCGCCGGAGCATCGTGGTGGCGGGCACCCACGGCAAGTCCACCACCACTGCCTTGCTGGCCTGGCTGCTGACCGCTACGGGTCGGGACCCGGGGTTCATGGTGGGAGGCATCGCCAAAAATTTCAACTCCAACTACCGCACCGGCCGGGGATGCTGCGTAGTCCTGGAAGGGGATGAATACGATACCGCGTTTTTCGACAAGCGCCCCAAGTTTCTCCTTTTCCGGCCCAAGGTGGCGGTGCTCACCTCCATTGAATACGACCACGCGGATATCTATCCGGACCTGGAGAGGGTGGTCCAGGCCTTCCAGGGATTTGTGCGGCAGGTCCCCGCAGACGGCAAGATTCTGGCCTGGGGGGACGCCCAGCTGGTCAGGCAGGTCTGCCGGGACGCGGCCGCGGCGGTGGCCTTTTACGGCCTCCATGAAGCCGCGGCCTGGCGGGCCGTGCGCATCGAGGCCGTATCCGGGGGCATGAAGTTCACCGTTTTCCGGGAGGGAAAAAGGTGGGGGAGGTTCTGCTCACCCCTCCTGGGAGTCCACAACGTCTTGAATACCCTGACCGCGCTGGCGGTAATGGGGGAGTTAGGGGAAAAGCCCGAGCCGCTGCAAGAGGCGCTGGCGGGCTTCCAGGGAGTGAAGCGCCGCCTGGATCCCGCGGGAGAGTACAAGAGCGTGCTGGTGCTGGAGGATTTCGCCCACCACCCCACGGCGGTGGCGGCCACTCTGGAGGCCGTGCGCCAGGGCTATCCCGGCCGGCGGCTGGTGGCGGTCTTCGAGCCCCGCACCAACACCTCCCGGCGCCAGGTCTTCCAGGAGCCCTATGCCCGGGCCTTTAAAGACGCGGACCTGGTCATCGTCCGGGAACCCCCGGACCTGTGGAAGGTGCCCGAGGAAGAGCAGTTCTCCTCCCGCCGGCTGGTGGAGGACCTCAAGGCTAAGGGCCAGGAGGCTGTTTATTACCCGGATACCGACCGGCTCCTGGAGGGACTGCTGGGGATGCTGCAACCCGGAGACGTGGTGCTGATCATGTCCAACGGCGACTTCGACCACCTGGTGCCGCGGCTGTGTGCGGGGCTGGGGGGCTAGAAAGTTCAGGAGACTTGATTAAAATTATCCGAATAGGTCAACATGACTGCCGGTGCGTTCAAAACAGATGAGGTTTTGTTTCCGGTCAATCTTATAGATGAGGAGCCAATCGGGGCGGATATGGCATTCGCTGCGGCCCTTCCAGGCTCCCCGGAGCCGATGCTCTTTGAACTTTGGAGGCAGGCGCTCTCCTGCTATGAGTTTTGCCAACACCTCTTTTAAAAGATTAAGGTCATGGCCGCCCCGGCGCAAACGTTTCAGGTCACGCTCAAACTGGCGGGTATAAACCGGGGCAAACATCAAAGATCAAGGCGCTTAAACAGATCATCAGCGTCCCGGCAATAGACCAGATTCTTGCCGGAATCGGTGTCGTCCAGAGTTTGCCGGGTGATTTCGTTGGGTACCCGGAGAACAAAAGGGAGGCCCCGGTTAATCATAATCTGCCTGTAAAATAAGGTAATAGCCTGAGTAGGGTTGAGGCCTAACTCCTTGAGAATGGCCTCCGCCGTCTCCTTTAACTCCGGTTCTATGCGGGCATGGATAGTGGCAGATTTGGGCATACGGCACCTCCTATTAAGCTAAATGTATCACAATTGACGCACAATTATCAAGTAGAACTCTTCAGACCAGCCATTCCTTGAACTTCGCCTTGGGCGGGGCGCTCAGATGCAGCAGCGAGGTCTCCGCCCCGGCCTGAACCGTTACCGCCACCGGGGTTTCCACGGCCGCGTCGCTGTAGGCCGCGGCCAGGCCCGCGGCCGCCTCCAGGTCGCCGGCTACGGGATTTCCCAGGACCAGGACCAGGGGTCCGGGGTGGCCCGCCACCTTGAGGACCCGGTCCCCCGGCATGATCAGTTTCTCCATGGCCTCATTATCCCGCTGGGTGCGCCCCACCACCGCCTTCATGCCTCCGGGCAGCCGGAAATGGCGGCCCCATTTCAAGAGTTCCAGGTCCCGGCGGGACACCTCCGGTTGATGGCGCAAAGTTTCCTTGAGGCGGGCCGCGTAATTAGGGTCGGTGAGGAGGCACCCCCCCGCGGGCGCGGGGTAGTCGGTGATGCCGTACTCCGCGGCCAGGGCCATCTGCCGTTTGCGGCCCCGGCCGCTCAGGTCCAGGAGCCGGTTCCGGTCCACCCAGCCCAGGATCTCCGGCTTGGTAGGAGTCAGCAGCCGGGCGCTCAACGGGCGCAGCAGCAATTCCGGGACGCCCGATTCCCGGGCGATGAGGTTCAGGGACCCCCGGTTCTGGCTCATGGGCCGCTGGCCCAGGACCTCGCCGGTGAAGAGGAAATCGAAGCCTTCCGGCTCCATCCGGGCCGCGGCCTCACGGAGCATCAACAGGTGGCAGTCGATGCAAGGATTGTGGCCCCGGCCGAACCCCCGGGGCGGCGCGTAGATCAGGGGATAGTACTTGTCGGTGATATCCTCCAGAATCAGCGGCAGTTTCAGGTGCGCCGCGGCTTCCCGGGCCCGGTCCGGCCCGAAAAAGGGGGTAATGAAAAAGATGGCGGTGACATCCACTCCTTGGGCCCTAAGCACCGTGGCCGCCAACATGCTGTCCAGGCCCCCGGATAAAAGCCCCAGGCCGCGTGTATGTTTTTTCATAACTCTCAGCAGTTGCTCCCGTTGTGCTTTTCCTATTAGTATTATAAAGAATTATCCGGGTTAACGGTATGTAGTTTTTCCGCAGTCCAAACTGCTAAATTGCATCGAGGTTCTGAGAAAGTTATGAAAAAAATAGGGCTGGCGCTGGGCAGCGGCGGCGCCAAAGGGCTCAGTCACATCGCTTTTCTCCAGGCTCTGGATGAACTGGGGGTGCGGCCCTCGATCATCGCCGGCACCAGTATCGGCGCGGTCATCGGCGGGTTTTACGCCGCCGGGGTTTCCGGACTGGAACTGGAGCAACTGGTCAAGGACCTGGGCCTCCTGGACCTCTCCAAGCTGGTCCTGGATTTCTCCCTTCTCAGCAATTCGGCGATTTACAAAGGCAAAGGTGTGGAGGAATTTCTCTCGCGGCAGATTTCCGCCCAGACCTTTGAAGAGGTGGAGATTCCCTTGAGAGTGGTGGCCACGGATTTCTGGAAACGCAAGGAAGTGATATTCACCAGGGGCAACTTAGTTACTGCCATTCGGGCTTCCATGGCCATGCCCGCGCTTTTTGAACCGGTGCAGTTGAGCGGTATGGTTCTCATCGATGGCGGCGCGGTTAATCCTCTGCCTTATGATATCATCCAAGAAGAGTGCGATCTGACCATTGCCATTGATGTTTCCGGCGAGAAGACTTATGCTCCCGGTGACCCGGTGCCCAATATGGTGGAAAGCATCCTGTCCACTTTCCAGATTATGCAGGCCTCCATTGTGGAAGCTAAAAAGAGGCTTTCCCCGCCATCAATCTATGTCAAACCGGCCCTCACCAATATCCGGGTCTTGGACTTCTACCGCTATAAAGAAATCTTGGCGGGAGTCCGGGAAGAGGTGCAGGCGTTTAAGGACAAGTTGAGGAAGGTCTTATAGCCAATCGGGGGCGGCCGGCCCCGAGATTGACAGCCCCCGGCCCGGATGCTAAAAATGAAGGCGCGGAGGGATGGCCGAGTGGTTTAAGGCGGCGGTCTTGAAAACCGCAGACCGATGAGGTCCGGGGGTTCGAATCCCTCTCCCTCCGCCAGGTGTTTAACGTTTTTCGTTTTGCGTTTTTTATTTTTTAGTAAAAAAGAGTAAAGATTGTTGTTAAGTTACACTGCAAGTCTGCCTCTTTTAGAGGCGGATGAGATGGAATCGGGCTGGTTCAATTGTTGACCGCTTCCATCCAAGAATTACAAGCGGATTAGCCCCTCAAGGCTTGCGGACCGGGGCGGAAGCGTTTAAACTAAACCCTGCGGAGAGATGACCGAGTGGCCGAAGGTGCTCGCCTGCTAAGCGAGTGTGGGGGGAAACTTCCACCGAGGGTTCGAATCCCTCTCTCTCCGCCAGTTTTAAAGACGGTTTTTGGTTTCCGGTCTTCGGTTTTCGGTTTTCCGGCATAGCCCTGGGGAATTCTTCGCCGCCTTCCCTTTATCAGAAGATCCAGTTTCTCATGGGCCATCGGCCACCCGGAAACCAGGAAAAACCGGTGGGGCGGACATCCCGCCTGCCAACCTCTTGGGCGGCCAAACTCGGCCGCTCCAGCCGGACGCGCCAAAACCATATGTTCGCGTCTTACTTTGCGCCTTTGCGTCTTTGCGTGAGGTCATCTTTTCTTAAGAAAGAGCTTAGTCGGTGATAGAAATCGGACAAATCCTGGCCTTGATGGGTATGGTGATCCTGATCCTGGGCGGACTGGGACGCCAGCGCGCCCGCAAAACGGGAAAACTGTCGGACCCCGGCTACCTCAAGCAGCAGCGCTGGCTCCATGGCGCGGCCTATGGGCTTATTCTGGTGGGATTGCTCCTCATGTGGGCGAAGAGATAGGGGATAGGGATTAGGGGGCAGTAAAAGACAGTGGCCAGTGGTCAGTAATCAGTGATCAATGATCAGTAAAAAGCCAAAAGCGAAAAGCCAAAAAAATGGCCCGGGTTCCCGAAGAAACCCAGGCCTTACATGGAGGGGTCATGAAACTGTTATACGTATCGGCTCCTCCGGGAAAAGCATTAATCTTTTCCTGACGATCTTCCTAATATCTTAATCTTTCAGGAATATCCTTTCTCTCTTTTTCCTTTCCCGGTTATTGCGGGCAAATCTCTTTTCCCCGGCTCAGCTTGGCGTCCAGGATGCGGCGGATAGCCCGGTGCAGTTGCGCGGCGGTGACGGGCTTCATCAGGTAGTCCTGGATGCCCAGCTTCCTGGCCTTTTCCGGGGACACCGCCATGCTCTTGGCGGTATAGAGGATGATGGGAATACCGGGGATTAACCGGCTCAATTCCCGGGCCAGCTCCACGCCGTTCATTTGGGGCATGGAAAAATCGGTGATGACCAGATCGTATTGTCCGGGTTGCCGCTGCACCGATTCCAGGGCCGCCCTGCTATCGGTGTGGCCGGTGACCCGGTAGCCCAGATATTCCAACATTTCCCGGCCGACCTGGACGATCTGCTTCTCATCATCCACGAAAAGAATGTGCTCTTTAGGCTCCGGGGAAGAGGCCCGCTGCGCCTCTTCACCGGCAATCGCCAATGGTTTTCCGGGGGTTGGATCAACGGTCTCCAAGGAACGCTCCGGCGTCACGCTGTTCCTCCGTCGGTGGTCACCGTCCCTGGTGGCAAGGATCTGCCTGCATGCTTGCAGGTCGGGCCCAAGTTCCGGCTCCTCTCCCGGGGAAGGCCGGGATGTTACCCCTATCCTAAGGTTGGAAGCAGGCTTGGGCTATTTAGTGTTTGATGGAAATAGCCGTTACTTTGTTAATCCTAAAAATATTCTGGAATCGTACAACTTGCCGCCCGGCCTGCAGAAATGAAGGTTGCGCAAATCAACCGCGGGTATTTTCCCCGGAAAAAAGGCCAGGCGAGAAGGGAAGGATGCGCGTTTTGTTTCACGCAGATTAGCTTTTCATTCAGCCGCGATCAAACGGGTTGAAGCCGGATTTAGATTACCTCCAATCTCCCCCGTCCATCTCCGGAGCCGGCGCCGGGCCTTCCGAAGCGCATCGATGGTGAACCCGGCGGAAATGGCCCCTGGTTTCAAATAAGTCTGTAATAACAATGTGATAAGGCTGGAAGCCGCGATCTTCCGGCAATTTCGGGGTGAACCGGAATTTTTTACGATCTTCCATTTCCTGCAATTTTCGCCGAATTTCATAGCCGCCAAGGAAAAAGGGGGAAAAAAATGGCTATCCGGCGAAATCTGCAAGGAATTTCTCGGTCCCAAAAATATGCCTGAGCTAGCGGATATCAGGCTGCCGAAGTGCCGCCCGGAATCTTCCGGCAGGTACTGTGGTTATTTTCCCAAGAGATTTAAGAAATTATCCGCTTCGCCGATAAACTCTTTGGAGGATATCAGGCATTCCCCGGCCCCAAAATCAGGGAAATCCCGATTGCCGGGAGTTACGGTAAGACCTATAAAATTGCTACGGGAAAAGAAGCTTCACAGCCGTAATAATGATTCCAGTCTGGAAAGACTGGAGGAATTATTGAGGCCGGGGACCATCTTGTGCTTTCGGCTTCGCACCTGAAGATTAGGAAGGCGCGCAACATAAATGGTGCGCAAGGCGCACCCTACTTTGAACTATTTAAAGCTATGAAAGCCCGATATTTTACGGTAATTGCCGCCTTGGCCCTCTTAGCGGGATGCGGCGGCGGCTTCAGCGGCAGCCTGCCCGGCAGCGGGTCCCACCGCTCCCTCTCCCGGCCGGGGAGCGATGTGTCTTTAGGTGAGTCCGTAAATTTCGAGGTGCCCGTTCAGGTTAATAAACAGGTCAAGGCATATGTGGCCTATTTTTCCACGGAACGCAAAGAGGTCATCCGCCGGCAATTGGCCCGCTCCACGCTTTATCTGCCCATGATCAAAAAGACTTTTCAGGAGTACGGCCTGCCGGATGATCTGGCCTATCTGGCCATGATCGAGAGCGGGTTTAATCCCAACGCCCGTTCGCACGCCGGCGCCTGCGGCCTGTGGCAGTTCATCAAAGGCACCGGGCGGCGCTACGGGCTGGTCATCAATAACAAGGTTGATGAACGCTTCGACCCGGAGAAATCCACCCGCGCCGCCGCCAGATACCTTTTGGATCTCTACAAACAGTTCGGATCCTGGTACCTGGCCGCGGCCAGTTACAACTGCGGCGAAGGCAGGGTACAGAAGGAGTTGAACAAAGGCAATCAAAATTTCTGGGAACTTTCCGCCAATAAGTGCCTCCCTGATGAAACGAAGAATTATGTGCCCCAAATGATCGCAGCCATTATCATTGCCAGAAATCCGGGAAAATACGGATTTGCCAAACCCGGAGGGCGGCATCTCCAGGATCAGGACAATTTGGAAGTGGCCGAGCCCCCCCGGAACCTGGCCCGGATGAATGGCCCGGCAGCCGCACCCAAGCCTCAACCCGACGCCGGAGGCCGGACTCCGGCCGCCGACCGCTTAGAGAAGCAGCCGCCGGTCAAACCCTCCGGCCCGCACCCCCCCCGGGCCCCAGCCAAGGCTTCCGGCCAGGCCGGCAAAAAGCCGGCCCCGAAGGCGGCTGCGGCGGAAACCAATGGCGGCCCCACTCCTTACAAGGCCTCTCTTTTAGGCGACTCCCGGGCCGCCCCCTCCAAGAAAGGCAAATCCGGGAAAAATGGCCAGATAAAGCAAGGAAGAGCCGGGGTTAAGAAAGAGAAAGGCGCCCGGGTGAAAGCCGGCAAAGGCAAAACAAATGGCTCCTCCGTCGCGGCCGGCAGGAGCGATAATAAGAACGGCAAGGCCAGGCCCAAGAAGAAGAAAGCATCCAACTCCCCGGGTAAAAAAGGGAAAATCGCCAAACCCAAACCCAAATCCAAGTCCTTGATGGTTTCAGACGCCCGCTAAGAGGAGATTGGCGCGGATTCTTAGGCCATATCCGCAGGTCCCTGCCGCTAATCCTCTCCCTGCATCAAGTATTTCCTTCTTTCTCCTTGACAATATGAAACACATGTTACAAAATAAACTCATGTCACAAATACTCACTCCATGGCTCCTCTTTTTCTACACGGTCCCGGCAAAGCCCGGGAACCTGCGGATGAAGGTCTGGAGACGCCTGCTCAAGATGGGCGCGGTGTCCCTCAAGGGCTCGGTTTATCTCCTGCCCGCCAGTGAGGATCATCTGGAAGCCCTGCACTGGCTGGCCGAGGAGGTTGCCGGACTGGGCGGAGAAGCCGCGTTTGTCAAAGCGGAGCGCATTGAAACCATGGGGCATGAGGAGGTCATTGCCCTGTTCAACGCCCAGCGCCAGAGCGAATACGCGCCCCTGGAGGCGGCCTTGGAAAATTTGGAGGTGCAACTCGGTTCCCTGGAGCAGCAGCCGGACGTCGAGGGATGGGAAGCCGGGCAGGGAATTTTCCGGAAACTGCTGAAAGGGTATCGGGCCATCCGAAACCTCGATTTCTTCCATTCTCCCGGGGGGTCCGCCTTACAGAAGCGGCTGGAACTGTTTGAGGAGAGGCTCAAGCAACTCACCGCCCAGCCGCAGCCCACGGGGTCTGAGCCGCCTGGCCCCAAGAGAAAGGAAGAATACCGGGACCGGGTCTGGATGACTCGCAAGAACCCCTTTGTGGACCGCATGGCCTCTGCCTGGCTCATCCGCCGGTTCATTGACCCCGGAGCCCGGTTTGAGTTTCCGGAGGAAGGCCGGAAGCCGTACGAGACACCCGGCGCCGTTTCTTTTGACGTGCCCGGCGGGGATTTTTCCCATCATCGGGACCGCTGCACCTTCGAGGTCCTGGCGGAGGCCTTCGGCCTGCGGAGTAAGGCCCTGGGGAAGATGGCGGAGGTCGTTCATGAGCTGGACCTCAAGGATGGAAAATTTCCGAACCCCCTGGCCGCGGGAGTGGAAAGCATTTTAACGGGGATTCGCAAAACCGCGGCCGGCGACCTGGAATCCCTGGAAGAAGGGATCAAGGTCTTTGAAAGGCTCTACGCGGCTTTGTCGTAGTGAGAATATTATGGGTCTGCTGAATCCGTATTACGCCTTGTGCGCCGTGGGCTTCCTGGCCAGGTTTTCCTATGCCCTGGCCCGGACCCCGGTGCTCCCTCTGTTCGCCCTCCATCTGGGGGCTGGGCCTGAGGCCATCGGCCTGGTCGTGGGCATCTCCACGGTCACCGGCATCTTTTTCAAGCTGCCCGCGGGCGCGGCCTCCGACCTCATCGGCCGCAAAAAGACCTTGCTGGCCGGACTGGTGGTTTTCGCGGTGATGCCCTTCACCTATCTCCTGGTGAGCAGCTCCCAACTGCTTATGCTGATCCGGTTCCTGCACGGCTTTGCCACCGCCATTTACGGGCCGGTGGCCATGGCGGTGGTGATGGACGCCGCGGGGGGCAGGAAAGGGGAGATGCTCTCCTGGTTTTCTTCGGTCACCATCATCGGCAACCTGGTGGGGGCCCCGGCGGGGGGGTTCATTCTCTACCGCCTGGCCACGGGTGCACCTTCCCTGTTTGATTTTCAGGCGGTTTACTTGGCCAGCGGCGCGGCCGGTCTTTTGGCCCTGCTCCTCGCGCTGGCCATTTTGCGGGGGAGGGAGGCCGTGGCGCCGAGCCGGGGCCTCAGAGAAGCTCTCCGTCGTTTCTCCTCCGGAATCAGGGAAGTGCTCAGCGACCGGCGGGTGGTGGCCGCCTCCTCCATGGAGGGCTTACAGAACCTGACGGTGGGGGCGCTGGAGGCCTTCCTGCCCATTTATGCGGTAAAGGTGGCGGAGTTAAACGAGTTTCAGGCGGGTCTCCTCTGGGGGGTGCAGGTCCTGGTAACCATCCTGTCTAAGCCGGTCCTGGGCCGGACTTCCGACCTCTATGGACGCCGTCCCCTGATTGTCGGCGGCATGGCGCTGTGCGCCCTCTCCTTCGGGGCCATACCCCTGGTGCAAAACTTCTACCTGCTCTTGATTACCGCCGCTTTCTTCGGGCTGGGCGAAGCCCTGGTTACTTCTTCCTCCGCGGCGCTGGTAGCGGATATCTGCCACCAGCGGCATTTCGGCGCGGCCATGGGCGCGTTCGGCACCATTTTCGACGTGGGCCACGCCGCGGGACCCATCGTGGCCGGTCTGCTGCTGGCCCGGATGGATTACCTGCCGTCCTTCTGGATCATGGCCGCCGCCCTGTTGGCGTCCATCCCGGTTTTTCTATGGACCGTGACCCATGAAGGCCAAGCCGGGGGAACGGACTGGTGTAAAACAAAGTAAAAAGCTCCCACCGAGGCTCCCGCCAAATCGCCCTCTTCATCGGCCTTGCCGTATCACTGCCGCACCAAATCGCGTTTGACTTCCTCAGGCGGCCCCATAAATTGCCTTCCCAAACCGGCGGGTCCTGAGAAACCCAAACAGGGACCGGAGGAACCCGAAAAGCCGAAACCGGAAGACCCTAAATAGGCTCGGGAAACCGTTGTCTAAAATACTTTGTAACCCACCCTGTTCCAAGCCAGGCAAAGTTTGCTGCCTGGCTTTTTCTTTGATATGGTGGTGGACAGCTAAAGTCAGACCTCTTTGCAGAGGCACCTATGGAGAACCTCCTTCCCAGTCTCATCGTGGGCGCGCTGGCCGCGTTCATCGGCGCGGTGATCGGCAGTAAAGCCATGTCCTATGCGCATTACCGCTACGCCCAGAAGCGCGACTTTGAAACCAAGAGCAACCGGATGATCAACCTCTTCATCGCCCTGAACGCGGAATTGACCGCCATCTGGGAAAGATACATGGCGGTGGTGGGCGGTGACCTGGAGAAGGTCCAAAAAGCTGATGAACTGCCCTTCACCGTGCTTTTTGCCGCAGGCGGCAACTACTTCAGCGTCTATGACAACTCCGCCCAATTCCTGGGGGCCCTGGAACCGGAAGCGGGCAAGAAGATCATTGAAACCTATGTCAACCTCAAGTCCTTGCTGGACGAACTCCAGAACTACAATGTCATGTCCCAGAAACACCGGGACGTGCGCCTGGGGGCCAACCTCAATCTCTATGAAGTCAACCAGGTCCGGGAGGAACTGGACAGCTTCTTCAAGCTCCTGAAAAAGAGACACGCCCAGGTGAAGGGGCAGGTCCTCCTGACCCTGGAAATGTTGAAGGAATTCCTCTCCTTAGCCGAACAGAGCCGGACGACGGTAAAGATCAAAGTCTGATTGAATTTCTTGAAAATTAATCACGTTTGCGAGATGATGGGGGAAATCTATAGGGGTAAAAGGGGAAGAGGGGAAAAGGCGAAAGGGTTGGCTGCACATAATAAACTCTATCTTTTCTTCCCCTCTTCCCCTTTTTCCCTTTTCGCCTTTTACCCGAATTAAACCTCATGTCTCTATTCTCTCAAACACCGCCCAAATAGAGGGAAACTGATGTTGGCTCGGGTAAAAAGCGGCGCCCTCAGGGGAGTGGACGCCTACCTGGTGGAGGTGGAGGTCGACCTCTCCCCGGGCGAGTCCAAGATTTTTTACGTGGGCCTGCCGGAGATCGCAGTCCGGGAGAGCAAAGACCGGGTGCGCGCCGCACTGCGCAATTCCGGCTACCGGTTCCCCCGGGGCCGCATCACCATCAACCTGGCTCCTGCAGACGTGCGCAAGGAAGGCACCGGTTTCGACCTGCCGGTGGCCATGGGCCTCCTCGCGGCCCAGGGAGTGGTGCCGCCGGAATCTTTGGGAAACTACCTCGTCTTCGGAGAACTCTCCCTGGACGGCCGCCTGCGCCCAACCCGGGGGGTGCTTTCCATGGCCCTGGCCACCCGGGAGGCGAAGCTGGCCCTCATCCTCCCCCGGGAAAACGCACGGGAAGCCGGGGTGGTCCAGGGAATCGACATCTATCCCGCGGCTACCCTGGCGGAGGTGGTGGAGTTTTTGGCCGGCCGCCAGGTCATCGCCCCTGCGCCGCCCCCCGAGCCGGAGGCCCTGGCCTGGGACCCCGCGGAAGACCTGGATTTTAAGGAAGTCAAAGGCCAGGAGCCGGTGAAACGGGCGCTCCTCATCGCCGCCGCGGGGGCCCACAACGTCTTGATGGTGGGTCCTCCCGGCGCGGGCAAGACCATGCTGGCAAGGCGTCTGCCCAGCATTCTCCCTCCACTGGGCTTCGAAGAGGCGCTGGAGACCTCCAAGGTCTACAGCATCATGGGCCTGCTGCCTCGGGAGAAGGCCCTGGTCACCACCCGGCCGTTCCGCTCCCCCCACCACACCATTTCCGACGCGGGTCTGATCGGCGGCGGCACCACCCCCCGGCCCGGAGAGGTGAGCCTGGCCCATTACGGGGTGCTTTTTTTAGATGAACTCCCCGAATTCAAGCGCTCCACCCTGGAAGTCCTGCGCCAGCCTCTGGAGGAGGGAAGGGTGACCATCTCCCGGGCGGCCACATCTTTAACCTACCCGGCCCGGTTCATGCTGGTGGCGGCCATGAACCCCTGCCCCTGCGGCTATTACGGCGATCCCAGACGGCCTTGCGCCTGCACCCCCAAGCAGATCAACCAGTACCGGAGCCGCATCTCCGGGCCGTTGCTCGACCGTATCGACCTCCAGATCCAGGTGCCCGCGGTGCGGTTTCAGGAGTTGGCGGCCGCAGCGGGCGGCAGCGGTTCTCCGGAATTGCGGCAGCGGGTGGAACGGGCCAAGGAGGTCCAGGCCCGGCGGTTCATCAAGAGCCGTATTTTCGCCAACGCGCATATGACCTCCAGGCTGGTGAAGCAATACTGCCCCTTAAACCCGGAAGCCCAGCGCCTTTTAGAGGCGGCCATGGAGCGCCTGGCCCTATCGGCCCGGGCTTACCACCGCATCCTCAAAATCGCCCGCACCATCGCCGACCTGGAGGGAGAGACGCACCCCGCGGCAGCCCACGTAGCTGAGGCCATCCAGTACCGCACCCTGGACCGGCAATTCAGCAGCGAAAAGGGGGCCGTGTTTGTGAAAGAAGCTAAGGGGCGGTATCTGGTTTGAAAAGATAAATTTCTCGCAAAGACGCAAAGGCCGCAAAGCAAGAGCAAATATTTGGAATCAAAAATGCGCATTCCAAATGGGATAAACACTATGTTAATTGGTGTCTGTCCCCATTTATTTCCCATTTATTTCTAACCTTGAACTTTGAACTTTGAACTCAATATAGGTATGACACCCCAAGCCCGGACCGAAAATGAACATACCCTGCTGCTGGCCAAAGCCCGGGAAGCAGTCAGCCATGCCTATGCCCCCTATTCCCACTTCCGGGTGGGGGCCGCAGTCTTGACGGCGAAAGGCAATATCTACACCGGGGTCAACGTGGAGAACGCCTCCTACGGCCTCACCATCTGCGCGGAGCGCGCCGCAATTTTTAACGCCGTGGCCCAGGAAGGCCCGGAGCTGCGCCTAAAAGCCCTGGCGGTAATCTGCGAGCACCCCGGGCCCTGCCCGCCTTGCGGCGCCTGCCGCCAGGTGCTGGCCGAATTCGGGCCGGACGCGGTCGTAATATTTCAGGGTCAAAACGGCCTGGAAGAAGTACCTCTTTTTCAATTGCTCCCCCACACCTTTAATCTGCCTGAAAAGTCCTAAGCGGTACACCCAGGCTTTCCAGCCTGGGCGAATGCCAGGGCGGGCGGGGACGCCCGCCCCACGATAAGATATTTCAGTCGGAAGGGATCGGGCCGAATAGCCATAAGTAACTGAGATAATCAATATTTAATCCAACAACCCCGCCCCCTTGCCGTTGCCCCGGCCCAGTCCTAATTTTTAGATAGAGCGCTTGGGCGCGGCAGGCTATTTTATATTCCGGGAGAGAAGGCCATGGGCTATACTATCGCCAATTTACAGGGCAAAATTATGGAAATGTACCCCGAAATCGCCCAATATGGGGTAGAATCCAACCTGACCTTCGATAAACAGAAAAAAACCTATGTCTTTAAATTAACCAAAGGCCCCCATGAATTATCCACATATATTGACAAAGTGGACGCGGACGCCTGCATGGGCGGCAAGGAATGTATTCACCTGGGGATTCAAATCCGGCAATTTTTGGAGAACTTTAAAGAAGGTGAAAAATAACGTATACTAAAATATTCGAAAGGGGAGGCGGCGGTAGTGACCAGCAACCGGCCGCATATCCCCCGAAGACTTTTGCAGCCTTTCCGCGATAAGGATAAGGAACCGCGAAATTATGCGACTTTTTAAATCCAACCCGGACCGGTTAGAAAAGTATCACCGGCGGCGGCGGTGGGCCCGGCGCCTGTCCTGGGTCCTTTACAGTCTGTTCTTTACCTGCCTCCTGGCCGGCGCCGGGGTGGCCGGCTATATCTACTACCATTTCATCCGGGATCTGCCGGACTTTACCTCCATCAAGGAATTCCGGCCCTCGGTGGTCACCCAGATCTTTGCCCGGGACGGCCGCCTCATCGGCGAGTTTTTTGCGGAAAAACGCATCGAGGTGCCATACAGCCGTCTGCCCCGGCACCTCGTCCTGGCCTTCGTGGCCGCGGAAGACGCCCGTTTCTTCGAGCACCCCGGGGTGGACATCACCGGCATCATCCGGGCCTTTGTCCGCAACGTGGAGGCCGGCCAGGTGGTGGAAGGCGGCAGCACCATCACCCAGCAGGTGGTGAAAAGGATCATGCTCACCTCCGAGAAGAGCTTCGCCCGCAAGATCCGGGAGGCGGTGCTGGCTTATCGCATCGACAACTACCTGACCAAGGAAGAGATTCTCACCCTGTATTTGAACCATATCTTCCTCGGGCACGGGGCCTACGGGGTGGAGGCCGCGGCCCAGGAGTTCTTCTCCAAGCACGTGGAGGATGTCACCCTGGCGGAAGCCGCGCTGCTGGCCGGGATTCCCAAGGCCCCCAGCCGCTATTCCCCGTATCTCAACCCCCAGCGGGCCAAGGAGCGCCAAGCCTATGTCCTGAAACGCATGGCGGAGGTGGGGTTCATCACTCCCGAGGAACAGGCCGCGGCCCTGCGGCAGCCGTTGAAAATGAAGCCCTACCGGCCGGATTGGATCAAGGAATGCGGTTATTACAACGAATACGTGCGCACCCTGCTGGAAAACCGCTTCGGCCGGGATCAGGTCTTCAACATGGGCTTGAAGGTCTATACCCCCGCGGACGTGGGCCTGCATCTGGCTGCCCAGGAGGCCATTAACCAGGGCATCGCCGGTCTGATCCAACGGAACGGCTACCGTGGGCCGTTGCGCCACCTGAAGGGCAAGGACCTGACCGCGTTCCAGGAGCGCCAGATCCGCTATTACCGCAAGTATCCCCCCCGGAAAGGACAACTGGTCACGGTCCTGATTGCCCAAAAGGACCGCCGCAGCAAGGCTACCACCTTCCGGATGGGGGAATACCAGGGAATAATTGCAGGGGATGCCGGGGATAAAAGCCGGGCCGGCAGCCTGCTGATGGCCCTGACCCCCGGAGATGTGGTGCAGGTGCGGCTGGCTAAGAAGGACCGCCGCTCGGGAAAATGGACCGCCAACCTGGTGGCCGCGCCCATGGTGCAGGCCGCCCTGTTCTCCATGGAATTGAAAACCGGCAAGGTCCGGGCCATGTTGGGGGGCAAGGATTACGGCGACAGCACTTTCAACCGCGCCGTCCAGGCCAAGCGGCAGCCCGGCTCCGCGTTTAAACCCATTATCTACGCGGCGGCCATCGAGAAGGGCTTTCGCCCGGATTCCGTCTTGCAGGACAGCCCCATCTCCCTGCCCGGAGGCAAGCGGGGCCAGGCCTGGGAACCCCAGAATTACGACCATACCTTTGACGGCCCCATCTCCCTGGCCACGGCCATCGCCCGTTCGAGGAACGTGCCCACCGTGCGGCTGATGATGGCCGTGGGCGTGCCCTCCACCCTGAAGATGGCCCAGAGGCTGGGAATCGCCTCTCCCATCTTTCCCAATTACGCCTCGGCCCTGGGGGCATCGGAAGTCACGCTGATGGAGCTCACCCGGGCCTATTCGGTCTTCCCCAACCAGGGCTATCTGGTGGATCCCGGGTTCATTGACCGCATCGAGGACCGGGACGGCCGGGTGCTGCATGATTATCATACCCAGCGCCATCAGGTGATAAGCCCCCAAACCGCCAATACCATGACCCAGTTGCTATTGGGCGTGGTGCAGCGGGGCACCGCCACCCGGGTCCAGGTCCTGGGGCGCCCCATCGGCGGCAAGACCGGCACCACCAACAAAACCCGGGACGCCTGGTTCATCGGCTTCACGCCCTCGGTGATCACCGGGGCCTGGGTGGGCATGGATGACGAGCGCACCCTGGGCGGCAAGGAGACCGGCTCCCAGGCAGCGGCCCCCATCTTTATCTCCTACATGCGGGACGCCTTGAAGCACCAGCCGGTGGAGGGTTTTGGGGAGGGCGTCACGGTGCTGGCCAAACAGGGCGATGCCCTTGACAGAGATGAGGAAGAGGCGGTGGAGACCGAGGAGTCATTCTACCCTGAAGGAGAGGAGTTGATTGAGGAGAGAACTTCCTCCGTCCCCGCGGGATCCAGACAGCAATTTTATAAAAGCGACATGGAAGAGTGAGGTTTGATGCGACAGATCGACGCCAAGGAAATTACCCGGGCCGTGAAAGAAGCGGCCATTACCGCTAACTTTGATTTGGGCGAAGACATGCTGGCCGCGTTTAAGCGGGGAGAAAAGGAGGAGGAATCCCCCAGCGGCCGGGAAGTCTTCCGGCAGCTTCTGGAAAACGCTAAGATCGCCGCGACCGAGCGGGTCCCCATGTGCCAGGACTGCGGCTTGGCCGTGATCTTCGTGGAATTGGGCCAGGACGTGCACGTCACCGGCGGCGATTTCCAGCAGGCCATCCAGGAAGGCGTGCGCCAGGGCTACGGGGAGGGGTTCCTCCGCAAGTCCCTGTGCCACCCCCTGACCCGGGCCAATACCGGGGATAACACCCCCGCGGTGATCCATACGGAGATCGTGCCCGGGGACCATTTGAAAATCACCATCGTCCCCAAAGGCGGCGGCAGTGAAAACATGAGCCGGGTCTTCATGCTCAAGCCCGCGGAGGGCCTGCCCGGAATCATCGACCGGGTGCTGGCCACCGTCCGGGAGGCAGGCCCCAACCCCTGCCCGCCCATCATCGTCGGCGTGGGGATCGGCGGCACTTTCGAGAGGGCCGGGATTCTGGCCAAAAAAGCCTTGCTCAGGCACGTGGGCAGCGTCAACCCCGAGCCGGAACTGGCGGCCCTGGAAAAGCAGCTTCTCCAGGGGGTCAATGATCTGGGCATCGGCCCCCAGGGATTGGGGGGCCGGATCACCGCGCTGGCGGTGCACGTGGTCATGCAGCCCTGCCACATCGCCTCCCTGCCGGTGGCCGTGAATATCCAATGCCACGCCGCCCGCCATAAGGAAGTGGTGCTGTAATCAGGGGCCAGGGGCCAGTGGTCAGTTAATGTAGGGTGGGCGCTGCCCACCATTTCCTCTAAAAAAGGGTTTTAAATGTCCAAAACGGTGCATCTCAGACCTCCCCTCACCGATGGGGATGTTGTGCAGTTGGAGATCGGCGATAAGGTGTTAGTCACCGGGGTCATATATACGGCCCGGGATGCGGCCCACAAGCGCCTGATGGATCTGTTGGCCGCGGGCAAGGAACTGCCGGTGGATTTTAAGGGCCAGATCCTCTATTATGTGGGTCCCAGCCCGGCCAAACCCGGCCGGGTCATCGGCGCGGCAGGCCCTACCACCAGCTACCGCATGGATTCCTATACCCATACCATGCTGCAGTTGGGGCTGAAGGCCATGATCGGCAAAGGCAAACGCGCTCCGGAGGTCATTGCCGCCATGCAGCAATATAAGGCCGTCTACCTGGGGGCCACGGGGGGCGCGGGGGCCTTGATCTCCCAATGCATCAAGAAGGCCGAAGTGGTGGCCTTCCCGGAGCTGGGTCCGGAGGCCATCCATCGCCTGGAGGTGGAGAACCTGCCCGCCATAGTCATCAATGACTGTCAAGGCGGGGATTTGTATGAATTAGGAGTCAAGGAATACCGCCGCTCTGCCGAAACTAGGGATAACGCGGCTGAGTGCCGGTGACCCGGGATATGGGCCAGATCTTTTAAGGAAAAGGAGCAAGGGTAACCATCAGGGAGAAGGAAACGGCTGAAAAGAAAAGGCGTCGGAACCTTTTCCCCTTTTCCGCTAATAATCCACCGACGGACCTTTTTCAAAGGATAAGCTTCACAGGAGGCTAACATGACTGCGCCGCCGGACCTGGAAATCGTTGCGGCCCGTGTGAAGGAAAAGCGGCAGACCTTCCTGGAGTATAACTTCGGCCCCCTGAAAGACGATTTTCTGAAGACCTTCTTCGACCTGGCCCAGGAATACGAAACCCTGGATAATTTTTACCGCATCTGCGTCAGTGTCGTTAAGGAATTCTTCAACCTGGACTCCCGCCTCTATCTGCTCTGCCAGGATAACGTCCTGGAACTGGTGTGCGACAGCCTCAAAGGGCTGGTCCCGGACAAGCCCAAAGCCCCTTCTTATATCAAACTATCCAATCAGGCCTATGCCGTGGAGCAGGCCTGGGTGATCCCCATCCGGGGCAACCAGCTTTTGGTGGACCGCCTCCCTTTTTATACCAAGGACCAGGTCATCGGCTTGATAGAACTCTTCCCCGGGGACCAGCTTTCGGAAAAGGACCGGTTTTTCTTCGAAAAATTCGCCAACCGCGTGGGTTACAACCTCCACGTCAAGATCATCGCCTGGCAGAACATCCAGCGCATCCGTTTCATCAACAGCCTGGTGGCGGACATCGAACACAACGTCATCATCCCCAATATCAGCCTCAGCCTCTACCTGCGGCATTTACGCAAGAAAATAAATGCCTTGAAGGATTTGGATTGCCTCTGCGAGTTCCGGGACGAAGCCTGCCCCGAGCTGCCCGCGGCCCAGGATAAATTCCGGAATCTAATCCAGGAGATGGAGGCGGATTACCAGACCCTGGAGCAGCATTACCGGGGCGTCAGCCTCTTTTTGGAATCTCTGTTCAGGCCCTCCCATTTCCTGAAGGGCCACCTGGTGCTCAGGCGCCGCACCTGCCGGGTCCAGAGCGAGATCATCCAGCCCCAACTGCAGCTCTATCTCCCCAAGCTCAAGGACCGCAATATCGACATCGACGACAGCATGGGGGTCATGCCCGACGAGGACCTGCCCCTGTCGGTGGATAAGGGCCTGATAGCCCAGGTCTACGCCAACCTCTTCTCCAATGCCGTGAAATACACCCGCCGCAATTACGAGGGCCGCAAATACGTGGCCTACGGCCGGGACGTGCTCAGAGACCATTTCGGCCCCGGCAAAGACGGCATCAAATTCAATATGTTCACCACCGGCCCCCACATCCCCCCGGAAGACCGGGCCCGTGTTTTTGAAGAAGGTTACCGGGGCAGCAATATTGACGGCGAGGTGGGCACCGGCCGGGGGCTTTATTTCGTGCGCAACGTCATCGAGACCCACGGCGGCGAAGTGGGGTATGAGCCTACCCCTGGAGGCAACAATTTCTACTTTATCCTGCCCCTGGTGGTGAGCGCGGAACCCCTGGCCGCGGAAATGGTCATGCCTTGAAAAGCTCGTTTCGCGTTTTTCGTTTATGGTTTTCCGTTTCGGTTTTTGGATATAGTTAAGGTTATAGGGTTAATTAATATTTAGTTATCAGAGACTTATTTGAGATCCAATTCTCTTGCGGGTGAAATACCCTGCAATGTAATAAGTCGATAATCTTTATTCTTTTCGATTAGTTCCTTAACTCCGGAATCGCAGAAGGTGACCAAAAGCAATGGTATTCCCATTTTTCTCCTCCCCCTTTGAGGGGGGAGGGTAGGGAGGGGGTGGCGTCTTTGGATCCATGTGGCCCAAAGTCGCCACCCTCCCCCTAACCCCCTCCCCTCAAGGGAGGGGGGACTTTCGCGGCCGTTTTTCTTAAGCATCCGGTGGTCTTTGGATTTATCTGCCTTTTCGGGTGCTTGACCGGAGCTAAGGCAATAATCGATTATTCTTTTAACGAAAAACGGAAAACGGTCCTTAAATGAGTAACATCCGCTTTCTGGCCCAGGAATATTACCGGCTGACCCGAAAGGTGGAGGACCTGGAAAAGGCGCTGAAACAGGCGTCAGGAGAGGAACTGCCCCGTCTGGAAGCCGAACTCTTCCAGGCCCGCCGGGACCGGGATCACTACCACAGCCTGCTGGAAGCCAAGAAGGAAAGCACGGTGGTTTAAAGGCGGTTTCCCGTTTTTTTTTAAGAGTGTCAGAGTAATGCCAATTTCAATAATTGATGAGAAAAGAAACCCCAAATAACTATACTGAGCGTCTTAATTAACCGCGCTTGGCATTTCTCTGCGGCCTCTGCGCCTCTGCAAGAAAGTTTTTTTTCTCGCAAAGACGCAGAGTGCGCAGAGATGAAGAATGCGCAATTATTTATGTCGCTACGTATAATTGATAGTCTATCTTTATCCAATCAGAAAACCGATATAGCCAGCACTAGGTGGTCCGCAACGATGAAGATCCTTGGGGCGACAGTCAGCACTTGGTTGTGGCTGTTGATCATCTCCGTGTCTCCCTGCATTTCCGCTCCCGGTGCCCTGTCGAGGAACTATGTGTTTGACGGGAGTATGTCCCGGCAGGTGCTGGAGAACTATCTGTCCCGGTCCATCACTTTTTATGATCTGCTGGAAGGTTCGGGCAATTTTGACGACCACCTGAGAATGATCCGCAATATCGGCGCTAAATTTATCGGGTTAACCCTGTTCATCTGGGGGAATGAACTCAAACTGGAAGAGTTCCTGGCAAGGGCGGCCACTTCAGTGCCCCGGATCCACCAGGTGGACCCCGAAATCATCATTCAGGCCGGAATTTTCGAAATTGTCACCGTGCAGGTGAATCAGATTCCCATGCCTGCCTGGATCTTCGAGGAGTTCGGCTTGGTTCCGGAAAACCGCAACTTCCGGTACCAGGACATGCTGTATACTGACACCCTGGTGGATTATCACCGGCCCGATTATTGGGGGCCCGGGGCCTCGGTGCCCGACCTGAGCCGCTTGGAGACCCGCATGTGGTTTGTGTATCTGGCTCGGCGCTATATCGAGGCGGGCTACGAGGCGATCCATTTCGGCCAGGTGCACCTGATGGACGATAATGATCCGGGATACCTCCATTGGCTGGACATGCTGAGCCATGTGCGCAACTATGCCGCCAAGCAGGCGCGGCGCCGCTTCGTCCTCTGTGACGCCCATATTTACACCGCAGTGGCCGATGACGGCAGACTAGTGTTCGACTTCCATTCCTATCCGCTGCGTATCGAAGAGGTCGCGGCGTCACCGGAGCAGGGAATCCTCCAAATGGGGTATCTGGACAGCATTTACGGCAACAGCGCCGGGGGTATTACCCCCAGTGGCTGGGCCTGCGAACATCTGCCCTACGTGGTGGCGTTTGATAATTGGGGCGCCAGCGGCCAGGAAGGGCAGAATATCGGCGGCTGCTGGATTTGGGGATATGATGAAATCTGCTGGTTTGCCAACCAGGAGGAGGCCTACCGCAACTACTGGCTGGAATATGCCTGGCAGTGGGTCCGCCGACATGACCCCAACGGTTTTGTGCAAATGCCGGCCAGCAAATGCCTGGCCGCTCCCCCCAACGAATTTGCCTGGTATTATGCCCATACCGCCAGCCCGGCCACGCCTCAAGGGTACAACCAGGAGGAGACTATCAAATCCATTTGGCTCGCAGACAAACTTTCCGGCGGGATAACTCCGGCGCTGAACCTGCTTCTGGGGGATTAGCAGGGCTATTGCCGCCACATCCGCCCAGGAGTCTTATCTTTAATTTAAACGTACTTATCCACCCCTTCCCCATCCACCCCGACAGCGCCAGTAACCTCCTCTTCCTCCATCTCCTTCCCCCAGAAGCGGTTGGCCATGTCGATCAGGGTTTCCAGCGGGGCCAGATTCTGGGAAATGGCGTTCATGGTCTCCGGACTCACCTGCCCCTGGCGCACCACCTCATAGCCGGCCCGGGCCACAGCATCCAATACCTCTTCCACCCGGAGCTGCAACGGGAGCGCGGTCAAGAACTCGGAGGAATGGCGGTAGATCTCGGCCACCAGATCGGTGCCGTAGAGCATGCGCAGATTCATGGACAGCGCCTGGAAGTTGTAATCCTCGGGAAAGGCGCAAACGCTTACAGCCGCGATCTTCGGGGCCTTGGCCGCCCAGGGAGGGCTGAGGCGCCTCCCGCTGTGGGCGGTGATAGGGTTCATCAGCGGCAGCGTCCGCTCAATAAAGGACTTCATGCGGGCATTCATGTTGAAGTGGTATAAGGGCGTGGCCAGCACCGCCAGGTCGGCCTCCATCAGGTGCCCCAACAGTTCCCCGGTCATGTCGTCCTGCTGCACGCATTGCCCTTTGTTGCCGAGCCAGCAACTGAAACATCCCAGGCAATGTTTTATCCGGTATTGGCGCAGATAAATGGTCTCTGTGGCCGCGCCCGCCTGCCGGGCCCCTGCCAGGAATTTTTGCAGCACGAGTTCGGTCTTGCTGGTCTTATTTTCCCGGGGACTGCTGTTGAAGGCCACGATGTTCATGGAGGCTCCAGTTTTAATACCAAGTTGCAGTCTATAGGCAATTAATTATCCAATCGAAGCCTGTGGTGGAGGCGACCAATTCTCTGTCGTTTTCCAAGGCGACTAACGCTT
>QZIZ01000100.1 GCA_003599195.1 Deltaproteobacteria bacterium | reverse complement strand
AGGGGGGACTTAACCTGACTTTTGCAGGCGCCTAAATTCATTCAAACTGAATTTTGCAAAAGGCTTGAAAAACGGAAAACGAAAAACGACTTAAAGCCCACCTTACCAGGTTTCGGTCATGGCCTCCAGTTCATCCTTGAGTTCCCGGGTCATCAATTTTTTAATCGCCTCCCGGGGGGGCAGGCCTTCATAGAGGATGCGGAATACCGCTTCCACTATGGGCATCTCCACCCCCAGCCTCTGGGCCAGGAAGTGGACGGCCCGGGTGGTCTTCACCCCTTCGGCCACCTCACTCATACCCTCCAGGATCTCCGCCAGGGATAAACCCTTGCCCAGCTTCATCCCCACCTGGAAATTCCGGCTCTGGGAGCTGGTGCAGGTGAGGACCAGGTCCCCCAGGCCCGCGAGACCCGCAAGAGTCATGGGATTCGCTCCCAGGCGGGTCCCCAGCCGGGTCATTTCCGCCAGACCCCGGGTGATCACCGCGGCCCGGGAATTGGCTCCCAGGCCCATGCCCTCCAGGATGCCGGTGCCGATGGCGAAGATGTTCTTCAGCGCCCCGCCCAATTCCACGCCGGTCACTTCATGGGTGGTATAGACCCGGAAATAGGGAGTGGAGAAGAGGCGCTGCAGGCTATGGGCCACTTTCCGGTGGCGGGAGGCGATGGTCACCGCTGTGGGGGTTTTTTGGGCCACCTCCCGGGCAAAGCTGGGACCGGACAGGACTGCGTAGGGCAAAGCCGCGCCCAATTCCTCCCGCACCACTCCTTCCATGGTGAGGAGGGTGTCGATTTCCATGCCTTTAGTGGCGCTCAGCAGCACCGCTTCCGGGGGCAGATGGGGGCGTAGCTCCCGGAGCACCTCCCGGAAAAAATGCGAAGGAACGGCCATGAGCGCCACCTGCGCCCCCTGGAGGGCCACGGCGAATTCCCCGGTGAACATGATCCGGGGCGAGAGGCGCACTCCCTGAAGAAAGTTGCGGTTGATCCGCTCCCGGTTGAGATCGGCCAGGACCTCCGGCTCCCGGACCCAAAGGCGCACCGCCGCGCCCTTGTCCGCCAGAAGCTGGGCCAGGCAGGTGCCCCAGGAGCCGGCGCCGATTACCGCGACGGTCTGGAGGTCAGGAGATGCCAAGACTGGCCTCGCCATCATCGCCGTCGTCACCCTGCTCCGCCACCTTGGCCACGCTCACCACCCGTTCCTCGGGCTCCGCGTCCATCAGTTTCACGCCCTGGGTCACCCGGCCGATCAGCGAAATGCCCTTTACCGCCAGGCGCAGAATCTTGCCGACGTTGGTGACCAGCATGACTTCGTCTTCCTCCCCGACCTGGAGAATGCCCATCACCGGGCCGTTTCTGGGAGTGATGCGCAGTCCCAGGCGGCCCTGGCCGCCCCGGTTTTGGGCCGGATATTTCTCGGGCGGTGTGCGTTTGCCGAAACCCTTCTCGGTGACGGTGAGGATGGTGCCCCCGGCGCGCAATACTTCCATGCCCACCACCTCATCATCTCGGGCCACATCTATGCCCCGCACTCCCCGGGCGCTACGGCCCATTTCCCGGACCTGTTCGGAGGGGAAGCGGATTACCTTACCCAGCCGGGTTTCGATGAGGATCTCCTGGTCCGCCTCGGCCAGGGCCACGCTCACCACTTCGTCCCCCTCATCCAGGGTGAGGGCGATGAGGCCGCCGCTCCGGGGCCGTTGAAAGTTCATCAGATCGGTCTTTTTCACCACTCCCCGGCGGGTGGCCATGACCACCGAGGTGCCCTCCACGAACTCCCGGACCGGCAGCACGGTGGCCACTTTTTCATTAAGGCCCAATTGCAGGAGGTTGACGATGGCTTTGCCCTGGGCCGACGGCATACCCACGGGAATCTCATGCACCTTCAGCCAGAAGACCCGGCCCTGGTTGGTGAAAAACAGGAACGAGCTGTGGGTGGAGGCCACGTAGAGCTGGGAGACGAAGTCGTTTTCCCGGGTGACCATGCCCATGCGGCCCTTGCCGCCCCGGCGCTGGCTGCGGTAGATATTCAAAGGAGTGCGCTTGATGTAGCCCCGGTGGCTGACGGTGACCACCATCTCTTCTTCGGCGATGAGGTCTTCGGCAGTGAACTCCTGGGCCTGGGGGATGATCTCAGTGCGGCGGCCGTCACCGTAGCGCTCTTTTAATTCCTTCAATTCCTGGGCGATCAAGGCCTTGACCTGGGCCTCTTCCGCCAGGATCAACCGGAAGCGGGCAATCGCGGCCTCCACCTCCTGGGCCTCCTTAACGATTTTCTCACGCTCCAAGCCGGTAAGGCGCTGCAGGCGCATGTCCAGGATGGCCTGGGCCTGGACGTCGCTTAAAGCATGCCGGGCCTGGGTTTTTTCCAGGCTGAGCCCGGCTTCGGCGATGGTGATGAACCTGCCGGCCATCAACTGCTCTTTGGCCTCCGCAGGCGTGGCCGCGGCCCGGATCAGGGAGATGACCGCGTCCAGGTGGTCCAGGGCGGTGAGCAAACCTGCCAGGATATGGGCCCGGGCCTCGGCGTTTTTCAGTTCAAAGCGGGTGCGGCGCAGGATGACTTCTTTGCGGTGCTCCAGGAAGTGGCGCAGCAGGTCTTTGAGATTGAGAAGCTCCGGCCGGTTGTGGACGATGGCCACCAGGTTGATGCCGAAGGTGACCTGCATCTGGGTGTGGAGGTAGAGCTGGTTGAGGATGGCCTGGGAGGCTTCGTCCTTTTTCAGGGTCACCACCACCCGCATGCCTTCCCGGTCCGATTCGTCCCGGATGTCGGAGATGCCCTCCACCTTCTTTTCCTTCACCAGTTCGACGATGCGCTCAATCAGCCGGGCCTTGTTCACCTGGTAAGGGAGCTCCCGGATGATCAGAGCCTCCCGGCCCCCCTTGGCCTCCACGGCCACTTTGGCCCGCAGGCGGATCAGGCCCCGGCCGGTGCGATAGGCCTCGGCGATGCCTTCGGCCCCATAGATATACCCGCCCGTGGGAAAATCCGGCCCGGGCAGGATGGGCAGCAGCTCCTCCACGGTAATTTCCGGGTTATTGAGCACCGCCAGTAGGGCGTTGCACACCTCTTCCAGGCTGTGGGGGGGGATGTTGGTGGCCATACCCACGGCGATGCCCGAGGAGCCGTTGATCAGCAAGTTGGGGAGGCGGGTGGGCATGACCAGAGGCTCTTTCAAGGAGCCGTCATAGTTGCCCACGAAATCCACGGTGTCTTTGTCCAGGTCCTGGAGCAACTCGTGGGCCATGCGGGCCAGACGCGCCTCGGTGTAACGCATGGCCGCGGGGGAGTCGCCGTCCACCGAGCCGAAGTTGCCCTGGCCGTCCACCAATGGGTAGCGCAGGGAGAAGTCCTGGGCCATGCGGACGATGGCGTCGTAGACCGCAGTATCGCCGTGGGGATGGTACTTACCGATGACATCACCGACGATGCGGGCGCTCTTGCGGTAAGGCCGGTTCCAGTCGAAGCCCGCCTCGGACATGGAGAAGAGGATGCGGCGGTGCACGGGGTTCAGCCCGTCCCGCACGTCCGGCAACGCCCGGCCGATAATGACGCTCAGGGCGTATTCCAGGTACGATTTACGAATTTCATCTTCGATATTGATGTGTACGTGTCGTGCTTCCATATTGAATAGGCTCGGTTGTTTAGTCATTTATTTCCACCGCCGATGCACGCCGATGGACGCAAATTGGTGCGCTATGCGCACCATAGATTATTTCTTTTAGCGTTCTGCGATGCACTTCCTTATATCTATGACCTTTCATCCTTGCGAAAATGCTGAGAATTTTCCGGTGTTTGGGTCACAGAAGCAACCATATGGTTAAACCATCCATGTCCAATCTTCAAGATGTACTCAGGAGCACCACCTGCCCTCACGGACATTGAACCCGGTGCATCGTCTCCAATAAACTGAATATCGAGGGGTAATCCACCCTCGTGAACCAATTGACAACGTAGCCACTTATAGAAGATGTGCTCAAAAGGGTGGCATTCGCCTCGATACTCGACACGCAGTACTGGTAAATGTGTGTCACATAGGAACTGTTCAAAACATTCGCGGTCTTTCATTTTTGGATACCGCAGGCGCGCCGTGGCGGCCACGGCGATCAATGCACAAAGCAATGCTCCTTCTTTTCTGCCGTTTTTCCAAAGAAAAAGAGCGTCATCAATACGATTACGAATTCCTTCCAACGCTAACGATCTCTCAGGTAAACTTTTCATTTACTATCTGTGTTGATCGGCGTTTCATAATTTCCACCGCCGATGGACGCCGATGGACGCAGATTAGAAGTTTCTCACAATGCGTTTAATTTCCACTTTGGGCTTCCCGAAATTGACCAGGAGACAAACTGAAAGGCCGGTGGCTTTTAAATAATTCAAACATTGAGCCATGTGTGCATCATCAAGGGCCTTGGCCGCCTTCAATTCGATAATAACCTTTTCCTCAATTAACAAATCCGCGGCAAATTCGCCCACGAGCGTACCATCGTATTTAACCTGGATACTGTGTTGTTGCCATGTCTGCATGCCGCATTTTCGAAGTTCATAAGCCAAAGCGTTTTCGTAGACTTTCTCCAAGAAACCGCTTCCTAGCGTATTGCTAACCTTGTAAACGCAGCCGATGATTTTCTCGGTAATACTATCTAACTCCTTCCGGCGTTCATCTGCGTTTATCGGCGGTTTATTGATAAGCGGCATACACGACCTCTTTGGTCGTCAAAATTTCGTAACGCCGGAAAGGATTGCGGATGCGCCCCTTCTCCACCAGATCGACTTTCCGGCCAAAAATTCCTTCAATTTCTTCCTGGATCTCCTCGAAATTTTTAAAGGTGAATCCTCCATCCGGCTCGAAAGTCACCAGCACGTCAACATCGCTGTCGGGACGGAAATCTTCGCGCGGGACCGACCCGAACAGGGCAAATTCTTTGATCTTCCACTTGCGGCAAAAAGCTTCGATCTTGTCCAGCGGGATTTCGATGTTGGACTTATTTTTAATAGTTGATCTATTCATAGATTTTGCGAAAGTTAAGGATTAACGTGAAATATGAATGACACTTGGTCCAACCCATTTGGAACCGACACCATCGCAAGCAGAGCATTTAACACGTCTATGCCTATGAACAATTTTGTAGCTGCTATCATTGGACATTGCTGCATTCAGACATGATACGCAATCACATGACCCAGATCCCTTGCAGTGAGAACAGGTGACAACTTTTCCAATCTCATTAGATGTGGGCATAAAAAACCCTTTCTAACGTTAAATTGATATCACAACATTAAAGCATATAAAATAATATTAAAAACCCATACAAATGATTATCAAGGATTTATCGTCGTCTGATAAGCAAACTTTCCCTGCTCCACCTTGAGCACCACCACGTCCTTGATGGGGTTGTGGTCCGAGCCCATGGTGATCTTGCCGGTGACTCCGGGAAAGTCCCTGGTCGCGGCCAGGGCCTGGGCCACCTTGGGGCCGTCGGTCCCGCCTGCCTTCTCCATGGCGTTAAGCAGCAGGAAATAGGCATCCCCGCCCAGCGCGGAAAACGCGTCCAGGTCCTTCTTATATGTCTCTTCAAAGGCCTGCAGAAATTTCTTCCCCAGGTCCGTAATCGCGCCCTGGCGGTGGAAGTGGGCGGTGAAATACATACCCTCCACCGCCTTCCCGCCAATACTCAAAAGTTCCGGCACCTGGGCCCCGTCGCCGGAAAGGATGGGGGCCTTCACGCCCAGATCCTGGAGCTGCTTGGCCAACAGCGCGTTTTCCGCATAATAATTAGGGGCATAGATCAGGTCCGGGTTTTTGGCTTTGAGCGTCGAAATCTGGGCCGAGAAATCCTGGTCCCCGGTCTGAATATAACTAACGGCCACGATCTCGCCACCCCGTTTCTTAAATTCCTCCTGGAAGTAATTGGCGATGGCCACGCAATAGTCCTGGGCCTGGTCGATGAGGACCGCGGCCTTGTTCGCCTTTAGGTGTTCCCGGGCGAAGCGGGCGGCCACCCGGCCCTGGAGGTCGTCCACAAAACAGGCCCGGAACGCGTATTTCCGGCCCTGGGTGACCAGGGGATTGGTGGCCGTGGGCGCAATATTGGGAACTTTCGCCCGCTCGGCTATGGGCGCGCCGGCCAGGGAATCCGAGCTGATGACTTCGCCGATGATGGCCGCCACTTTATCTTTTTCAATGAGGCGGCTCACCGCGTTGGCTGCCTCGATTTTGTCGCTCTTGGTGTCCACCAGGGCCAGTTTCACCGGCTGTCCCAAAACCTGGGGCTGCAGTTTGTGAGCCACCTGCACCCCTTCCCAGACCATCTGGCCCATGGCCGCGGCCGCGCCGGTCATGGGCAGGTATAAGCCGATTTTGATCTCCCCGGCTGCCGGGGCCGTGGGAGCCAGCGACCCCAGGAGCAGCCAGAGGACAATTAAACTGATAAATTTACGCAAGTGCTAACCCCAACAGGTAATTGGGCAGGGTTGATGGAACCGCCGGGAAAACTCTTGTCACTTCCCCCTTAACACGCCTATAATACCACAAAAATCAGGGATCGGAAAGGTTTTCCGGTCACGGAAACAGGGGGGGATAAGTATGGAACTCCTGGTGGAAAAATTGGAGATTCCCGAGGGCGCCAACCTCATTTTAGGCCAGAGCCATTTCATCAAGACCGTAGAGGACCTCTACGAAATCCTGGTGGGAGCCGTCCCCGGCATCAAGTTCGGCTTCGCCTTTTCGGAGTCCTCCGGCGACTGCCTCATCCGGGTGGAGGGCAACGCCCCGGAACTGATGATCGCGGCCACGGAAAACGCCCGGCGCCTGGCCGCAGGCCACACCTTCAACATCTTGCTGAAAAACGCCTTCCCCATCAACGTCCTGAACGCGGTCAAACTCTGCCCCGAGGTCTGCCGGATTTTTTGCGCCACCGCCAACCCGGTGGAGGTGATCCTGGCCCAGACGGAGCAGGGACGGGGCATCTTGGGGGTGGTGGACGGCCTTTCCCCGAAAGGCGTGGAGGGGGATGAAGGGCGGGTTTGGCGGCGGGATATTTTGCGGCAGTTTGGTTATAAGAAGTGATCAGTGATCAGTAATCAGTAATCAGTGGGGCAATTTGTGGGACTCTGATTTTACTGATCACTGATCACTGATTACTGATTACTACTAACCACTCCTTCCTATATCGCGGGAACACATAATGAAAGCAGCCATCCTGGCAGCAGGCCTGGGTACCCGTCTCCGGCCTCTTACTGAGTTAGTCCCCAAGACCCTGCTGCCCATCCTCAACCGGCCCCTGTTGGGGCTGCTCCTGGCGCAGTTAGAGGATGCCGGATTCCTCCAGGCGGCGGTGAATACCCACCATCTGGGGGAGCAGGTGCAGCGGTTCCTGGCTAGCCAACCCTGGAGCCTCAACCTCAGTATCAGCCCGGAGCCGGAGCTGTTGGGCACCGGCGGGGGCTTAAGGCAATTGGGGGAAATCCTCCGGGCCGGGACGTTTCTGGCGGTTAATGGGGATATCCTCACCGACCTGGACCTGGCCGCGGTCTATCGTAGTCATCAGCCGGAGGCCATGACCACCCTGGTGCTCCAAGATTTTCCGGCGTTCAATAACGTTTGGATCGATGCCCAAGGAAGATTAGCAGGCGTGGGCGACCGGCCGGGGACGGCCGCGGGGCCGCCCCTGGCTTACACCGGGGTGCAGGTGGTGGGGAGGAAGATGCTGGACTATCTGCCGCCAGCAGGTTATTACGACCTGGTGGCCGCCTGGCGGCAGGCCCTGGCCGCGGGCGAGAGGATCGACACCCTAGTGGTGTCCGGCCATTTCTGGCAGGATGTGGGGAGCCTCCAGGGTTATTTGGTGGCGCACTGCCGCTTGCTGAACGGCGAAGGAGCGTCTTTGGCCAGGTTTCTGCCGCCCCTCACCGACCCATTACTGGGCCCCAGAGCGATTCTGGGCCAGGGGGCGGAATGCCGCGGCTGCGTCTGCCTGGGAGAAGGGGCGCAGGTGGGAGAGAGAGCCATATTAAAAAATACGGTGGTGGGGGAGGGGGCCCGGATCGGCCCCGGGGTGCGCCTGGAAGGGTGCCTGGTGGCCCCGGGGGCAAGGGTCACCGAGTCAGCCTGGAACCGGATTATGATGGGAAATGAAAATGATCAGTAATCAGTAATCAAGTGATCAGTAATCAGTACAAAGAAGAAAGGAACCACGAAAATCTGTTTTACTGATCACTGATCACTGATCACTGATTACTATTTGTTAATCGTCCTCCCGATCAGGACCAACTCTTCAAAGACTCTGGAGGCTAAATTGCCGGACTTTATCATCACCAAACGCCTGGAGGATGCGGCCGCGGCCCAGAGAGTTTCTCTAACGGGGGCCCAGCCCCTGGCCGGGGACGGCTCGGACCGCCGCTTTTTCCGGCTGCCGGGCTCTCCCACCAAGGTCCTGCTCTGGCATCCCTATGCCCCCGGCAGGGAAATTACCGAAAACGATTCCTATTTCCGTATCGGCAGCCATTTACGGCTGAAAGGAATTCCGGTCCCGGAGATTTTTCACTACTGCCCGGAAGAAGGCTGGATGCTGTTGGAAGACCTGGGAGATATCAGCCTGGAGGGTTTTCTAAAGAGCCAGCGGGCCGACACCCAGGTCCGTTTCCAATATCGCCAGGCTCTTAATATCCTGGTGCAGATACAGGTTGACGGCCTGGAGGGTTTTGACACCGGCTGGTGCTTCGATACCCCGGTGGTGGACGGGCCATTCTTGCGGGAACGGGAATGCCTCTATTTCGTCCTGGCTTTCCTCCAGGGCTACCTGGGGCTGAAGATCGCGGCCATTGAACTGTCGGAGGATTTTGACCGGCTCATCACCACCGCGGCCAGCACCCGCGGCCTATATTTTTTGCACCGAGATTTCCAATCCCGCAACTTGATGATCAAAAACGGGTGCCTGCGGGTCATTGATTTCCAGGGAGGCCGGTTGGGGCCCCTGGGCTATGATGTCGCGGCCCTGCTCATCGATCCCTATGTGGGACTGAGTACCCAGTGGCAGGAAGAATTTCTTGCTTATTATCTAGAAGAGTTGCAAAAGAGGATAGCGGTCGATGAGACGGCCTTCCGCCGCCAATACGCCTACCTGGCCCTGAGCCGCAATCTGCAAATCCTGGGGGCCTATGGTTTCCTGACCAAAGTGAAGAAGAAACCCTATTTTGCCCGTTATATTCCGGCGGCGGTGAAGGAATTGCAGCGGCGGTTAAAGGAAAGGGCGGGGGAATTCCCCCGGTTGGAGGAGGTGGTGGCGAGCTTGCCCAAGGGTTTCTAATTTATCGAATGATATACATCTTTCCGGTGGCCGACTTTGACCACGGTAACGGCTAAATCCTGGTCTTTGATGGAATAAACGATGCGGTAGCGTCCTTGTTTCAGCCGGTATTTATCTTTTCCAGAAAGCTTCTCGCATCCGAAAGGGCGTGGGTTCTCCGCCAGCTTGCCGATGCGCTCCATCAAGCGCTGCCGATCCTTTTTTAAAGGAATCGCCTCGATTTCATTAACCGCCGAAGGTTTGACCGACACCCTATATTTTGCCACGCTGCCGCAAATCTTTCAGGACTTCTTCAAAAGGCAGGTCCGGTTCGTGGGCGCGCTCCTCGAAGGCCGCCAGGTCCTCCGCATCTTCAGCCAGACTCAGCTTCACCGCCGCATTCACCAACTCGGAAATGGACTGATCGGTCTCCGCGGCCTTTAACCGCAAGGCCCGATGCAGCTCGGGATCAAAGTAGATGGTGGCTCTTTTGGGGGATGGTTTCATGCAAGTTCACCATCAATGATTTTTTTCTTGTAGGGGCGAACCTTGTGTTCGCCCTGGATGCCTCTGGGCGAACACAAGGTTCGCCCCTGCAAAAGACAGCCGCTTGAGGGAATTGGTGTCATATGGATAAATTTAACGCTATAACGTTAAGACGTCAAGTTTGTCGGGGGGGGGATCAAAAATCATAGTTAAAAAACACGTCCCCCCCGGAGTTGCGCTGGCCCATCTGGGTCTCCAGGCTGAGGTATTTGTTGACCTTGTATTCCAGGCGCACCTGGTTGGTGTCATCCCGGTACAGGGGGCTGGTCTTGCGTTCGAAGGAAACCGTGATGTCCTTGGTGAGGGGCTTGGCCACCCCCACGATCTGCCGGCCTTCGGACACGCCACTTTTCATCTGGACATTGCCCACCAGGGGGAAGTCCTGGCCCAGGATTTCCTGGAACTTTTGGGCGGAAATGCCCCCGACAATCCCTACGGCCTGTTGCCCCACGGAGCGAAATTCCTCCTGGGAGAGGCTCTGGGCCGGGCGGCCGAACACCAGGTAGGCCAACTGGTCCTGGGGAGGCAAGGGGGGGATGCTTTCCATCCGCACCTGGGGCTTGTTGACGGGGCCGGAGGCGATGAGGATCAGGGTGGTTCCGGAAATTTCGTGGGTGGCCCGGCCCTCCAGGGTCACGTCCCCCTGGGGTTTACCGGGGAAGCGGATGTCTGCGCGTTCGATCTTAAAAGGGCGCCCCTGGAGTTCGTAGGTGCCCTTAAGAGAGTGAAGCGCGCCGGCAAAGAAAAGGGATTCACCCTTCTCCTTCCGGACCCGAAGGGTTCCGGCCAACTGCACTTGCAGGCGTTTGTCCCTGACCCAGGCGCCGCCGGGCGCTTCCAGGGCCAGGTCCATCTGCATGTTTTGCCAGATGGCCGGAGCCTCGGCCGCTCCGTTCTTGGCCTTGGGCGGAGCAGGCGCTTTCTTCAGGACAATGTCCGGATGCGCGCCGGTCTGGAAAAACGCGGGGCGGAACGAGGCCTTGGAGAGCAGCAGCCTTCCTTTGAGAACGGGTGCGGACCAGGGACCGCTTAGATAGACGCTGCCGGTGCCCGCGGCTTCGGAGCCGCCCCGGGCCAGGGCCTGAAAATCCTGAAGTTCGGCCCGGGCTTCAATCTGCTTGGGGGAAAACCCGGCCAGAGTAATTGCCCCCCGGAGGCGGGCCGTTCCCCCGCTTTCCAGGGAGAGATCCGGAATGACCAGCTTTTCCCCTTGCAGCGCGGCTTCGCCCGCCAGCAGCCGGAAAGGCTTGCCGGCGGAGCGCAACTGGAGCCGGCCCTCCCCCCAGCGGACCTTGCCGGAGACCCGGGGCTGGCTGGGGCTTCCCTGCCATTGAGCCGAGATGGACAAGGGACCTTCAGCCACCTGCACTTCCGGAGAAACCGCGGTCAGCAGCGCCAGGCTGGTGTTTTCACCCTGGACGCGAAAATCCAGGTCCCGCTCCGCCCAATTCCATTTCAGGGGGCTGAGCGAGAGCCTGAGGGGGATGCGGCCGTCCCACACGAGACGCGGGCCTGCGGCTTTCTCTTCCACGCTGCCCTTAATGATCAGGTTTTCGTCCCGATAGCTTAAAGAGCTTTGGAAAACGCGGAAAGAAAAGTCCCCCCATTTCCCCGGCCCCCAGGTGAGCTGCCCCTGCATGGAGGGCTGCCGCAGGCTGCCGGTGAGGTCCAGCCGGCCTTGGACCTTCCCCTCCAGGGGAGCGCCTTTCAACCTGAAGAGACCTGCGGGCAGGTCCACGGCCTCCAGGTGCGCGGTCAGCTCTTGGGCTCGGGTTTGAGCCCTGATAGTGAGGCGGCCATGGTTCACCCGCCAGACGGCCGGGGGGATTTCCAGGCCGGGATGAAACCGGATCTGGACGGGACCGGCGTTGACGGCCGAGACTTTGGGGGAGGTAAAGCGGCAACGCGAAAGGGTCAGCGCCAGGGGCTGGGCCAGAAGATCTGCCGTCCCCTGGGCCTCGGCCTGGATTCCCTTGGGAGAAGACGCGGTGAAACGGAGCTGCCATTTACCCCCCTCACCCTGGCTGGAGAACGCGGCCTGGGAAAAGACCCCGGCCGGGGTCTTGAGTCCCGTACCCTGGATTTCCAGGCGTCCCCCGGGAGGCGGCCAGCCTGCGCCTGAGGCCTTGAGGCTCACTTTATCCCAGGCAAAATCGGCATAGGCCAGCCCCTGGCCCTGGGCCTGGAGGGTAAACTGGGGGGAGGCAAAGGGGCCTTTGACCGCGCCTTCCCCGGAGACCCGCCCTTTCAGCCCCGCGGGCAGCAAGGGCCAGGAGCCGTCCAGGGCCAGATCGGCCCGGCCGTGCAGGTCCACCCCCTGGGAGTCCACGGCCCCCTTTAGGTCGGCGGAAAGGGTTCCCAACTGCACCTGGGCCTGGGCAATCTCCAGCCTGGGGCCGGTTAGGGCTAATTGGGCCCGCAGGGTTTTCAGGGGCTGGCCGCCCCATTGCCCCCGGGCTTCCAGGTTGCCGGAAAGGGAGGCGGGGAACCGATAATTCCCGGAAAAGCTGCTGTTGATCAGGGTGGCGGCCTCGACGGGCAGGCCCAGGTCTCCCGGTTTGAAACCCTGGGTCTGGATTTTCACCTGGCCGGAGAGATCGGTTAACAAAGGCCCGGCGGCCGTGGCCGCGATTTCCCCGAAATTGCCTTTGAGCAATCCTTGCAGCCGTTGTTCCCGGCCGTTGCCTTTTAAAGTAAGGCGCAACTGCTCCACTTTGGCCGCCCGGTAGCTGAAAGGCCGGCTCTGGAGCGAGCATTCCAAATTCTTCGGGGGCCAGGCGAGGCCGCCGCCTTTAAGACCGACCTGCACCTCAAGGGGGGGAAAGTCTTGCAGGCGCCTGGCCCAGGGACCTTCATCGCCCGCCCAAACCTTAGGATGCACGCCTTTAAAGTCCAGGCTCAAGTCATAGGCCAACTCCCCGGCGCGCTGCCCCACCTGGCCCTGGAAGGCGTACCCCCCCCCGGGCCCCCCCCCGGGAAGCGGACCCCCGGCGTTGACCTGCATCTTCTCCGGGGTGCCGCTGAGTTGAAATTTTCCCCCCAGGTCCAAGGTTTCGGGCCAATGCCGCCAGACGCGGCGCATCTCCGCACCGGGGATGGGGCCGGCTTCGCCGATCAGCTTGCAGACGGGCCCGGCTTCATTAACCCGTACTTCTCCTGCCAGGGAGATCAACGGGCGGTTGGCCGCCTCCACGGATAGGGATAACAGATTAAGCAGGTTGGAGCCGTAGGTAAAACGGGTCTGGAGGCCGAGGCGTCCCCAGGGAGTCTCTCCGGCCAGACTGGCCCGGCGCACCAGGATGGATTGATCCGGCTGTTTGGGGTGGAGCACCGTAAGGATGAGCTGCAGGCCCAGGTCCCGGTAATGTTGGGTGGCCCCGCCCCGGGTCAGGGCAATTTCTCCTCCCTTGATGCTGGCTTGCGGGAAATCCAGGGCGGTGAAAGGCGGAGGCGGCGTGTCCCGGAAAAAGTTGCTGACGTTCCATAGGCCCTCCGGGTACTGAATGAGGGTCAGGTGAGGCTCATCAATAGCCAGCCGGGCGATCACCGGCTGCAGTTTCAGGAAAGACCAGAGGGAAAACCGCAGCTCCAGCCCCTTGGCCCGGAGCACCTCACCCTGGCGGCCCCGGATGGTGATGTCCCGGAAGGTCAGGCCGGTGAGGTAATTGCCTTTAACTTCCCGGACCTCGATTTCCCCATGGATGCGGGTCCGGGCAAAGTCCACCAGCCGGTGGCCGCCCCAGGTCCAGACCGCGTCGGTCTGTAACAGGGGCCAGAGGGCCAGTGCCCCTAAAAGGATTACCGCCAGGAAGGCAAGGATAAGATAACGGAAACGCCGCATATGTTATTTTAGCATATCAGCTGTCAGCTTTTTTAAAAAATGAGGAGTTTGTCCTCGTAATCAACGGACTCTATTTGTATCTTGTCTCTGTTGTTTTTTTCTTTAGCTGAAAGCTTAAAGCTGACCGCTGACTGCTTCTTTTCAAAACGCCTGCCCGATGGTGAAATGAAAACGGTATTTATCCTTGCTGGGATCGATGGGGTTCAGGGGGAAGCCCACGTCCACGCCGATGGGGCCGATGAAGGTATGGTAGCGCAGCCCGATGCCGGAGGAATACTTCAGCTGGCCCACGTCCACGTCCCTTAAGGTCAGGTAGACGTTGCCGAAATCCAGGAAGGCCACGGCCCTGAATTCCTTATAGATGGGGATGCGGGCTTCCAGGTTGCCCTCTAAAAGGGCGTTCCCGCCCACCGGGGAACCGGAGGGGTTGCGGGGGCCCAGGTAGTCCAGGCGGTAGCCCCGGACACTGTTGTAGCCGCCGGCAAAAAAACGCCGGAAGATGGGAATTTCCTGGGTGCCCTGGATGGGCTCGATGACCCCGAATTTCACACGACCCGCCAGGATATAGTCCGTGTCCCCGAGGGCCTGATAACGCCGGAGATCAACCACGGTGCGCACGAACTGAATCTGGGAGCCGAAGAAAGTCGGGGCCACTTCCTGGGTCAGGGAAAGTATCCCCCCCCGATGGGGGTCCACGGGCTTGTCCACGGTTTCCCGGCGCAGACCCGCAAGGGCCATGGAGGCCCGGTATAGTTTGCCGGTCTGGGTGTCGCTCAAGACGGCCAGGGTCTCTTCCGAGATGTTGAAGGGCCGGGTGAATTCCAGGCCGTGCCCCACATAGCCCCGGATGCGCCAGGGCAGGTCCCGCTCCAGCCGCGCCTGGGAAAAGAAGGCCTTGTCGGTGAAACTTGGCAGATAGCGGCGAAGCCAGCCGGTCTGGTACACGAAATCGTTGTTGGTGTCCCAGACCAGGGGATTGAAAAAGGTGCCCTCCGCCCGGTATTCGATGCGGGAGAACTTGGTGTCCACGTCCACCACGCGGCCGCCGCCCAGGAAGTTGCGGAAGCGCATGCCCATCCGGGCCCGGAACTCGTCCTCATCCCCGTAGCCCAGCCCCACCTTGAGGGAGCGCTTTTTCTTTTCCCGGACCTCCACGGTGATGGGAATTTGACGGTCGGTTTCGGGGACCTCTTCCGGAGTCAGGGCTACGCTCTGGAACAGGTCCAGGCTGTAGATGCGCTGCTGGCTGTCGTAAATTTCCTTAAAGGAAAAAGGCTGGCCCGGCTTAAAGGTAATCTTGCGGAGGATGACCCGCGGGGGAGTCTCGGGGTCTCCCTTGACCCGGACTTCGCCGAAATAGCATAAGGGACCGGGGGTTACGGCAATCTCCACCTGGGCGGTGTTTTTTTCTTCGTCCAATAACACCCGGCCCTGGACCTGGGCCCGGGGATAGCCGTTATCCAGCAGATAGTCCAGGTATTGCCTTTTCAGGGCCTCGTAATTTTCCTCGGTGAATCGCTCCCCCTCTTTCACGGGACTTTTGGCCTTAAGTTCGGCGAGGACCTGGGGGGGGAAGCCCGCGGCCGTGTCCACCTGCACCCGGGTCACCTGCACCCCGGGACCCTCCTCGATGTCGATGAATACTTGGACTTGATGATCTTTAATTTCGGTCTTGGAGGTGATCCGGGCATGATAAAAACCGTAGCGGCGGTATAAGCCCCGGAGACGCTCCAGGTCGTCTTCGATGTCCGCGGGGCTGTAGACCGGGGGTTTCTTCCAGGACCAGCGGGTGGCGAGCAGCGACCTCAGCCCCTCCTTCTCCGCTTCAGGGGGGCGGGTCACTTCCAGTTTTTTCCAGGGCCAGGGGGAAGGCGGGGAGATGATCATTTCCTCCTTGATGAGGTCCAGGGAGATGGCCTTGTTGCCGGTGAACTTTACACTCTTGAGAATGAGAGGCTCGGTTGGGGGGGCCCCTTCAGTCGCAGGCAGGCTGGAGCCGGCGGCCATGAATAGGAGGACCGCCAGGCAGATGACCCCGGAGAGCACGGAGCCGCGGGACCTTCCGAATGGAAGGCAATGGCGCACTTCTTTTTGGAACCTGGCCATCTTCCTCCGGAAACTCAAGCTCGACATCCGTCCCCCGGGGTTCCCCTCAACGGGTCTTTTTGCGAAGGGGTCCGATCTCTGGAAACAGTTGAGGTTGTGGTTTCCGCCGCCGGGAGGCAGGCGGGGATTCATCCGCTCTTTGCAGTATATCTGCATCGAGGGTTTGAACCAAGGGAGAAAGCAGGGTGCGTTTCTTCCTGCCCCAGAGGGTCCGGGTCCGGGCCCGGCTCAGGAAGACCTGCCGGGAAGCCCGGGTCAGCCCCACGTAAAAGAGGCGGTTCTCCTCCTCCGGGTCTCCCCGGCCTTCCCCTTCCGGTTCCCAGGGCAGGAGGCCCGCCTCGCAGCCGGCGATGAAGACATAGGGAAATTCCAGGCCCTTGGCCGCGTGCAGGCTGAGGAGCTTCACTTTTTCCGCGGCCAGATCCAGGCCGTCCAGTTCCGGTCCCACGCTCTCCTTGGGGAGCAGGCAGGGGATGCCCGCAGCCGTAAGATTGCGCTCCAGCTCCGGCCCCAGGGCATGGAGGCGGTAGAGCACGGCCACGTCCCGGAAACCGGCTTTCTCCTCGGGGGGCCGGTGCCGGAGTTTTTCGTCCTCCAAAGCCAGGTGGCTGAAGCCCCCCACCAGTCTTTCAATTTCCCGGGCAATGGCCCGGGCTTCCGCGGCCTCCGTGGCCCGTTCCAGCAGGACCAGGGGGTGATCGCCGGGCCGATGGGTCGTAAGGACCGGAGTGGAGGCACCGGCTGCGGCCCGGACTTGGCGGGCCGCCTCCAGAATGGGCCGGGGCAGGCGGTAGGTCTCCTTAAAGTTCATGGTCACCGCGTCCGGCCAATCCTCCCGGAATTGGGCAAAATACCGGGGGGAGGCCCCCCGGAAGCCGTAGATGGCCTGGTCCGGGTCGCCGATGACCATGATTTCCGCATCTTGGCCGGCCAGGGTCCGGAAGAGCCGGTATTGGGCCGCGTTCAAGTCCTGGTATTCATCCACCAGCAAATGGCGGTAGCGCCGCTGATAGGCCTCCCGCAGACCGGGCTGCCGGGTGAGCAGCAAGGTAGGCCGGGCGATCAGATCTTCGTAGTCCCACAGCCCTTCCTTAAGCAGCGAGGCTTCATAATCTTTGAATGCCGCGGCCTCCGGTTCGTTAACTTCTTCCAGGTCCTCCGGGTATTGCAGGTTCTGCTTCCAATGGATGATGCGGTTCTCCAGAGAAGAAAAAGGCGCCTTATGGCGTTTGGCAGATTGGCGAAGCAGTTGGCGCCTCTGGTCTTCCGATGCCACGTCCCGGGGCGTTTCCCGGGACAAAAGAATCTGATGCCCCAGGGCATGGAAGGTCTTGACGGTCAGGCGCTCCAGCCCCGGAAAGTCCGGGAGCAGTTCCCGGATGCGGGTCTCCATCTCGCCTGCGGCCTGGCGGGTGAAGGTGAGGGCCAGGATTTCCTCCGGGGCCGCGCCGCGGCGGGCCAAGAGAAAGGCCAACCGGTGGGTCAGGGCCCGGGTCTTGCCGGTGCCCGGACCGGCCTGGACGATGAGGGGCGGGCCTTGATGCAGCACCGCCTGCCTTTGGGCCGGGTTCAGGCCGGTTAACAATGGGTCTGCGGGGGTTTCCAGGGCGGGTTCGGACACCTTGTGGCTGGGACTATCTTCGGGGTTGTCGAGAAAAGGCGCTTGAAGAGGCTTAGGGCTGTCCGCCTTTGCCGCCGCCTGCCTCCAGAAGGCCCCCTGTCCCGCTACCTCCCGGCGTTCTTCCGGGGTGAAGAGGCGAATCTCGCCATAGACGCCGTCATAACCCGGGGCAATGTGGGCCTGGCTCCGGCGCATTTTGTCGATGCCGTAAGCCAGGAGGCCGCCCCCTTCCCGGGCCAGGTCAGGAAGCGGGGTGCGGCGCAGGATTTCCAGTTCCGGACCGAGTTTCTCCAAGAGGCGGAAATACAGATGGCTCACTTTCTTGGCGCCGGGGTTGACCTCCAGCGCCTGGCCCAGCACCTCCGGCAGGGGAATCAGGGACTCGAAAGGCCGGGCCCCGGCGTGCTTCTCGCCGGGCCGCCGGTCGGCCAGGTCCAGGACCCGGTGCATCACCCCATAGGTCAAAGGTTTTTGGCAATGGGGACATTTGCCCCCCCAGGCCCGGGCCTCCTCCGGGGTCGCCCGCAGGTTGCAGGCCCGGTGGCCGTCCATATGGTACTTGCCTTCCTGGGGGAAAAATTCCAGGGTGCCCCCGAACCCCTCCTTGGTGCGCAGGGCCCGGGCCAGGTCCGGGAAGGTGGGAGGAACCTTAAAGATATTGGCTTCCCGGGCCAGTTTCGGGGGAGAATGGGCGTCGGAGTTGGAAACCAAGAGAAACCGGTCCAGGGCGCTGACCCGCCAGTTCATGGCCGGGTCGGAGGACAGCCCGGTTTCCAGGGCGTGGATCTGGCCGGTATGCTCCTCAAAACATTCTTCCAGGGAATCGAAGCCGCTTTTGGCTCCCAATACCGAAAACCACGGGGTCCAGATATGCGCGGGGATCACCAGGGACTCGGGGTCGATTTCCAGGGCCAGTTCCAGGATAAACTTGGCGTCCAGACCCAGGATGGGGCGGCCATCCGCAGTGATGTTCCCCAGCCGGCCGAGGCGGGCCGAAAATTTTTGGGCCGCCTCCAGGCCGGGGAGCAGCAGCACCAGGTGCACCTTGCGGACCTGCCCCGCCTTTTTATAGATGGTGCTCACTTCCCCGGTGATCACGAATCGCACCGGGGGGACCCGCTCCCAATGCGGCCCTTTGATTTTCAAGGGCAGGGCCAGGCCCGGCTTCAGCTCATAGACCCCGGGGGCCGCGGGGGTAAGCTTGGCCTCCAGCTCTTTGAGCCACTCCGGGTGGGTGCAATCGCCGCTGCCCACTACCTGCAACCCTTTATATCGGCCCCACAGGTCCAGGTGCTCCAGGTCCGCCTCCTTGCCGGTGGCCATGGAATAGCGGGAGTGGATGTGCAGGTCGGCGATTACTTCCATGGGTTGTCAACTTATCACAAAAGGCGGGGGCATGCCAGATGCGCCGCCGCTTCGGAAAAGATGGGCCTCACGCAAAGACGCAAAGACGCAAAGGAAGACGCCTATAAATAAGATTGAACTTCTAAAGCATGGCTGCTTCGAAAAGTTGTCAGTGGCCAGTGGTCGGTGGCCAGTAAAAACCAAGGAGCGTCGGGGATTATTCCCTCTTCCCCGCCCAGCGAGTCTCCTTTCCTCCCCGCCGCTACTTGGCGGGGGGAGAGGGCCGGGGCCAAGGGGGGTCTGCTTTTCTTGCTTTGCGGGTGGGCCAAGTGCCCATGAGGAATTGCTTCGAAAGTTCCAAGCGGTAGTACAGGCTTTCAAGCCTGTACGGATTACCAGGGCGGGCGAGACGCCCTGCCCTACGAACTTTGCATAGTTTATGGGGGAGCCAATGGCTCCATAGCAACTGACCTGAAAATTCCCCTGCTCCTCTCTGGACGCAAGGAAAATGATGCTTACTTATATATGGAAATAAACCATACCGGCAGGTCGAGGCATTCCTCAATCCCCGTCTTTTTGTTTGGGCTCATCCGGCAAGCAGAGGTTTGGCGGCATCCCGGCGGCGGAAAGATCCGGCCGGAAAGAGAAGGAGGAAAAGTCCATGATTAAGGCTATCGGCGCAGTTTTAATGTCGGCGGTGTTTCTGGCGTTCATGTCGGGCGCGGTCATGTCTCAGGCGACCAAGCCGGACCACCCCGCCAAACCGGATCACCCCAAGACGGAGCAGATGAAGCCTGGGGAAATGAAGCATGAAGGAATGAAGCCGGGGGAAAAGAAGCCGGACCACCCCCAGGGACAGATGAAGCCGGATCATCCCCAGTCCCCGAAACCGGATCACCCGAAGCATGAGCACCCGAAGTAAAATCGGGATTATAAACTGCGACTTGGGAGCCCGAGAGAGCAGCTTCCAGGCCGCAAACCAAAGGAGGACCAGGAACATGATCAAGACTTTAGGGGTAGCGCTGATGTCGGTATTGCTGCTGGTGTTCCTCTCGGGCTGCGGCCAGGAGCAGCCGTCCAAGCCGCCCGCAAAAACCGAACAAACCAAGCCTGAGCAAGCGAAACCGGAACACCCCAAGGCGGGGCAGCCGAAGGCTGAACACCCGCAGCCGGGGCAGGCAAAACCGGATCACCCGAAACAGGAACACCCGAAGTAAGGCACATCTTTTAACGGCGGTCTGATAGGCCAAGCTAAGGAACTGCTATGAACTGGAGCATGATAACAGCAGCAGCGGCAGCGGTTTGCCTGGTGCTCGGGGCCGGGGGGCCGATAAGGGGGGCGACCGCCCTGGCCGCGTCCGCCCCGGCCGAGCCCAGCCTGGTGACCGCCGAGATCCAGGCGGGTATCGAGAGGCATATCGAGGAGCAGGTTAGCAAGGGGAAGGGGTATTTCCACCTTCCTTACAAAAAGCAGGAACTGCGCCTCAAGCTGGTGCGGGTCCACACCGAATACCTGTCGAAATTGGGTCCCAAACGTTATTTCGCATGTGTTGACCTGGTGGATGTCAGCGGCGACGTCTATGACGTGGATTTCTTTCTGGCCGGGGAGCCGGCGGCCATGAAGGTCACCCAAACCATCGTCCACAAGATTAACGGCCAGCCTTTCTACGCCTGGGAACAGAAAAGCGACGGCACCTGGCATCGCATCCCTATGAAGAAAGCCTCAACCGCGCATCTGGGGGTCATCAAAGGCAAGGATGAGTTCGAATTCGTTTACCGGGCCCAGCTCCCCCAGATAACCGGCACCGGCCGCATGTGGCTCCCCCTGGCGGGTTCCGATTCCTTCCAAAAAGTGGAGATAAAATCCATCAATGCTCCGGGGAAGCAGAAGACTTTGGAGGATCGCGACCACGCCAACAAGATTCTTTTTCTGGAACTGGGTCCGGAGGACAGCGGCAAACGGGTGGAAATCCGCTACCAGGTGCAGCGCCTGGAGAAGGCCGCCTATGCGGACCAGGCCCCCGACCGGAAAAAATACCTGGCCCCGGAACTCCTGGTGCCTGCCAATGAGGATTTTCGCAAGATCGCCGAGGAGGTCGTCAAAGGCAAGACCGGGGACATGGTGCGGGCCCGGGCGCTTTATGACCACATCATCGAGCGTATGCGCTACATGAAATACGGCGACGGCTGGGGCAAGGGCGACGCGGTTTACGCCTGCAACGCCCGCACCGGCAACTGCACGGATTTCCACTCCTACTTCGTAGGCCTGGCCCGGGCGGTGGGCATCCCGGCCCGCTTCGCCATCGGCGCGGCCATTCCTTCGGAGCGGAACGACGGCGGGGTGGACGGCTATCACTGCTGGGCCGAGTTCTTTGCCGACGGCAAGTGGTGGCCCGTGGATATCAGCGAGGCCGACAAGTATACCAGCCTGGCCACTTACTACTTCGGCCACCATCCGGCCAACCGCTTCGAATTCAGCCGGGGCCGGGACCTGGTGGTGGAACCCGGGCCCACTTCCGGCCCCATTAATTTCCTGGCTTACCCAGTGCTGGAAATCGGCGGCAAGCCGGTAAAGGCAACGGTGGAGTTTACCTTTACCAGGAACGGCCGCCGGGGGTAGCCGGACCATGCAGTTGAGCCGATCGCCAACCTCCGGGGCGGCCGGGGACGGCCGCCCGCCGGTTCACTACTTTTGGGAATGCGGGGTTTGCATCCTGGTGGGAGGTTGGAATGCCTGGGAAGGGGAAGGATACCCCACGGTTCCCAAGGAGACGGATTAGGGGGATTCCCTTTTCTACAATTGAGATTTGCCGGGCAAGGGTTTTGCCCCTTAACCTCAGCTTTTAGGAGAAGAGCATGCGGAAAGGTATCTTGTTAGCGGTAGCGGCAATGCTGCTGCTCCTGCCCCTGGCCGGGGCCGTGGGGGCCGAGAAGGAAGTCAAGTATGTCAATTCCGCGGACTTAAAGGCAATGCTGGGGGATCCCCAGGTAACGATCATCGACGTGCGGACTCCCAAGGACTGGAACAGCAGCAAAACCATGATCAAGGGCGCGGTGCGCCAAGATCCCGGCAAAGTGCCCACCTGGGCCCAGGCCTTGCCCAAGGACAAGAAAATCGTCCTCTACTGCTCCTGACCCAACGAATACACCAGCGTCCGGGTGGCGCAACAATTGATAAAACTGGGTTTCACCAACGTCTTGGTCCTCAAAGGCGGCTGGATTGCCTGGGAAGAAGGGGGATATCCCACCGAACCCAAAAAATAGAAGTGTTTAGCAGAGGACTTCCTCTGGGAAGGCGGTGGAGATGGAAAACCCGGTCCCGGAAATGGGACTCCCGGGCTGGGCCTGGAGCCTATTTTGAGGAAAAAAATTTTTAAGTGAATATTTTCACAAGTTTCTTTTCCAAAAAAGCCCCCGGCCAGCGGGGGCTTTTAAGTACGGTTTATAAAGAGGCCTTGGCGGGCCAGACGGGACGGGATTCTTTTTCGAAATACGGCTGAAAGACGTCTTCGTCCAACCGAAGCATCAGACTGCCGCATTGGGTGCAGAAGGCCGTGTGATCGTCCAGGCCGGCCACCCTTTGATCCCGACTCTTACAGTCGACGCATTGATATTCGTAAATCGGCATATACTCTCCCCCTTTTCTATGCCATTTTCTATAAGCAATAAGTATGCCGAATCTCAAAATCAAGAGGGGAGATATTTTTTTATATAGATTATAGCTAAATACCTTCAAAATTTTTATCATACGTTCTTTGTGGGGCTTGTGAAAGTATCCGGGAAATTGACATATGTTACCTTTTGCATCAGAGGCCGTGGTATAATTGCCCCATGGCCCCCAGGGGCCGGTAAGTCTGTCTCGGAGGGTAAGTGTCTGTTTTAAAAAGTAAACGTCGGACGAAAATCGTCTGCACCCTGGGTCCCGCCTGTGCCGGGGAGGTGTTAGACCGGATGGTGGCAGCCGGGATGAATGTGGCCCGCCTCAATTTCTCCCATGGGACTCTGGAGGAGCACGCGGACTGGGTCCGGCGGGTGCGGAGCGTCTCGGAGGCCCAAGGCCGGCCCCTGGCCATTCTCCAGGACCTGGCCGGACCCAAGCTGCGGATCGGGGAGTTTCCGGAGGGTCAGGTAGAGGTAACTTCAGGCCATGCCTTCACTTTGAGTTCCGGGCCTCTTTCCGCTGGAGAGGCCGGAGTGCAGGTGGGGTTTCCGGAGATCCTGAACGAAATTCCCGTCGGCGCCCGCATTCTCCTGGCTGACGGGCAGGTTGAACTCCGGGTGGAGAACAAAACGGCAGAGGCCCTCCATTGCCGGGTGCTGGTGGGTGGGGTATTACGCTCCCATGTGGGGGTCAATTTTCCCTCACATTCTCTGTCCGTCCCGGCCCTTACCGCCAAGGACCGGGAGGACCTCCGCTTTGCTGTAAAGATGGGCGTGGACTATATCGGCCTCTCTTTTGTGCGCAGCCCCCAAGACGTGCGGGAAGCCCGGGAAGTCATCCAATCCCTGGGGGGCGACATTCCCATCATTGCCAAAATCGAGAAACATGAAGCCCTGGAGCGCCTGGACGGCATCCTGGAAGAAGCCGACGGCCTCATGGTGGCCCGGGGCGACCTGGGGGTGGAGGTGGCCCTGGAGCAGGTGCCCTTCATGCAAAAAAAGATCATCGCTGCGGCCAACCGGGCGGGCAAACCGGTCATCACCGCCACCCAGATGCTGCTTTCCATGGTGGACCACTCCCACCCCAGCCGGGCCGAAGCCACGGACGTGGCCAACGCCATCCTGGACGGCACCGACGCGGTGATGCTCTCGGAGGAGACCGCCATGGGCCGGTATCCGGTGGAGGCCGTGAAATTCCTGGACCAGGTGTCCCGGGCCACGGAGGCCCACTTCCCTTACGTCCAATGGCTCCGCAACCGGGCCCCGTCCGGCCGCCAGGATATCTCCGAGGCCGTCAGCCACGCGGCCTGCGAAATGGCCCTGGACCTGGAGGCCGGGGCCATTCTCACCAGCACGGACCATGGCGGCACCGCCCGCCTCATCAGCCGCTACCGGCCCCGCACTCCCATCATTGCCGTGACCCCCAGGCGGGAGACCTGGCGCAGGTTGGCCCTGGTGTGGGGTGTTTTTCCCCTGTTGGCCCCGGTGATCGACAACACCGATCACATGCTGCACGTGGTGGAACAGGAGGCCTTGAAGGCCGGCTGGTTGAAATCCGGGGAGCGGGTGGTGATCACCGCGGGCACCCCCATCGGCGCCAAGGGCACCACCAACCTGATTAAGGCGGATATTATCAGTTAGAGAAAACCGGCGGTTGATAAACCTCGATTTTTATCAATTGGAGAACGTTTTCCGTTTTCTGTTTTCCGTTTTCTGTGAAAAGATAGAACAACAGAAAACCCTTTCTACGGAGTCTACCATGCCTGAACACCTGGGAAGCTTCACCTTCGTGCTCCACTCCCACCTGCCGTACGTCATCGGCCACGGCCGCTGGCCCCACGGCATGGACTGGCTCAACGAGGCCGCGGCGGAATCCTATATCCCCCTGCTCCAGGCCTTTAACCGGCTGGCTGCGGAAGGCGGGCCCACCGGGGTGACTCTGGGCGTCACTCCCATCCTGGCGGAGATGCTGGCGTCAGACGTCTTCCGGCGGGAGTTCAAAGACTATCTGGACAACAAAATCCAGGCGGCCCAGGAGGACCTGAACGCGTTTCAGCGCCTTGGGGAGAAGCACTTTGTCACCGTGGCCCGGATGTGGGAGGATCACTACCGGGGGCTGAAGCGGGCGTTTATCGAGGACTTCGGGGAGGACCTCCTGGGGGTGTGCCGGCGATTGATGGACGCCGGCGTTCTGGAAGTAATCACCTCCGCGGCCACCCACGGGTACCTGCCCCTGTTGGGCCGGGACACTGCGGTGCAGGCCCAGGTGAAGCAGGGCGCGGCGGCTTACCGCCGCCATTTCGGCCGCGACCCCAAGGGGTTTTGGCTCCCGGAATGCGCCTACCGGCCCCGCTACAAGTGGGCGCCGCCTCTCAAAGACATGAAGGCTGAGCCGGTGCTGCGCAAGGGGGTGGAGGAGTTTCTCTCCGAAAACGGCCTGCGTTATTTCATTGTCGATTCCCATCTGCTTAAAGGCGGGAAGGCCATCGGCGTTTACAAGGATCGTTTCGAGGCCCTGGAGCGGCTTTGGGAACGGTTCGCGGCCCAGTACCAGGAGCAGCGCCCCGAAGACCAGGAGAAGTCTCCTTATCTGCCTTACCTGGTGAGTTCCGCGCCGGAGACCAAAAAACCGGAAGCCATCTTCACCCGGGACCCCAAGACCGGGCTCCAGGTCTGGAGCGGCGAGTGGGGGTATCCCGGCGACGGCAATTACCTGGATTTCCATAAAAAGCGCTTCCCCGGCGGGCTGCGCTACTGGCGGGTGACCAGCGCCAAGGCCGATCTGGCGGACAAGGGCCCGTATCATCCCGAGTGGATTTCGTCCAGCATCCATGCCCAGGCGGACCACTTCGTCTCCCTGATCCACGACATCCTGGCCGGATTTTCCGCCACCCATCAGCAACCCGGCATCGTCACCGCGCCTTACGACACCGAACTCTTCGGGCACTGGTGGTTCGAAGGCCCGGAATGGCTCTACCAGGTGTTGAGCCGCCTGCAAAAGAGCCCGCAGGTGAGCCTGAAGACCGCGGGCAGCTTTCTGGAGGAGGCGGAACCCCTGTCCGTCATCTCCCTGCCGGAAGGCTCCTGGGGGGAGGGGGGCTATCACTGGATCTGGCTCAATGAGGATAATGACTGGACCTGGCGCCATATCTACCCCGCGGAAAAGGAAATGGAAGAGTTGGCCCAACGCTGGGCGGACGACCCGGACCCCCGGATGCAGGACCTCTTAAAGCAGTGCGGCCGCAGCCTCTTTCTCCTGGAGGCCTCGGACTGGCAATTTCTTATCAGCACTTTTTCGGCCCGGGATTATGCGGAACTGCGCCTGGTGGTGCACGACGAGGATTTCCGGCGCCTGGCGGCCATGGCCCGGCAGTACGCCGCGGACCGGAACCTCTCGCCGGAAGACTGGAATTTCCTGGACTCTTGCCGGGAGCGGGACGCGGTCTTCCCGGATATCGACCCCAGGTGGTGGTCGAGGCTGGAGTATCCGCCGTCGGAGATTGAGTGACGGCTGTACTGAAAAATAAATCTCACGCAAAGACGCAAAGGCGCAAAGTAAGACGCAATATTTGTAGTTCTGAAGTGAGAGAGGATTTCGGTGGGGCGGCCGTCTCTGGCCGCCCTGTCTTTATGAAGTGGGCATGGGGACCCGCCCCTCCCAGCTTTGGCCCAGGCCAGAAAGCAAGCCTTTTTACGCAAAACGGTTTTTTTGCCACAAGAAACGCGGTCTGTGGTTTTTTTACCACAAACCGGAGCAGGAGAGGATTGGGCCGGAGGCGGTTGCCGGGTTAATAATTTTCAAGGCCTGTCAGCAGGTTATCTTCTATCCTCGCTCCCGGTCAAAATTGCCGGAGTCCTGGTATAGGGATTGCACCCTGCCACCGTAATATGTTCTGGCAAAAGACTCTAGCGCGGACGTTAAGATTTTCGGGGATCGGCCTCCATGGGGGCCGGCCGGTGGCGGTGACCATCCATCCGGCCCGGGCCAACCAGGGGTTGCGCTTCGAGCGCGCCGACCTGCCGGGCCGGCCCCAGATCAAGGCCCATTACTCCCGGGTCACGGACACCACCCGGGCCACCACCCTGGGGGAGAACGGCTGCACCATCTCCACCGTGGAACACCTCCTGGCGGCCTTGGGCGGCCTGGGCGTGGATAACGCCCTGATCCAGGTGGAAGGCCCCGAGCTGCCCATCATGGACGGCAGCGCCGCTCCCTTTATCCGGCTCCTGACGGAAACGGGACTCCGTTCCCTGCCCTGGCCCCGGGCCCATGTGCTGATTCAAAGGCCCGTGGAACTCAAGGATGGAGACCGCTGGATGCGGGTGGCCCCGGGTGAGTCCCGGATTACTTATACCATCGAATTTCCCCACCCTTTGATCCGCCGCCAGCGTTACTCCGCCCCCGTGAAACCGGGGATCTTCGTGAGAGAGATCGCGGCGGCCCGGACCTTTGGCTTCTTGAAAGAAGTGGAGTACCTTAAGGCCCACGGCCTGGCCCTGGGCGGGTCTCTCGACAACGCGGTGGTCCTGGACGACGCCGGGGTGATGAACCCCGGAGGCCTGAGATTTACTGATGAATGCGTGCGCCACAAGATTCTGGATGCGGTGGGGGATTTGACGCTGCTGGGGATGCCCCTGGTGGGCCGCATCGAGGTGGGCTGGGGCAGCCACGCCCTGCACCTGAAATTTATGGAACACCTGATGACCCAGGACGACGCCTGGCGCATCTGGGTGCCTTCGGCCCGAGAGCGGACGGGCCGGCCCCGCTGGGCGCCTGCGCCGTTGTGGGAAGGGGCGCCGGCTTAGAAGACGGTTTGCGGTTTTCAGTTTCCGGTTTTCGGTGGGCAGGCCCCGGGCCTGCCTTTTCAGTTAGGAGACTGCCTGTTTCTGCTCGTTCCGAAGCTCCGCTTCGGCACCGTTGAGGATGATTGACGGGTGTGCTCGCCTTACATCACCTCCCCCACCAACACCTCCCCCTGAACCTCCCGGAAGCGCACTTTTACAATTTGATTTTTCAAGTCCGCAGTTCCGGGCAGCAGCACCCGCAAATAATTGGCGCTCAGGCCCTTGAGCCAGCCGGTTCGAGGCCCTTCGCCTTCCACCAGGACCTCCCCGGTCCGGCCCAACTGGGCTTCCAAAAATTCCCTTTTCTTCCTCTGTCCCAACTCCCGCATTCTCTTGGCCCGGACCTTGACCTGCGGGGCAGGCACCCGGCGAAGCGCGGCCGCGGGGGTGCCGGGCCGGGGGGAAAAAGGGAAGACGTGGAGATAGGTCACCGGCAAGGATGCCACCAGGGAAAAGGTGGCCTCGAAGTCCGCGGCGGTTTCCCCCGGGAAGCCTACCAGGACGTCCAGGCCCAGGCCCGCGCCGGGAAACAGGCGGATGATCTCCTGGACTATCTCCCGGAATTCTCCGGGGCTGTAATCCCGGCCCATGGCTTTAAGGACCGGGGCCGCGCCGCTTTGGAGCGGCAGATGAAAATGGGGGCAGAAACCCGGAAAAGATGCCAACTCCTGGAGCAGCGCCGGGGTGACCTCCTGGGGCTCCAGAGAGCTGAGGCGGAGCCGGGGAGGACGGGGCCGGGAACGGAGCGCCCGCAGCAGGGAAGCCAGGCCGGTGGGGGGCGCCAGGTCCACTCCGTATTGGCCCAGGTTGACCCCGGTGAGCACCGCCTCTCGAAAGCCCGCAGCGGCCAATTGCTCCAGGGCCGCGGCCACTTCCCCGGGCGGCAGGCTGCGCCGGGGCCCCCGCACCTGGGGGACGATGCAATAAGTACAGTGATGCTCGCAGCCGTCCTGGATCTTCAGCCGGGGCCGGGTGCGGCCGGGGAGGATGGGGGCGGGAAGGGCCTCAAGGGCTTTTCCCGGAGATAATGGACCCACCTTAAGTAATGGCGGTTCTTGGGGCAGGTCTGCCAGCAAATCCGCCAGCCGCGCCTTTTTTTGGTTCCCCAGGACTCCCTGCACTCCGGGGAGCGCGGCCAGTTCCGCGGGGGCCCGTTGGGCGTAGCAGCCGGTGACCCAGAGGGGTGTTCCGGGATAATCCCGGGCCAGGCCGCGGATGGCCTGCCGGGCCTGTTGGTCGGCCCGGGAGGTGACGGTGCAGGTGTTCACCAGGATGAGGTCCGGGGCCACGCCCTCCGGGGCATCATTCCATCCCTGGGCGCGCAGCGCTTGGGCCAGGGCCGCGGTGTCGCATTGGTTGACCTTGCAGCCGAAGGTCAGGATGCGGAAAAGACCGTTTTGCGTTTTCCGTTTTCCGTTTTCCGTGTCCATATCCAACTTGACCTATTACCAGACAAAGGGGATCAGCCGGTAGCGGACCTTATTCATGTAGGCCTCATAACCCGGCAGTTCCCGTTTCAGGAGATCTTCCTCGATATGGATGCGCACCATCAGAGTGGGGATGATGGCGCTGGCCAATAAAGCCCCGGCGTAGGATTCCAGCCACAAGGGGCAGCCGGTAAACAGGGGTACGGCGCCCGCATACATGGGATGGCGCACGACGGCATAGACCCCGGTATCGATGACCCTTTGCCGTCTTTCCTGAAGATGTTTGACCACCGGGGCCGCAAACGGATTCTCCCGCATCGCCAGATAGTTGATCCAAAATCCCGAGACATACATTACCAGTCCCGCCGCAGAAATAAAGGGTCCGGGCTTCCCCAACAGGTGAAAGCGGAATACGTCAAAGGGGATGAAGACTAACGTACCTAGCAGGCTGTTGAAAAACCATTGCATTAAGCTACGTCGTCCTCTTTGAAGACGATTCGGTACCCTTATGGCGGACAAATTCTCAAAAAATCTGGAC
>QZIZ01000025.1 GCA_003599195.1 Deltaproteobacteria bacterium | reverse complement strand
CCGCCATAAATTTCTTTTCTCTGCGTAACTCGGTGTTCTCTGCCCTCTGCGGTAAATCTTTTTTTTCCGCCTTTTTATTTCCGAAAGTCCACAAACCGGGCTTCGCAAACCGGGGGCGCGTATTTTTGGCGCAGATGCTGGCTGAGGGTGAGGGTTTGCAGGCGTTCATCCAGGGCTTCCCGCCAGGACTGGCAGAAGGCCATGAGGGATTGATCAAGGCTCCAAAGCTCCCGGAGGTCGTCTCCCAGGTCTTCGGCGGGCATGGACCAATCCAGGTGTCTCAGCACCGTCTGCCGCTGGTCCAAGAGGTTGGCGGCCCGGTCCATATCGTCCTGGAGCACCGCGGCTGTGATGGCCCGGGTGAGGTCTTGGAGCAGCGCCACCCGGTTCCGGGTTAACGGCGTGAGAGTAGCGAGAGAATCTTTTGCCATTGCGTCACCATGGGCAGGAGTTCGTATTCCATCAAATCCGCCAGGAGGATGTAGTCTTCTTCTTCATAGACCTGGAGCATCTCTTCCAGCAGGTCCTGAAACCGTTTGAGGAAATCGGAGACATCCCCGACTTGGGGAGAGGTCACCTCTTGCAGGTCCACTTCCAGGACCTGGCAGGCCCCTTCTCCGGTTTGCAGCAGCCAGCGCAGCGCTTCCAGCACCTGGGCGAAATAATGGTTGGCTTCATCTTCCGCGGCCAGGCGGAAGAGCGCGGCGCTTTTTTCCAGGGCCTGGGCCAGGGTCTCCACTTGACCCGCGGCGTCGGCGAGGATGGAGCGGGCCAGTTCCTCATCGGAAACGGTCTTCAAATCCAGGGTGGACACTTCTCCCAGAGTGACGTAGCGGGATTCCCGGGGATAGCGTTCCGTGAAAAACTGGCCGTTCACCTCTACCTGAAAGAGCTGCTGGCCCTCGGGGATGAATTTATCATTAAGCTCCACCAAGGCTTCTTCCAGGTTGCGCAGATGGGAAAAATCCACCGCCAGATTTTGATCGTTAATGGTTACTTGCATGACGCCACCTCGAGAATTTGATCATCTTTCGGAGTCATTCCTTGCACAAGATGTGCCATTTCCGGTATGCTATTGATATAGCAAGCTATATCTTGATTGCCCCTCGCCATTTCCCCCATTACCTCCAGGCAGGATTTACCGGCCTGGCGCAGACGCCGGTAGGCTTCGGCCAATTGACGCGCCAAAAGACTGACGTCAGTTTCCACACCGCCTCGTTGTTCTAGAAAATAATATTCAATACAAGCCGCAATCTCCGGCGAACCCACTGCCAGCCGGTGCAATTCCGGGTCGATCCCCCGGATGGCCTCCGCCTGCTGCCAAAGAAATGACGGTGTGTGCCGCTCCGGGGGAAGATCCCGCAGCCGGCAGGCGAGCCGCTCGCCCTGGGCCGCGAGGTCCAGCAACTCCATGAGGTCCCGGTGGCTCGCGGTCAATCCCAGGTCTTCTGCAGGCGGCAGGAAACAGCCGCTTAAGACTTGCCCGAGCCAACGCCCCAGACTGTCCCCCGGAACTCCGTTCCCGTCCAGGAAACGGGGCCAGGCCCCCCGGTGGACCAAGGTCCAGAAATTTTTCCGGTCCAGGGGCCGCCGGATCAAAGGCAGATGGGCATGATGGCCCGTGGGGTCGAAGGTGGATAGGTAGACCTGGAGCCCCTGCCAGCGAGAGGCGTCGGCGACCGGGGCCAAGGGCCGTTTCTCCAGGAGGTTAAGGGCCCAGGCGGCCACCGCCTCCGGGGAGATGGCGGCGTGGCATTTGCACAAGGAGCAGGAATCCGGGTAATGGCAGGGGTGGCAATCCAGCCGGGGTTCCAGGGCCAGGTGTCCCTCCCCCACGGGGCCGGTGTCCCGCACCCGGGCCCCGGCCAGGAAAAAGGCCAAAACCGGGGTCTTCACCGCCGCGGCCAAATGCATGGGGCCGGTGTCGTTGGTGATCAGCAGGCCGAGCCGGGAGATCAAGGCCGTCAGCCCGGCGATGGAAGTGCCCCCGGCGCACAGGGTCGTGGTCCCGGGAGGCATGAGCCCCGCCAGTTTCTCTCCCAGCGGCCGCTCGCTCCGGCTGCCGAGGATAAAAAAGTGGCAGGGCCGGCTGTTAAGGAGCTTGCGGCCCACCTCGGCAAAATTTTCCGCCGGCCAGCAGCGCTGCGGCTGGGACGCTCCGGGGACCAGGCCCACCAGGGAGGTCCCCGGAGCCAGGGACAATCCCGTCAGGAAAGCCCCGGCCTGGTCCCGGGCGTCAGCGGGGATTTGCACCTCCAGCCCGGCTCCGTCCGGTTGCAGCCCCGCCCCTTTGGCGAAGATATCCACCAGGTTGAAGGCATTGGCCAGCCGGGCCCGGGAAGTGACCATCAGATAATTCATCCAGCCGGGCCGGGTGAGAAAGCGCCGGTCGCCGGTGAGGGTAAAGCCCCGCACCTCCCTCGCGGCGCACAGATAAGAGAGTATGGCCCCCATAATCGTGGGGGTGAGGTTGACCACCAGGTCCGGCCGGGGTTCGAGATGGCTGGCCAGCCACTGCGCCACTAAGCGGTAGCCCTCGGGCCAGGAACTTTTCCCGTCTGCCATCGGGGCCAATTGGCGGGTGGGAAAAGGCAGAAGCCGGTCCACTCCGGGCAGCAGTTCCGCGGTTTCCTGGAAGAAATCCTGGACCGCCAGGGTAATCCGGGCCTCCGGGTATTGCCTTCTCAGGCCCCGGAGCACGGGGGAGGACTGGACCAGATCCCCCAGGCGCATCAGGTTGATCACCAGGATGTCCATCAGCTCCCTCCATTGGCGCCGCGGCCTTGCAGTCCCCGCCGGAATTCATGGAGAAACCAGAGAATGGCTTCCGGTTCGGTGAGGGGCTCCTCACTTTCCTTGATCCGGCTCACCAAACCGTCCAGGTCGGGGGGCGCGCCTTCGGGCAGCGCATCCAAAAGGGCCTGCACCGGATGATCCGCAGGAAAGGAGGACTGGAGTTGGGGAGCGGCGCCCTCCTCCCGCCGCCGCCGGGGCAGGACTCCGGGATGGAGGTCCTGGATGATCTCCAGGGCCCCGGCCAGCCGCCGGGCATAGGTGTGCTCTTTCAGGACCCGCTCCCGGGCGGCCGCGGCCATGGCCCGGCGCTCGTCTTCACGAGCCAGGTAATAGGAAATTTTCTCCCGGGCTTCGGCCAGGGAGGTGAAAACGGCCACTTCCTTGTCGGGGGTAAAAAACTCCGGCAACTGGGAGCGCCGATCCACCAGTTGAAAGGCACCGCACGCAGCCAGATCAAAGACCCGGGGATTCACATAATCCCCCTGGGGATTGATCCCCGCGTGGAAGGGGGAGGAATGAAGGTTGAGATTGATCCGGGTGGCGTTGAAAATCTTGTTGGAATCCTCCTCGGAGACCCGGGCTGCCCGGTCTTGAATACACGGGCCCAAAGGCGAGTTCAGGTCCCATTCCGAACCCCAGATCTTGAAATCAAAGTCGGTGAGACCCTGGAAAAACTGGCGGCGGTTGTAATAGCCCGCGCCCACAAAGGAAAGGGCCGCCCCGAAACGGCGTTTTTCCTTCGGGTCCAACTCCAGGGGATGATAAGCCTCCAGGTCCGCGGCCAGGGGCAGGCAGGCGTAGTTTTTGACGCCCCGATTCTTGAGTTCGGAGAAAAAAGGCTCCTGCTGCAGGATGAAAAAGGCGTCCACTTCCGGGGCCAGTTCCTGCCAATAGGTGAGCACCTGGAAGTCCTCCACGAACCAGTAGGCCACCAGGGGGACTTCAGCTTTCAAGGCCTTGAGCAGAGGCGGGTCCACCGGCGATTGGGCCAGGGCGAAGACCAGGTCCGGTTTGAAATCCCGGACCCGGGCGATGATGGTCTCCCCTAACAGGCGCAGCAGCTCTTGCTTTAATTTATGCTCGGCCCGCCGGTCCTTGGTGACTTGGGCCAGGGCCTGGTAGCCGGCAAAAAAGGGAGCGAAATCCAGGAACTCCGTCTCGTGCCCCAGTTCCTTAAAGCCCCGGGCGGTGTAGCGGGCGATGGGGTGGGACCCGCCGTAGAGGGGACCCACCACCAGGATGCGCAAAGGTCCCAATTCGCCGTCCTCTCCGGCCAGATAGCGGACCAGGCGGCGATGCGGGCCGGGGTGCAGCCGGCGGGTGGGGGTATGGTCCACCAGCAGGCCGTCTTGGGGCAGCCCGGTGAAATCCGTGCCCAGGCGCAGGCCGTTTTTCTTCAACAGGGGTGTCAGGTCCTGATGCTCCAGGGCCAGGCGGGCCACCATTGCCGAAGGCTCCACCACCCAGACGTCCCGCCCCTGGGCCAAGAGCGGCAGAATATGATACCCCAGCCCCAGGCCGAAGACGATGAGGGGGCCGGCGGCTTCTCCCAAGGATTCGGCCCAATCCCTGCCTTCCTTGACCGGGTCATAGGAGGAGGTGAGGCGTTGCCTTCCCACCTGGAGATAAGGAGGCCCGGCTCGGGACGGAAGGACCTGGTGGTCCTCGGGAACAGCGGTGGCGGCCAGGGCGGCGGCCAGGTCCGGGGCCACTCGACGTAAAACTTCCAGATTCTTTTCCCAGAGACTCATCTATTTCCCCTCGTGTTATTCTTGAGCCAATTCATCAGCAACCGGAGTTTTCCCGTAGGGGCGAACCTTCTGTTCGCCCTGTTTCGCTCGAGGCGAACACCAGGTTCACCTCTACAGGTGCGCAGCAAAAACCGCCTTGACGCCCGCGAACAGTTCTTCCCGCCCCTGCCGCTGCATTTCCGCCTGAAAGGCCAGCAGGGGGCGCAGCGCCGCGGCTGCTTCCGGCAGCTCCGGAGGGACCGGCAACCCTTGATGCAAAAAGGTTCGCAGTTCTTCCAGGGCATGCAAATCCATTGAGGATAATTTCTCTCTCTCCCGATATGGGGTTGGGGGAGGGTCTAAGGTGTACAGGCGAGACGCCTGGGCCACCGGCGCCTGAGCTCCTGGCCCCTGGCCCCCGGCCCCTGCTCCCTTTTCCTCCCCCGCCAGCCAGACCCCGGCCCGGCGGTAGGCGTCGCCCACCAGGTCCAGGAAGCGGAGGGGTTCATTTCCCAGGCAGCGGTAGAAGACTCCGAAGGCATCCATTTCACTGCCATAGAGCCTTGAGCCTGCGGGCAGGGAAAGATCCGCGGCCGCTTTCCCCGTCTCCAGCAGGCCGGATACGAGGCGCCCCACCAGCTCGGGCGGCAGCATCTCCAAACATATCGGGCCTTCCTGGGGACAGGGAGACGCAGCCTCGGTGCAGGGATGGCAAGGTGGTTCGGCCTGGAGGACGTAATGGCCGGAACCGTAGGGACCGGTTTCGAAGCACAGGGCCGGTCCCAGAAAGAGGGCCACGGTGGGGACCCCCAGGGCCGCGGCCAGGTGCAGGGTGCCGGTATCGCCGCTGATTAAAAGATGCGTCTGCTCAAGCCGGGCCGCCAGTTCTTCCAGGCCGGTGCGGCCCTGGAGATTGACCACCCGTTCCCGGAGAACATCGGGCAGCGCGGCCCGGAGCCTTTCTCCCAGGCTGCGTTCGGCCTTGGTGCCCACCAGCAGAACCCGGGCCGAAAGATGCCTCACCAGATACTCCGCCAACCGGGTAAAGTGCTCCAGCGGCCAGGTGCGCCGCACGTGGCGGGTGGCCAGTTGCAGGGCGATGACCGGCTCTTCCTTGAGCCCGGCCCCGGCTCGCCCCATGGCCGGGGCCGTACCGGACTCCGGCGCCAGATGGCGAAAGACGTCCGTCAGGTGAAAGCGGTTGAAACGCCGGGCGTGGACCAGGCTGTAGATCCAGGCCAGCCAGGGCTCCCGGGAGAATTCCCGGCCGCCTAAGGCCGATAGATACCCCTTGGCCCGAGCCCCTAGTAGATGCGTCAGCAGGAGACTGAGCCGGGAGAAGTTGAGGTTGAAGACCAGGTCGAAGCGCCGGGTCTGCAAGTCCTGGTGAAAATCAGCCAGCAATTGGTAAGCCCCGGGCCAGTTGGCTGTTGCCAGGGAGCCCAACTGCAAGAAATCAAACCCGATAACCTCGTCCACCTCCGGCCCCGCGGCCTGCAAAGGCAGCAGCCGGCGGTCCGTCAGCAGGCTGAGCCGGGCCCCGGGATAGGCCCGGCGCAACCGGCTGAGCAAGGGCCAGGTCTGCACCAGGTCCCCCAGCCGGGCCAGTTGCAGGACCAGGATATTTTTGGGAGATGCGGCATTCCCCAAGCCCGGCTGGGCCTGGATGGGGCCGATATCTTCCCTGGTTTCTTTCAAAGCCGCAAGTGGATTCATATCTTATTCACAGCCAAAGAAAAATTGGGGGGAGGAGGCATCCGTCACTTGGAACTGATGGACACCTCGAACCCAAATCACCCCCACCCTGACCCTCCCCCCTCCAGGGGGAGGGAACCTGGCCGAAACCATTGTTTCGTCCATGCAAAAAACTTGTGCAAGATGTCCAAGTAACTAAAATAACTCAAGTAACCATGTGGTTAACCGAAAACCGAAAACCGAAAACCGTATTAAATATTCCTCCGCAGCACCGCCAGCATCTCCTGTATGCGGTGGCGGTAGGTATGCTCCCGCAAAATCCTGGCCCGGCCCCGCTCCACGATCCGCCGCCGGGCCTCGGGGCGGTCCAGGTAGAAACGCGCCAGCCCCGGTATCTCCTCCGGATGGTGGTAGCAGACCGTTTCTTTCCCCGGTTCCAGGACTTCCGTGAGTTGTTCCTTAAAATCGGTGAGCAGGAAGCCCCCGGCCGCGGGCACGTCAAAGACCCGCTGGTTGACCGCGGCCTTCATCTGCATGCTGGTGGCGTTGAAATTGACGGCGGTGGCCCCGTAAATGGCGGGCAGGTCACTGTAATAATTGACCTCCGAACGGAGCCGGAAAGGCGCGGCCACCATCTCTCCCCAGCCGGAGTCCCCGTAAATCGTGGGCTTAAACGGGGCCAACTGCCGCACGCACTTTAGCCGGTAGTTCCGGGTGGCGGCCCAGATGATCCCGGCCTCCAGGTCCGTCCATTGGTTGATGGTAAGCTGCCGGATTAAGGGATGTTCCGCCAACCCCTGCTCCGCCAGGAGCAAGTCGAGGCGGCGGAATGGGTGGGCCTGGAAAGCCTCCTGGAGTTGCCGGAACATTTCCAGAAACTCCGGGGAGGAAGGCAGCCGTTCCAGCTTGGCGGCCACCGAGCCGATCAGGGAGTTGCCCACAAAAGAGACCGGGGTCCGCCACCGGCTCAGTTCCGCCCCGGGCCGGGGATAAAAGACGCCGGGGTCGGTGGCCAAAGGCAGGGTAAAGACCTGGGTGAAACCCAGGGCCTTGACCTCGGGCACGTAGGTGGGGTCCCAAACGAAGATGGACGACAGGTCGCTCTTGGGGCCGGCATAGAGATTGAGAATGATGGCCGGGGAATCCACATACCAGGAGACCGAAGGCAGCCGCAGGCGGTTGAGGGCCTCGGCCAGCAGGCCCTCCCGGTCGAAGCCCAGGTGGTTGGCGGTGAAGACCAAGTCCGGGGGAAAATCCACCACCCGCTGCAGGATGCGGTGCAGCACTTCTTCGGGATTGTCCCGGCGTTTGTCAAAGGTGATGATCTCCGGTTCATGACCCAACTGCTTGAAGGCCCGGGACGCCTCCGGGATCAGGAAATAGTCGGAATTAACCACCAGGACCCGCAAACTCTCTTTTTTCAGGCCGCAAGACCGGGGGGGCACGGCCCGGGGGGTCTGGAAGGCGGCGATCACTTCTTCGTAGAAGCCGTTGGCGGCCCTAAGCGACGCGGGGTGCCCCCAAAGGAGGGGAACCCCGCCGCCGTTGCCCAGATGCAGGCGGGTTTGCAGGTGGCTGACGGTTTGCAGGGCGTCGGGATGAACTACCAAGACAGTCCGGGGCCGGGCCAAAAGCGGCGTTAAGTCCAGGCTTTGGAGCGCGGCCCAGAGGATTTCCGGGTCCTGCTCCACCACCACCAGGGGCTGCTCGGGGGCCAGCCGGGGGAGCAGCTTCAGCAGGTGGTACCCCAGACCCAACCCCAAAGCCAGCAGCGGCCGGGAAGGGGTCACAGGCGCCCGGGCGGCCAGGGCCTCGGCCTCCTTCCAGGCTTCCCGGGGGCTGTGGAGGGTGACCGGCCGGCCCTTGGCCCCCGGTACCTGCAAGGTCGGACACGGGCCGGGCACCAGGGTGACCCTGTGCGCGGCAGGCGGGCCGGCGGGCAGGTCCGGGAGGAGATCCCCGGCCCGGTCCCTGGCCTTCAGTGCCTGGAGGTTGGCGTCCCAGATCTTCATACGCGGCCGTCCATTTCCGCCAGCAGCATCCGGGCGCGGCGGAAGCCGGGGCGCAGGTTCAGGCAGGCTCCCAGGGCCCGCCGCGCGGCCCGCTCATCCTCGCAGGCCCGGGCCAGGGCCGCGGTCTCCAGCCAAACGCCGGGCTCCTGATGGTAGCGCCGTTGGGCGTCCTTCAGGACTTCCCCGGCTTCCGGAAACCGCTCCAGCCGCCTAAGGGCCTGGGCCCGGGTCAACAAGGCCGTTAAAGTCAGCTTTTCTTCCGGCTGATCCAGAAAGAAATGGCCGCAGCCCAGCTCCAGAAACCGGGCCAGGGCCAGGGCCGCGGTGTCGAAGTCGTTGCGGCGGAAGCAGGTCTGGCCCAGGTGATACCAGGCCAGGCCATAATCCGGATACCGTTCCACCACTTCCCGGAATTGCCTCAAGGCCCCGGACAAGTCATCCGCCCGGTCCAGAAGAAGCGCCGCCAGCAGCCGGGCATGGCGGGCGATTTCCGGGTTTTGGTTCTCCAGCCAGGGGGTGGCCAGCACCATTTGCAACTGGCCCCAGGCCTCTTCCAGCTCTCCGGCATAGAAATGGTGCCGGGTCAAATGATACCGGAGATAGAAATCCTCCGGCCGCTCCTGGAGTTCGGCCAGTAGATAAGTAAGATTGCGCCTGGCCTTGGCCTGGCGGAGCTCCCGGGTTTCGTAGCCCCAGTGGAAAATGCGCACCGGAGTGATGACCTGGGCCAAGTCCGGGGGATGAACGAGCTGCTCATGCACCCGGTAGCGGAAACGGATCTCCGGCCGGCGGGGGAAGAACCGTTTTTGCAGGAGGCGGCCGCCGCCCGGCTCCAGAACTTCGGTGGCCCAGAGTATGGCGTCCTGGGGCCGCTGCACCAGAGATTTAAGGAGGGCCCCGTCCTCTTCGGGCACGCGGTTATCCCCGTCCAGCCAGATGATCCAATCCCCCGCGGCCTTTTCCAGGGAGAAGTTCCGGGCGGCCGAGAAATCGTGGCCCCAGGCGAATTGGTGCACCCTGGCCCCCAGGGATGCGGCCAGCTCCGGGGTGCCGTCATCGGAGCCGGTATCCACCACCACCGCTTCATCCACAAAAGGGATCAACGGGGCCAGGCTCCTCTCCAGGTTGCCGGCTTCGTTTTTGACAATCATGCACAGGCTTAGGGTTTGCATATTGCGTCTTTCTTTGCGCCTTTGCGTCTTTACGTGAAAACTATCTCTTCAAAACAGGAAACGTCCGTTTACTCCATCAGCAAACCGAAAACAAACAGCAGGCTGAAAACCCAAACATGCATCATGGAATCATCACCTCCAGGCCGTTATCCGGGTTCATCGGGCAATGGCGCCGGAAGAGCACTCCGGACCAGTGGCCCGGAGGTTCGGGCTCCCGGCGGAAGCCGAACCAATCCACACTATTGGCGTCCATCAGGAGCTGGAGCGGAGGCAAATCCCCCGATAAGGCGGCGTCCTCCAGCAGCAGGAGCCACTCTCCCCTTGCTTCCGCTTCCAGGCGGGGTTTTAGCAGGGCCAGGTCCATCTGCCTCTCCAGGAGAGTCAGGTAACGCACCTCCGCGGGCGGCGGCGCCGGCCAGGGACATGAGGGCCCGCCTTTACTCCCCAGAAACAGGGAATAGGTTACTTGCTCTTCCTGCCGGGCCAGATAGCGGGCAAAGAGTTCCAGCCATTCCCCGGCGATCCGCTTCCAGGAATAGCGCTCCTGCACCCACTCCAAAGCCGCGGCGGTATCTTGCCGGTAGCGGCCGCGGTCCTCCAGGTAGAGGAGGGCCCGGTCCACGAAGGCTTCCTGATACGCGGGAAAGGCCGGACGCCCGGAGATCAGGTACCGGGAGACCCCCACCGTTTCCGTAAGCGCAAAATCCCGGCTGGTGATGATGGGGGTGCCCAGGGCCTGGGCCTCCAGGGCGACGATGCAGCTGATCTCCGGGAAGGAACAGGGGTAGAGCAGCAACGCGGCCTCGGCCAGATGGCGGTAGTATTCCGGCTTGGCCAGGCTCCCCAGGACCGTGGTTCGGGGCGCGTTTGCCACCAGGCCGGCCATATGCTCCTGCCCGGGTTTGTTCGGGGCCTCGTAACCCATGAGATACAGTTGCAGCTCAGGCCGGGCCTTAAGCAGCCGGGGCCAGATGTGGCGCAGCAGGATCTCCAGCCCCCGCTCCGGCCGGGAGGCGTAAACCACCTTGGCCATGTCTTTATCCGCGGTTTGGGCGGCTGCTTGAGCCATCTCCAGGTCCACGCCGTTTTTGGTGCGGTGGGAAAAGGGCGCCAGCTCCGGCAACTGGGAGAGATATTCCGCTTCGTGGTAAGCGCTCAGGGTAAAGAAAAGGTCGGCCCGGAAGGTCTCCCGCCGGTAAGTTTGAGGCTCCACCAGGTTGTCGTGGTTCCACATCACCTTTAAGCGGCTTTGGAAAGGCAGATCGAAGACCCGGGGGAAACGGCTGATGATGAAGACGTCAAAAATCTGAGCGGCCGCAACTGCGGGCAAGCTTTCCAGATGGCGGTATTCCACGCCCTCATAGGAGCCCGGCCGTCGGGTGCGGCAAAAAACCTGGACCCGGTGCCCTTTTCGGGCAAACTCCCGGGCCAGGAAATAGAGCGCGGATTCGCTGCCCCCCAGGCCTTTCTCGTAGATGGTGGCCCCATCGAAAGGCAGGCCTTCGGTATAGAAACCGATTAACAGGGGAGAGCCTGGCTGGTCCATAATTCCTCCGGAGTAATCTGGGGCAGCAACGTCTGCAACGTCCCCGGGGCCAGGGGCAAACCCCTGAGGGATTCCATCAGGTCCATCCGGGGCTCCAAGATCTGAGCCATCAGCAGATTCTTCAAGCCTTCCCGGGGCTGATAGCCCTGCAACTGGACCCGGCCCAACAGCCGGCGGGCTTCCGGGTTCTCCGGCACCATCTGCGCCCACCTCTCGAAATGCAAGGCTGCTTCGCAGGGCAACCCATGGCGCTCCAGGAGGAGCCCCAGGGCTTTCAAAGCCGGCACGTACAAGGGGTCCAGTTTTAAGGCATGCAGGTAATATTCTACGGCGTACGCAAAGAAGCGGGGTTCCGGGGCCGGGGGATAACCGGGCTCCAGGGTGAGGCCCTGGGCCTCGTAAATCCCTCCCAGGCCGGTGAAGAAGGCCGCGGTGTCCATCCCCCCTGGAAGCAAGGCCCGCGCCGCCCGCCGCAGTTGATAGGGGGCTTGGGCCGCGTGCTTCAAGCCTTGGCGCAACGCCGCAGCCGCACCCCTCAAGCATCCTTGATGCCGCAACAGATGCCCCCGGAGGAGGTGCGCGTGGAAATCTCCGGGAGCCAGGGCCAGGGCCTGATCGTAAGCCGCCAGCGCGCCCCCGGGGTCATGGGCCATCAAAGCCGCCTGGCCCAACGCCAGATAAGCGGCCGCACAGCCGGGATGTTCCTCCAGGGCTTTCCGGAGATGGAAACCGGTCCGCTCCAGCCCCGGCTGCACCGGGTAAAGCCCCCGGAAGGAGAGATGCAACAGGGTCTGCCCCAGTTGCAGGTGATCCGGGGCCTGCCGGGACCAGCCCCCCTCCCCCAGATACTCCAGGAACTGCCGGGCCCGGGCCAGGGTGTGGTGCCGGGCCAGGACCCGCTCCCGGCCTTTGGCGGCGATGGCCAAACGCTCCTCTTCGTGGCTGAGATAGTAAGCGGCTTTTTCCAGGAGGTCCTGGGGACCGTAGGTGATCAGATGCCTGCCGGGGGTGAACAGGCCCAGGAGATTGGGACCCACGTCCTCGGTGAGGAGCAGGGCGCCCGCGGCCAGGGCCTCGAAGACCCTTAAGTTTACCTCCCCCTGGATGGACTCGTTCACCACCACCCGGGCCTGGCTGTAGATGCGCCCCATCTCCTGCTGGTCCACCTGGTTGCCGGCCCGGTCCCCCCAGACGCGCACCGGGAAACGGCTCTTTAAGGCTTCGAGGATACAGTGGCGCTTGCGGCGCAACCGGGGGTCCGCCCGGCCCACGAACGCGATCTCGTGAGTCCGGGGCAAGGCATGATCGAAGACCACCCCCAGGTTCACGGCCCAGGGGAGCCAATGGACCGGCCTTCCTTTGGCCTTAAAGGCCGACATGCTGGACTGCTGGGTGGTGAAGACGAGGTCGAAGGCGGAGGCGTATTTCTGGTGCCAGTGGAGGTTGAGGTGGGGGTCCAGGGCATAGAAGGTTCGGGGGACCTTGAGGTTTTCCAGATTGAGGGGGAGGCGGCGGGGGCCCAGGTTCTCCACCACCAGGACCAGGTCCGGGCGGTCGGCGGCCGGCAACTGCTCCAGAACCACGGCCAGGTCCACCTCATCCGCCGCGGGGGAAGCAAATTCTGCCGCGTTGATCACCCGATGGCCCAGCATCTCCAGGGCCTCGGCCAGGAAAAAACCTCCCACCACCAATAAGTTCATAGCGCCGCCGGTAAAAGAATTGGCCTGGATGCAGACAAAAGATCAAAATTCGCCCGGAAAGGGTTAACCTCCAAGAAGCAAGAAAAATGCCAGAGGCGCTCCAGGATATCCTATTGATATAGTTGATTATATTGATATTGAAGGAGTCGATAAGTTAACCGGGCGGCAAGAACTGCCTAATTTCTCAGGAAGGAATGAGCTGCTAATGGAGGCGCATATTGAGACCTCTGCGAAATCTCCACATTTGTCATTCCGAGGGAGCGGAGCGACCGAGGAATCTCGTAGGTGCCTGGAAATACAAGCTTCTTCACTCCGCTCCGTTTAGAATGACAAGAGGACTTTAGCAGAGGTCACATATTGCTACTAAATCGGGATTTTTTTATCATCGGGGTATGAAAAAAATCACCGTCACCCTGGATGAGGAAGTGGCCCGCTGGGCCAGGATCAGGGCCGCAGAGCAGAACACCAGCGTCTCCCGGTTGGTGAGAGAGATGCTCAAGGAAAAGATGCAAGAAGAAGAGGCCTACCTCCTGGCCATGGAGCAATTCCTGGCGGCGAAGCCAACGTGCCTGAAAAAACCCGGTGAGCGCTATCCCCAGCGGGAAGAGGTTCATGAGCGCTAACAATTTTTATTGAATTTTCATTTTCGCCAGGTTTGATATCGATTCGTTTGCATTCAGAAGTCGAAAAATTGCAGGGGCGAACCTTGTGTTCGCCCCGAATGCATCTAGGCGAACACACGGTTCGCCCCTACGAAAAATTGTCGGTTGATTACGAATCGGCATGAGAGATTTGCCTCTGGGAATGTTGACATGGAACCAGAAATCATTACCTTTTCATTATGAAGAAAGTCAACATCACCCTGGACAAAGAAGTCAATCGCTGGGCCAGGAACAGGGCGGCGGCGCGGAACATCGGGATTTGCCGGTTGGTGCGGGAGATGCTCCGGGAGAAGATGCAGGAGGAGGAGGCCTACCTCCTGGTCATGGAGCAGTATCTGGCGGCCTGTCCCGAGGGCCTGAAAGACGCGGCCGCGTCTGATCCCCACCGGGAAGAGGCGCATGAGTCCTAAGCCCGGAAGATTCCGGACTTCAATTCCAGCGGCCCGTAGGCGCCTACGGGTTTTCTCAGAAGTTTGCCTTTAGTCTTCTCCAGGGATTGCCAAAGGCAAGCTCCGGCAAGCCATTTCCCTACTTTTCTAATTTTTCCACCCGCACGCCGATGAGCCGGAGCAATTTGCGCCTGGGGTTCTCCCGCCGGTCCAGAAACGGCATGAGCAGTTTCATGGCGGTGAACCGCAACCGCTCTAAGGAGCCGCTGGCCGCGGCCAGGGTGTGGCTCCGGGAATGGGTGTCGAAATCCGCGAACCTGACGGTCACCACCACGGTGCGGAAAGTCCGGAAACCTTCGGATCGCATCCGCTTCCAGACGCCGCCGCACATGCCCAGCAGGCTGTCAAAGATCAGGTTCAGGTCCCCGGTATCCTTCCCGAAGGTCTCCTGCTCGCCCACGGATTTGGGTTCGTATTCCTCCTGTAAGGGAGCTTCATGCCGGCCTCGGAGACGGTCGTAAAGTTCCGGACCCCATTTGCCGAAGCGCAGCCGCAATTCCTCCGCGGAAAACTTTTTTAAGTCACGGACGGAGCGGATGCCCTCTTTGGCCAGGCGGTTCTCGGTCTTGGGGCCGATGCCGGGGATTTTGCGCACCGGCAAAGGCTCCAGGAAGGCCTCCGCCTCCTCCGGGGTGACGATGGTGAGGCCGTCGGGTTTCCGGAAATCCGAGGCGATCTTGGCCACCAGTTTATTGGGGCCGATACCCACGGAGGCAGTGAGTTTTTCCTGATTCCGAATTTCTTTTTTCAATTTCCCGCAGATCTCTGCGGCCTTCTCAAAAGAGCCCGCAGCGCTCAGATCGAAATAGACCTCATCGATGCCCGCCTCCTCCACCAGGGGGGAATGGCGGCGTACCAGGGCCATGATTCTCCCGGAGACCTCCCGGTAGCGGCGGTAATTGACCCCCAGAAAGATCGTTTCCGGCTCCCCCCGGGCCTTGGCCTTCCCGGCCAGCCGCCAGGCCGTGGAAATGGGCAGCGCCGAATGGATGCCGTATTTCCGGGCGGGGTAATTGGCGGTGGAGACCACCCCCCGGCCCCGGCCCCCGGCCGGGTCCGCGCCCACCACGATGGGGAGGCCTTTGAATTCCGGATGGTCCCGCTCCTCCACCGCTGCGAAAAAGGCGTCCATGTCCAGGTGGGCGATGATCCTCATAATTTGACATTTTAACCCAGCTTGATTCCCTTGGAATTAATCTTATTTTTTTGATGAAGGCCAGAAGTCTGATCCATCCAATGTTTTCCCCCGGTTTATTGCCGGCCCGTTCTCTAATTGGGAATTGCGCCCTATTTCTGGCCGTCATCAAAACCGAAGCGAACGGCAAAGGAGGCCGATCATGGCAGTAGAGGCAGTGGTAGCCAAAATCCAGGACCTTAAAGACGGCGACATGAAGGAAGTGAAGGTGGGGGAAACCACGGTGCTGCTGTCTAAGATCAAGGGTGAATTTCACGCCGTGGGCGGCATTTGCACCCACTATGGCGGCAACCTGGCGGAAGGGGCCTGTAAAGGCGACCGGGTCTACTGTCCCTGGCACATGTCCGCCTTCAATATGGTCACCGGGGACCTGCTGGAGCCTCCGGGACTGGACGCAGTGCCCCGGTTCGAGGTGCGCCTCGAAGGGGAAGACGTCATCGTCAGGGTCCCGGAGGGGGCCGGAGAGCGCCGCGTTCCGGACATGGCCCAACGGAACGCGGCTGTGGACCCCCGCACCTTTGTGATCCTGGGCGCCGGCGCGGCGGGGTTGGCCGCCGCGGAAGCCCTGCGCCAGGACGGCTTTCAGGGCCGGGTGGTGATGATCACCCAGGAGAAACGGCTGCCCTATGACCGGCCCGAACTGAGCAAGAACTACCTGGCGGGAGCCAACCCTCAGGAAGTCCTCTGGCTCCGGTCCCGGGAATTTTTTGAAACCCATGACCTGGAAATCTTCCTGGAGACGAAGGTGGCCCGGGTGGAAGCCGGGGCCAAAACGCTGTCCTTTGCAGACGGCACGGTCATGAAATATGACGCCCTGCTGGTGGCCACCGGCGGCTTGGCCCGCCCCCTGGAGGTCCCCGGGGGGAACCTGGCAGGCGTCTTCACCCTGAGGAACCTGGAGGACGCGGAGGCGATCATCGCCGCGGCCCGGAAAGGGGCGAACGCGGTGATCGCGGGCGCGAGCTTCATCGGCATGGAGACTGCGGGCAGCCTCAGCGCCCGGGGCCTGAAAGTCACCGTGGCCGCGCCGGGGCCGGTTCCTTTTCATCGCACCTTGGGCCCGGAGATCGGCCGGATGTGGCAGCGGCTGCTGGAAGAAAACGGGGTCTCCTTCCGCCTCGGGGCCAGGGTAGAGCGGCTGGAGGGCCGGCACCGGGTGGAGGCCGTGCTGTTGGATAACGGCGAACAGCTCCCCGCAGACCTGGTGATCGCCGGAGTGGGGGTCAAACCGGCCACGGAGATGCTTCAAGGCGTGCCTGTGAACCCGGACGGCAGCGTCACCGTGGACGAGCACCTGCGGGCGGCTGAGGGGCTCTATGCCGCCGGGGATATCGCCCGGTTTCCGGACTGGCGCACCGGGGACCTTATCAGGATCGAGCACTGGCGCCTGGCCATGCAGCACGGCCGGGTGGCCGCGCACAATATGGCCGGGAAGAAAACTCCTTTCCGGGATATCCCCTTTTTCTGGAGCGAACGGCTGGATATCCATTTCCAATATGCGGGCTACGTCAGCGATTGGGACGAAATCATCTATCACGGGGACCCGGCAACCCGCAATTTCCTGGCCTTTTATGTGAAAAACCGGCGGGTCCTGGCCGCGGCCGGCTGCCAACACCTGGAAGAGATGGCCGCCATCATGGAATTGATGCGCCTGGACCGCCTGCCCGCCCCTGAGGAACTGCGCCGGGGGCCGGTTGATTTCCTGGCGCGCCTCCGGGAAAACTAAGGGGAAATTGGGACAAGCAACATGGGCCACAATGCCAACGCGCGGGTAGTCTGCCAGATTTGCGGGCAAAGCAAGGGCCTGGATGAGGTCTGGCCCGGGGAATTGGTCCGGGGCGGGGTGCAGCAGGCCGTGCTCCGGGAATTCCCTCAATGGTCCCCCAAGGGCTATATCTGCCAGGAAGACCTGAACCATTTCCGGGGCAAGTACGTGGAAGAGGCGCTCCGGGAAGGAATGGGCGAAATCACCACTCTCCAAAACGGCATGGTGCAAAGCCTAAAAGAGCATGAGCTGCTTTCCCGGAATATCAACGTAGCCTTTGAGGAGGAATTGACCTTTTGGGAGAGGCTGTCCGATAAAGTGGCGGCCATCGGCGGCAGTTGGGGGTTTATCCTGGGGTTTTTGTTGCTCACCGGCTTCTGGTTTGCCATTAACTCTTATGTCTGGATTTTTCGCCCCTTCGACCCCTACCCCTTTATCTTTCTGAACCTGGTCTTTTCCCTGATGTCCGCGGTCCAGGCGCCCATAATCCTCATGAGCCAGAACCGCCAGGACGCCAAAGACCGGCTGCGGTCGGAATACGATTACCGGGTGAACCTGAAGGCGGAACTGGAGATTCGCCACCTCAACGAAAAGATGGACCTGCTCCTGACCCAGCAGTGGCGGAGATTATTGGAAATCCAGCAGGTGCAGCTGGCGGTGATGGAGAGTTTGACGAATAAATTCAAGCACTCGTAGTATCTGTTCTAAAAAGTTGTCAGTTGCCAATGGTCAGTTGCCAGTAAAAACCGGGGCTTGCAGAGAGGTTACCCCCTCTCCCCCCGCCCGGCGAGTCTCCTTTTCACCCTGCCGCTAACTGGCGGAGGGCCGGGGGGGCCAGCTTTTCATCCTTTACGGGTGGTCAAAAGATCTATGGAGAGCTGTTTGAAAAGTTTAGATCTCACGCAAAGGCGCAAGATATTCAAGAATGAAAAGTTATAAGTACTTCGTCTTAATGAACTCTTATATAAGATCGGCGACTGGAACGATTGACCGCCGCCGTGGGCAACCCTAAAAACAACTCAGGGGCACGGCGATAGCCGTGCCCCTGATTAACTTTGCGCCCTTGGCGTCTTTGCGAGAAATTACTGATACACCCCCACGCCGATGTAGATGTCCCCCACCCGCTCCAGGTACATGGATTTGGTCTCGATTTTCTTGTTTGCCGGGTTGGGGTATTTATAAGTCTGCCAGGCGGTGTTGCTTTTCTGGAGCAATTTCAGGCGGTCCTTGGTGATATAATTGCCGTCGATGTCACGGACCTCCATCATATCCCTGCCGGCCAACTCCGGCATGAAGCCGTGGGCCAGACACTTGCCCTGCATATCGCCGACAACGACGTAAAGGTCCCGGTCCACGAACTGCCCCTTGGGGTTGTTAAACTCCGCCAGGGCCTGATCCCGGCCGTTGGCCTTAAGGAAGGCCGCCGCCTTATTGACCATGGCCACGGCCTCCTCCTTGCTGCCTTTATCCGCGGCCAGGGCCGCGTGCAGGCCCAAAGCCAAAATTAAAACGCCTAACAGGGCCGCCGCCAGCCTTTTCATACTTGCCTCCATTGCCTGATACCAATAAATGAAAAAAAATGGTGGGGCCGGCCTCCGTGCCGTGGGGCAGGCGTCCCCGCCTGCCAACCTCCAGGCGGCCAGAGACGGCCGCCCCACCATGATAATTGCCGGGATAGATAAGTTATAAATTTCTTATTTATATTTGCGTCTTTGCGTGAGATTAAATGACGCCTTGCAGATACCGCACGGCGTTCTGGAAGATGGCCAACCCCGCGCCTTCCGGTTCGGGGTAGGGCTCGCCCCGGCGGCGCCACTGCTCTTTCTCCGCGGTCCAGCTGGGGTGTTGGGTGGCGCAGATATGGGCCTCCGGGTGGGGCATGAGGCCCAGGACCCGGCCCGTGGGGTCGCAGATGCCGGCGATGTCAAGGAGCGCGCCATTGGGGTTGTAGGGGAAACGGCCCAGGGCCGCCTTGCCGGAGGGGGTGGCGTATTTGAAGACGACCTGGCCCCGGTCCGCCAGCTCCGCCAGCACCGGCCCATCCGCGTAAAATTTGCCTTCCCCGTGGCGGATGGGAAGTTCCAGGACGTCCAGCCCCCGGGTAAAGACGCAGTTGCTGGGGATGGCCTTGAGATTCACCCAGGCGTCCCGGAAATTGCCGCAGTCGTTGGGGATCAGGGCGGTGAGGCGCTCCCCGGCCCGCCCCGGCAGGTTGGGGAGGATGCCAAGATTAACTAATACCTGGAAGCCGTTGCAGATGCCGATACACAGCCGCCCGGAGTCGATGAACTCCTGCAAGGCCTGCCCCAAGGCCAGCTTAAGCCGCAAAGCCAAAATCACCCCGGCGCCGTGGTCGTCCCCCCAACTGAAGCCGCCGGGCACGGCTAAAAGGTGGTAATCCCAGAGGAGGGCGGGGTTTTCCAGGAGGTCGGTGGTGTGGACCCTAACCGCCTCGGCCCCGGCCCGGTTGAGGGCGAACTGGGTTTCGTAGTCGCAGTTGAGGCCGTAGCCGTAGAGGACTAAAGCCTTGGGCCTTAATGCCGGGTTTTCGGTTTTGGGTTTTCGGTTTTCGGTTACTCTGTTCTCAGATTTAATCATCTTATAAAGCTCATCTTAACCACAATATTTAATCAGGATATCTTTCAACCTTCCTATCTCAGCATCAGTTAAGTGCTGGAGTTTTTTGTCATTTTTATTGTCATTCTGGAAATGCTTATGATCTTTTCTTTTGTAATTATTATCAATAAAATTATTATGCTGAAGTTCACCAACAAAGATATCTCTTTGCTCTAACTCTCCTGGAAAGGTACCATCAGCAATATAAACATATATTCTTCCCTTATAAGTACCTTTCTCATAAAACGAAATAAGACGTCCACCATTCTTACCAAAGAGAGTAAATATCTTTCCCTTACCTTTACCCAATTCATACGATAAATTATTAGCATCAGCCCAAGATTTTATCTCTTGCAGCCTCCGAATTATCTTTTCTTCTTCACTGCTCATCATAAATAGACTTCCTTATACACATTCCTTCATGCTTTTTCTATACTTATAGATTAAAATTTTCTGATTTAATTGCTTCCTTGAGTATCCACATAAGCACTGAGCAAAGCGTTTACCTGGTTGGAAATCCTTCCCTGGGACTTGAAACAGTTATGTAGACATAATAAGAGTCTTAACTCACATTTTCTTAATTATTCCCCTGTGCCTCCATATAAGCCCGGAGCAGTGCGTTTATCCGGGTCTGGTAGCCTTTGCCCTGGGACCTGAACCAATCCAGCACGTCCTGGTCGAGGCGGATGCAGACGGTGGCCTTGGGCCGGGGCAGGGAAACTACCGCTTTCTCGAAAAAGGAGGCGTCCAGTTCCGGAATGTCGGAAGTGTCGATTTCCTCATCCTTGAGGCTCCGGAGGCGTTTCAGATCCGAGTAATATTTTTTCTTCATATGCTTTCTTTTCCCTGGCTTTTGCCTTCCGCATGGAAATAATACGGGTTTTTTCGTGTCGTACAGTATGGACGATAACGACCACGACGTCTGCCAGCAGGCCTAATGAAATTAGGCGTGTCTCTCCATAATCATAGCGACCATCTTCTACGGTTATGATCGGCCCTTCAAAGACCTTTTCAGCATCCCGGAAATCAAGGCCGTGCTTCTCAAAGTTGATCCGCCGTTTGGCTTCATCCCATTCAAATTTCATTATCTATTATATATACAAAAGTATATACGGCAAGAAATTTTTAATAAACCAGGAGAGAAATATTGATGGACCACAATGCCCACCCTACATCAAAATTTGAGGGTGGAAAAGGAAAAGTTTGGGGTGGAACAGGCTTTCCAGCCTGTTCGCACAGGCGGGACGCCGGTGCCACCAGCAGATTGTCATTCTAAGGCAGCAGCGATTGAAGAACCAGCCTCAAAATACCAGATTCTTCACTCCGCTGCGCTCCGTTCAGAATGACAACCAAAAAACTTTTGCAACCACATGGAATAATAGATATTTTTCACTGATCACTGATCACTTATTACTTATTATTGACCACCGACCACTGGCCACTGACCACTGGCTACTGGCCTTACTTCTTCCCGCCCTTCTTCCTGCCGCCTGCGGCCTTGGGGGCCTTCTTTTCCTTCTTTTCTTCGCTCCGCTGTTTGGCTGCGGAGAGTTCCACCACCTTTTCCCGCTTCACCGTCACCCGCTTGGAGTCTTTGCGGAAGGCATAGACGATGGGGCTGGCCACGAACACGGAGGAAAAGGTGCCCACCAGCACCCCCAGGACCATGGCCAGGGCGAAATCTTCCAGGACTACGCCGCCGAAGAAGTAGAGGGCCACCACCACCAAAAAGACGGTGCCGTTGGTGACAATGGTCCGGGAGAGCGTTTCGTTGACGCTGAGGTTGATAATATCACCTATCTTGCCCCTTTTCCGGGCCAGGTTTTCCCGGATGCGGTCGAAGACCACCACTGTGTCGTTGAGGGAGGAACCCGCCAGGGTGAGGAGCGCGGTGACCACCAGCAAGGTGATTTCCTTATCAAGGAGCCAGAAGATGCCCAGGACCGCCAGGACGTCGTGGAAGGTGGCGGCGGTCGCGCCGATGCCGAAGATTAGCTCAAAGCGCCAGGTCAGGTAAATGATGATGCCGATAAAGGAAATGACTATGGCGATGATGGCCTTGTTGCGGAGGTCGCGGCTGATGGAGGGCCCGATTTCCTCGGTGCTGGCCACGGTGAAGCGGTTGGCGGGCAGGCTCTGGTTGAGGATGGCCGTGAGTTTTTCTCCCATCAGCCCCACGTTCTCCTCACTCTTTTTAACCTTGACCATCAGCCCCCGGCCGCCTTCCAGGGACTGAATCTCGGCGTTGCCCCAACCTTCCTTATCCAGGGCCTGGCGCACCTGGTCGATGGTGAAGGCCTCTTTGGCGCTGAACTGCACCATGGCGCCGCTGCTGAATTCAACACCCAGGTTACCGTGGCCCCGGCTCAACTGCACAAAAGCCACCAGCCCAAGGATGCTGATAATTATAGAAAAGGCGTAGGCGTAACGCCGGATGCCGATGAAGTCTATATTGGGCTTTTTAAAGAGCTCGAAGAAACTGAGCCTTTTCAGCCAGCGCTTGATGATCAGCCAGTCATAGACCACCCGGGTGCCGAAAAGGGCGGTGAAGAGGTTGAGGGTGACGCCCAGGCTCAGGGTGACCGCAAATCCTTTAATGGGGCCGGTGCCGAAGAGGAAGAGGGCGCAGGCGGTGATCAGGGTGGTGACATTAGAGTCGATGATGGTCCCGAAGGCTTTGCCATAGCCGCCGTCGATGCCGGCCTTCAAGGGCTTGCCGCTTTGAAACTCCTCCCGCATGCGTTCGTAGATGAGGACGTTGGCATCCACCGCCATGCCGATGGAGAGGATGATGCCGGCGATGCCCGGCAGCGTCAGGGTGGCGTTCAGCAGGGACAGAACTCCGAGGAGCAAGATGGTATTCAAGACCAGGGCATAGTTGGCTATCACTCCGGAGAAGCGGTAGTAGAAAATCATGAAGAAGACCACCAGGAAGGTCCCCACGAGGCCGGAGATCAGCCCATCGCGGATGGAGTCCGCGCCCAGGGTGGGGCCCACGGTGATGTTCTGGACGATCTTGACGGTGGCCGGCAGGGCCCCGGCCCGGAGCACGATGGCCAGGTCATGGGCTTCTTCCGAGGTGTAGGAGCCGGTGATCTGGGCCCGGCCGCCGCCGATGCGCTCCTGGATCACCGGTGCGGAGCGCACCACCCCGTCCAGGATGATGGCCAGGCGGCGCTTGACGTTCTCCCCGGTGATGCGGCCGAACTCCGCGGCCCCCCGGCGGTTGAAGTCCACGGAGACGTAAGGTTCGTTATAGTCGCCGATGCGCACCGCGGCGCTCTTCACCGCGTCGCCGGTAAGCAGCACCTTCTTTTTCAGCAGCAGGGGCTTGCTGGTGAGCCGGCCGGTCTCCCGGTCGATGGACTTTTCGATATAGATTTCATCATCCGGCGGAATCTTGTCCGCCAGGGCTTGATTGAGCTGCTCCCGGGTATAGCCGGGTTTGAGTTTTCCCTGCTTAAGGGCCTGCTCGATGAGCTCCGGCAGATTGACGCTGGCCTGGTCGTCCACCAGCTTGAATTCCAGTTGCGCGGTTTTGCCGATCAGGTCCAGGGCCCGCTGGGGGTCCTGGATGCCGGGAAGCTGCACCACGATCTGGCTGGTTCCCTGGCGGACGATGACCGGCTCGGTGACTCCGAACTGGTCGATGCGGTTGCGCATTACCTCCAGGCTCTGGTTCAGGGTCTGCTCCTGGAGGCGCTTTAATTCCTCAGGCTTCAGCTTGAGGGTGTATAGCAGCCGGCCGTCCTGGCGCTGGGGCCCCTGGACTTCGAAATGAGAGAATTCCTCTTTCAGCAGGTTTTGCAGCGGCGATTGCTCATCGGCATTAAGCAAGGTGAGGGGGAGGCTGTCTTTGCCGACATCCCCCACCTTGGCGGCCAGGCCCCGTTTCTCGATCATCTCCTTGAGTTCCGGGATCGCCCGGTTCAAGGCGTTGGAGACCGCGGAATCCATGTCCACTTCCAGGACCAGGTGCATGCCGCCTTTCAGGTCCAGGCCCAGGTTGAGGCCCTTGCTCACGTGCTTCTGCCACCAATCCGGCAGGCCGATGGGAAAGGAAGGGAGGACAAAGAGGATGGCCACCACTGTGAGGATAAAAAGAAATAAAAATTTTAGGCGCACCGCTCGCAACATTACCTTATCTCCTTGACGCCAGCCGCGCCGGCGCGGTTTAACCGGATTCAATCTTGGCAGCTTGGGGAGGGAGTCTTATGAAGAAAAACACTACCCCAACTTTGAATATAACCAATCAGGTAATGCTACAGCAGACTTTAAAGGCTGTCAAGGTCATTGGGGGTAGGGGGTAAGGGGGGAGGCTTCAGTAATCTTTAGTTATCATAGGGACATAGGGTCGCATGAAAGCGACTTCAAACTGTTGGCCCAAGGCCTCAGCGCGTGCTTGTAGTATGATAAAAACCGATGATATCCCGTTTGGCGATCATAGTAATAATTTCGTCCGGATTCTCCTCCCGGACCACCGGCAGTTCATCCACCTGGATGAGGGCCATTTTGTCCAGGGCGTCTTGCAGGCTATCATCCCGGAACACCCGCACCACGTTGGGGGTCGCCACGTCTTTGGCGACAATCAATTGGGCCACGGTCTCTTCAAAAAGGATTTCCCGGATATCATTGATGGAGAGAATGCCTGTCATTTTCCCTTCACTATTTACCACCGGGAAATAAATCTGGGGAGAACGGGTCACTGTTTGCACCAATTCACCGAAGCGCAGGCCCTCAGGAATAGTAGTCACCTCACGCTCCACCATCACTTCATGGACGCGCATTTTCTCCAGCAGGCCCCGGGCAAATTCGCCCATATGCGCAGGCGACGCCAAGCGGCTGTAGACCTGTTTTTCATAAAGGCTGGTTCTGCCCAGGAGGACATAGGAGATGGAGGAAACCAGCATCAAGGGAACCAGAAGGGTGTAGGAGGCGCACATTTCACAAGCCATGATGATGGAAGAGAGCGGCACCTTGGCCACGCCCGCGAAGAAGCCGCCGATGCCCACCAACACAAAGGCATTAGGGTTAATCACCCAACTCGGAGCCAACTGATGGCCCAGAGAGCCGAAGGCCCCTCCCAGCATGGCGCCCATGAACACCGAGGGACCGAATACCCCGCCGCTGCCCCCGGAACTGATGGTGCAGGAAGTGGCCAGGATCTTCAAGAAAACCAGGAGGAACATGATGTACCAAACCATCTTCCCTTCCAGGGCCATCTGCACCCAGCCGTAGCCGCCATCCATTATCTGGGGGTAATTAAAGGCGATGATCCCCAACATCAGGCCGCCCACTGCAGGTTTAAAGATTTTCGGGATTTGCAGCAGGCGAAAAAACCGGTTCCGGGTCCCATAGAAGACCTTCACATACACATAACCCACCAGGGCGCAGATCACCCCGAAGAGGGTGTATGGTATGAGCTCAGTGGGCAGTGCAAAATCCACGGGACCTGGGGAAAACAGGGCATTGCGCCCGTAGACCTCGGAGAAGATGGAGTAGGCCACAATAGAGGAAACCACACAGGGCAAAATGGCCTCGAACTCGAACTCCATCTCCCGGTAAAGGACTTCCGGGGCAAACAGGGCGGCCCCCAGGGGGGCATGGAAGATGGCCCCGATGCCGGCTGCGGCCCCCGCCAGGACCAGGATCCGCCGCTCCCGGGGCCTGAGCTTCAAGACCGACGCCAAAAAGGAGCCGAATCCGGCCCCGATCTGGGCGATGGGGCCTTCCTTGCCCGCGGAGCCGCCGGAGCCGATGGTGATGGCGGAAGCGAATATCTTGACAAAGGGCACCCGCTTACGGATGTACCCGGCCCGGGTATGAAACGCGTCGATCATGGCATCGGTGCCGTGACCCTCGGCTTCAGGCGCGATAGTGAAGACCAGGATGCCGGAAATCAACCCCCCCAGAGCCGGAATCAGGATCAACAGCAGGGAGTGGGGCGAGGTAAACCCGGCAATCGTCCCTCCGGGCGCACCCGGGGAAGGCTCTGAATACCCCGTGTGTAACTTGATACAAAACTCGAAGGTCCGGGCCAGCAGTTCGTCAAAAAATATGGCCCCAAACCCGGAGACCACGCCTACGGCGATGCTTAACAGAATCCAACGGAAATGAAAGGACCAGCGGCGGCTTCTGAACGCGTCCAAGGCTGATTTCCACACAGGCACTCTACCCTTATAAGAATTTTCAAAACCAGTACTCCGGGTATCTTCTGGTTTTGGGAATATTGTTGATCAACAGAGCCACCACCAACATAATCACCGCGCCCAACCCCGCGGGGGCCAGGGCGTACCAGTACCCCAGGGAATGGATCTTGGTATCCCCAATGACTGCGATCAGAGCCGTGGCGCCCCCCGGCGGGTGCAGGGTGCGGGTGGCGTGCATCACCGCAATGGCCGTGGCCACCGCCAGGGGAGCCGCCAGCCAGGGAAAGGCGGGCAACAATTTATAGAAGGATACCCCGATAAGGGCGGAGATGACATGGCCGCCCAGGAGATTGCGGGGCTGGGCCAAGGGGCTTTTGATGGCCCCGTAAATGAGGACCGCGGAAGCGCCGAAGGAACCGATCAACAGCACCAGCGCAGTGCCGGTGAGGAATTGATAGTTCAAATAGGCCACGGCGATGATGCCCACAAAGGCCCCCAGCCAGGACCAGAAAATTTCCGGAAGGCTCACCCGGGGGGGGCTGGTGGTGGTGCCCCGCATCTTCCGGAAGTAGTTCATGGCGCGCCCCCGGCCGGGCAGGCCGTTAAGCCCAGGAGGTCCCCCCGGGAGACGATGCCCGCCAGGCGTCCCTGGGAATCCAGCACCGGGGCCCGGTTGATGTCTTTTTCCTTAAAAACCCGGGCAATTTCCAGGACCGGCGTCTCCTCTATAACGGTGATGGCCGGGGAGGACATCAGGTCCGCCACTTTTCGCTCCCGGAGGGCCAGGGCCTGGCAGTTCCCTTCTTCCAGGCAGTCGGCCACCACCCCCATGAAACTCGAACTCCCCGGGGCCAGGCCTCTTAAGAAATCCTTCTCCGAGATGACCCCCACCACCCTGCCTTCATCATCCACCACCGGCGCGCCGGAAATGGCCCGTTGGGCCAGAAGTTCCGCCGCCTCTTGCAAGGGGGTGTCCACCTGCACCCGGACCACCTCCCGGGTCATGATCTCCCGGGCGGTGACCCGGCGCAGCAGCCTCTCCCGGGCATGGCGGAAGGCCAGGAGATAAACCTCCTTGAAGTCGCCGGGAGTGATGTCCAGATATCCGGAGATTTCCTTCATGGCTGCAACAATGTCGGCATCGGAAATTTCCGGAGGGCCCTTTTCCTGGTCTGATGCAGGCTTTTTCAGCACTCCCTCCACCCCTTCTTAGAAATTGTTCAAGGTTGAGACCTCTGCGAAAATATCCCCACTTGTCATTCTGAGGGAGCGGAGCGACCGAAGAATCTCGCTTTTGGAGGCAAGGTTTTTCCCGGTGGTGGCGGTGATCACAAGCAGATTGGAAATCCAGGCCCGCCCAAATACGAGATTCTTCACTCCGCTGCGCTCCGTTCAGAATGACAATTAATGCTTTTTTGTAATGCTTTTTGCAGAGTTAAAGCTGCGCCTTCCTGATTCCTGGTCATAACTTTAGGGAGGTGTGACGGCTTACGAGTCTGGGTGAAGTAAATCAGCCGTCGTCCAGCAATTCATAGCCCTTAATAATGAATTCCTTATCGGGTAATTTCAGGCAGGTCAGGAAGTTGCCGTAAACCGCGCCGGTGTCGATGCCGATCTTGTTGGGCATCACCAGAGGCCGTTTGAAAGGGGTATGGCCGAAGATCACCAGGCGGCCGAAATCCTCCTGGGAAGCGATGAATTCTCCCCGGATCCAGAGCAGGTCCTCTTCCAACTGCTCCGAGAGCGGCACCGCAGGCTTCAGCCCGCCGTGCACGAAGATATAATCCGGAGTCTCATAATAGGGCAGCAGCTCGTCGTAGAATTGTTCATGCTCCGGGGGCAGAACCAATTCTTTCAGATCCCAGTTATCCCCCCAATAATCCCTGAGCGTGCTCATACCGCCGTTGAGGAGAAAGAGTTCCCGCTCCCTGCCCTCTAAGAAATCCAGGAACATGGCCTCATGATTGCCCTTGAGACAGATAATCCGCTCCCTGGGGTATTTCTCCCGCAAGCGGATAATGTAATCCACCACCCCCCGGGACTCCGGCCCCCGGTCGATATAGTCCCCCACAAAGAGGAGAAGGCCGTTCTCCAGGTCGGGTTGGACCTCGTCCAGCAATTGCTCCAACTGGTCCAGACAGCCGTGGATGTCGCCGATTGCGTAAATATCCATGAGACGCCTTCGGGTTAATTACCGGGAGAGGATGTATCTCGGTAGTTGAGTAATCAGTGATCAGTGATCAGTGATCGGGCAAACAGCCACTGATCACTGATTACTGATCACTTTCTCCACCCTGCCTCCAAAAAATTCTACAACCATCTAAACAGCTTCTCCCGCTGGTCCAGCCTGGTAAGTCCCGCCTCCCTGGCCAGTTTTTGGGCTTCGGCGTGTTCCAGGCTGGTGAGGAATTTGTGCAGAGACGGATGATCCTGGGCCCGGCCGCAGGGGCGGTATTGGCCCATGACATTGACATAGGTGTCGGGGGAGATTTCCCGGGCCAGGAATTCCATGCACTCCTTGGTGCCGGCCAGATTATCGGGAAGCACCAGATGCCGCACCAAAAGCCCCCGGCGGGCGACACCCTCCTCATCCATCTCCAAATCCCCCACCTGGCGGTGCATCTCTTTCAGGGCCTGGCGGGCGATCTCCGGGTAGTCCGGAGCCTCGCAGACCTCCACGGCCACCTGGGGATCCCAGAATTTGAAGTCCGGCATGTAGATATCGATGACTCCGTCCAAGAGCTTAAGCGTCTCCACGGCGTCGTAACCACCGGTGTTGTAGACCAGGGGCACGTTCAGGCCGCCGTCAATGGCCTGGGGCAGGGCCTCCAGGATCTGGGCCGCCTGATGGGACGGGGTGACGAAATTGATGTTATGGCAGCCCTTTTTCTGGAGATAGAGCATGATGGCCGCCAGGTCGGCGGCGGTGATTTCCTCGCCTTCGCCCCCGTGGCTGATTTCGTAGTTCTGGCAAAAGATGCAGTAGATATTGCAATGGGCAAAAAAGATGGTGCCCGAACCGTGCCGGCCCACCAGGGGGTCTTCCTCCCCGAAATGGGGGCCGTAGGAAGAGACAATGGGCTGATCCCCCGTGCGGCACAGGCCCCGTTCCCCGTGGCGCCGGTCCACCAGGCAGTTTTGGGGGCAGAGATTGCACTGGCTCAGGATGTCATAAGCGGCCTGAATCTTTTGCTTGAGCAACCCCCGGCGATGCGTCTCCAGGTAAGCCGGTTCCCATTTGCCCATGGCGACCTCGTAGGGTGCGTTCCACGCACCACTTTTCGTTCTACGCAGCTTTAGGGTGCGTAAAACGCACCCTACCTCACCACTCCTCCACTTCCGTCCGCCAGGTCTCCAGCAGCCCGGGGGGGAGTTCGGCGATGAAGCGGGAGGGGCTGTTATAGGTCATGCCCAATTGCCTATTATAGCCCACTGCGGGATAAAGGACAGCCAAATAGCGCCGGGCCCTCGTCGCGGCCACGTACATCAGGCGCCGTTCCTCCTCCATTTCCTCTTCCTTCTCCAGGGAGTAGTAGGCCGGGAAACGGCCTTCCGCGGCCCAGATGATGAAGACCGCGTCCCATTCCAGGCCCTTGGCGGAATGAATGGTGGAGAGCGTCAGATAGTCGTGGGTGGGGGAGGTGACGTCCGCCAGGCTGGCAGGGGGTTCGAGCGACAGGTCGTTCAAAAAGCTCCGGAGTTCCTTATAGCGGGCGGTGATGGTCAGCAGGTGCTCCAGGTCCCGGATGCGCTTGGGGTAATCGTCGTAGCGCTGGGTCAGCAGAGGCTCGTAGTAGGTCAGGGCCAGGTTCATGCGCTCTACCAGGGTCCGGCCGGGGGCCTGGAGGCTTTCCAATAGCTCCGCCAGGGGCTTGAGGCCGGCCTGGGGGCGCATCTTGCCCAAGGCGGCCACCGCCTTTTGCAGGGTAAACCCTTCTTTGAGATTGGCCTGGAACTTCTTGGCGCTCTGTTTGCCCACCCCCGGCACCAGGAGCAAGACCCGGCTCCAGCTCATGGCGTCCCGGGGGTTGGCCACCACCCTTAAGTGCGCCAGGAGGTCCTTGATATGGGCGCTCTCCATGAACT
>QZIZ01000055.1 GCA_003599195.1 Deltaproteobacteria bacterium | reverse complement strand
AGCGATTTTGCCGGGCATGCCCCGCCCGGGATAGGGACCTTTCCCCTGGCCGTTGACCATGACAAAGTCCCCCCGAATAATACCCCCTTCAAGGTCCACTTAAACCCCACTCCGGGAGATGACGGCGCCTGGCACGCTTATAAAGACCCCTCCTCCGGGGCCAGCGACACCCGCGCCTATATCGATGGTTCCTTGTCGTCCCCGGAACTCAGGGTGGGGGATCTGATCAACGTCAAGGAAGGGGTGTCGGATTCGGTGCTCCAGGAGGTGGACCGGCAGCTCGCCGCCCGCACCGCGCAGGGGAAGCCCTATGACATCCTGGTGCCCATCATTCCTGCAAACTCCTCCCACGCCAATTGGCAGCCGGTGGAAGGTTTCGCCAGTATGAGGATTACTAGCGTTCAAGCCCAGGGAGCCGAGAAATATATTGAAGGACATATCCGTCCCAACATGGTGGCCCCCGGGACGGGACCGGGAGGTCCCGATTGCGGCACCCGGGCCGGGGTTCCTAAAATGGGAGGTTAAGTCCATATCTTAACCTCCTGATCACTCCAACCGGTCCTTTTTGATTAACCCCTCCCTTGGGAGGGGTTTTTTTAGGGTTTCAAAACCAGACGCTCTTGTACTCATACCCAATCCTGGCAACCACAGGGACATCCTTGCCAAATACTTGTCCTTCTTCCCGGTTACCCCTTGACACCTCCGCCCAACTAATCATACTATCCAGACATCTCTCCGGGGGTATTTCGAGATGATAGCCTTAAGACACTTAATGGACGCCGTCGCCACCGTCTTGGACCTGGGCCTGAATATCTATATGTGGCTGATAATCGCCCGGGCCTTGCTCTCCTGGGTTAATCCCGATCCTTATAATCCCATTGTCCGGTTTTTGTACAACGTCACCGAGCCGCTGCTGAGTTGGCTGCGGCGCCGCGTGCCGGTGGTTTTCGGCGGCCTGGACCTCTCCCCTTTGATCATCATCGCGGTCATTATGTTTCTCCGCATTTTCCTGGTCCAGACCCTGCATGATTACGCCCGCATGATGGGCTAGCCTTCTTGGATTCCCCCGGTGTCCCCGTTTTATCAACCCACCGGCCAGGGTTACCTGCTGCGCCTGACCGTGGTGCCGGGCGCGTCCCGCACGGAGGTGGTGGGGCTTCATGGGGACCGCCTTAAAATCAGGGTGGCCGCGGCCCCGGAAAAGGGCGCGGCCAACCGGAAGTTGCTGGAATTCCTGGCTGAACGCCTGGGACTCCCCAAAAAAGCAGTGAGTTTAAGCGCCGGCGCCCAGAGCCGGGAAAAAGTGGTGGCCATCCAAAACCTGTCGCCGGACCTGGAAGCGCGGCTGGAAAGCCTGCTGCCCCGTAACCCTTAAGCTTGACAAGCAAGCCGCCGATGATAAGAATTAGTGGCAAACGGGAGGGGAGAAGGTTCCGGGACGGGAATCTGTGGGGGTCTGATTTTCTAGGATGGAAGATTATTACGAAACCCTGGGCATCTCCAGAAACGCCACACCCGAGGAGATCAAAGCCGCCTACCGGCGGTTGGCCCTGAAGTACCATCCGGATAAAAACCCCGGGGACAAAGCGGCCGAGGAAAAATTTAAACTTCTTTCCGAGGCCTATCAAATCCTGGCCGATACCGAAAAACGCCAGCTTTACGACCTTTACGGCCATGCCGGCCTGGCGGGTATGGATATGGGCGGCTTCGGCGGTTTTGAAGACATCTTCTCCAGTTTCGGCGAGGTCTTCGAGGATTTCTTCGGGTTCGGGGGACGCCGCGGCAGGCCCCGGCCCCAACCCGGCGCGGACCTGCGCCACCGGGTAACCCTCACCCTGGACCAGGTGCTCACCGGCATCGACACCTCTCTCGACGTGGAGCGCCGCGCCCCCTGCCGGGTCTGCCAGGGCACGGGGCTTGCGCCCGGCACCCGGCCCCAGACCTGTGCCCGCTGCCACGGCCGGGGCCAGGTGGGCCAGGCCCGGGGCCTCTTGAAGATTTTCACCACCTGCCCGGAATGCCGGGGCGCGGGCAGCCTCATCACCACCCCCTGCCAGGAGTGCAAAGGCGCGGGCGCCATCCGGGAGAAGAAGCAGGTGTCGCTGCGCATCCCTCCCGGGGTGGATACCGGCACCCGGCTCCGGCTCCGGGGCGAAGGCGAGGCCGGCGCGGGCGGCGGCCCCCCGGGCGACCTGTACATCGAGGTCCAGGTCGCGGCCCACGACCTCTTCACCCGGGAAGGCAAGAACCTGCAATACCGCACCCAACTCTCCTTCGTGGAGGCCGCGCTGGGCTCGGAAGTGGAGATTCCCACCTTGAATTCCCACACCCGCCTCGCCATCCCCTCGGGCACCCAGCCCGGGGCCACCTTCCGCATCCCCGGCGAAGGCATCCCCAGCCTCCGGGGCAACTCCCGGGGCGACCTGGTGGTGGAAGTGGAGCTGAAGACCCCCACCCACCTCACCCCCAAGCAGGAAAAACTCCTCAAAGAATTCCTCAAACTCAGCGAACAGGAAACCCGCAAGGCAGAGTAGCCAGTAGCCAGTAGTCAGTGGCCAGGGGTCAGGGGCCAGGGGCCAGTGGCCAGTAGTTAGGGGCCAGGGGCCAGGGGGCAGGGAATTTGTGATCAGTGATCAGTAATCAGTGATCAGTGGCTGGATGGCCATTAGCTATTAGCTGTCAGCTATCAGCTAAAAGCTAAAATCGAACCGCGAACCGCGAACAGCCGTGGGGCGGGCGTCCCTGCCCGCCATTAGGCGCAGCTTTTTTCCCTCTCGTTCCCAAGCTCTGCTTGGGAACGCCGATTTCCCGTCCAAGCTCTGCTTGGACACCAATTTTTCTCACCGCTGACCATTAAGGGCGGAAGGGGAGGGGCCGTATTGGGCGGCCAAAGCCCGGCAAGAAACGCCGTGCAAGAGGCCCCGGTCGATCTCGGCCCGGGCGGGGTGGTTGCAGACGGTGCAGCGCTTCTTCATTAGTCGTGGGGCGGGCGTCTCCGCCCGCTTTGGCCTCCTGGTTTGGTTTTCGGTTTTCAGTTTTCGGTTTTCGGTAAAAGAATCAGGATCAGGATAAGGTTATCAAGGGAGGGGATAGGGGGCCAGCAGGGGTGGGACGATTGGCAGTGAATAAGGCGAGAAGATAAAAAGAGAGATCATAAATGTAAAATTTTGACAAGAAGGCCATATATAAATTAAAATGGGTTCAATCCTTAGGTTCCCTTATTTAAGGGAGAGCAAACCCATAAAAATAAACCGCTCCATAATCAAGCCGTTCCTCAGATGGGCAGGTGGGAAAACATGGTTTATCAAAAAAGTAGACCAATTCCTGCCGCATAGTTTTAACAAATACTATGAGCCTTTTCTTGGAGGAGCAGCGATGTTTTTTCATTTAAAACAGTATGGCAAACTAAATGGTCATGTGATTCTCTCAGATCTTAATCGAGAGCTAATCGAATGTTTTGTGGAGGTTCGAGACAGGGTTGAAGATATAATTCAGCATCTCACAACATACCGAAATGAAAAGGAATTTTATTATACTATCAGAGCTTTTTCTCCATCATCAGCAGTGGAGAAAGCGGCAAGATTCATATACTTGAATCGAACCTCATTCAATGGCATATACAGGGTTAATCTAAATGGAGTGTACAATGTACCTTATGGATTCAAACCCTATAATGTTTTATTTGACTATGACAACTTACGAAATGCAAGCTTGCTTCTCCAAGGTGCTCAAATTATTTCTCAGGATTTCCAAAGCTCTCTCAAATCGGTAAAAGAGGGAGACCTCGTCTTCCTGGACCCACCATATACTGTGGCTCATGACAATAATGGGTTTATTAAATACAATCAGAAGATATTCGCTTGGGAGGATCAGCACCGTCTTGTAGAAACCATTAAAGACATTGTAAAGAAAGGCGCATATTTTATCCTAACAAATGCGGCACACCCAAGCATAGATGAAATATTCACCCCATGTGGGACCAAGACTGAACTGAAACGTTTCAGCGTGATCGGAGGCAAACAAGCCAAGCGTGAACTCAAAGGCGAGTATGTCTTTTCCAATTTAAATCATGACAGAGGGGAATCCATCCTATGAACGACTTACAGAATAAGTTCTTTCAAGGATTAGTCTCTGGGCCCGATTTAGCAAGAGAGAGGACGAAAAGAAGGAACCAATACCTATTAGAATCAATCCCTCATAAACAGATTTCTGAATACGTAGATAAAGGTTGGAGCGAGCACAAAAGTTATAAAACCAAAGTTATCATGAAAAAAAAGAAACCAGAGGATATGCTGTTCGAAGACAAAATTTGGGTAATCTTTGCAGATATGGGCTTCATTTATTTGAATTCGGGAAGATTATTTAAGGTCCCATATTCAGATGATTATAGCCTTACGCAGCAGGTTGACATAATTGCTATTGACAAAGAAACTATACTAATAATGGAATGTAAAGCTGCAGAGACAATAAAAAGAAACCGCAGCTTCAAGGAGGCAATTGAGGCCATAGACGGAAAGAAAGAAGGGATTCTCAACACATTCAGAAAAGTGTTCCCGGGCTCCAAACACAAAGTCAAATTTATCTTTGCAACGAAGAACTATATTCTTCAGAAACCGGATATTGACAGGCTTCTGCATTTCGATATTGCTCTTTTCGAAGAAGAGGAAATTGAATATTATGAAGAATTAACCACCCTGCTGGGGCCAGCATCAAAGTACCAACTATTAGGTAACCTGTTCGAAGGGCAGAAAATCCCAGAACTAAGCAATAAAGTCCCAGCAGTTATGGGTAAATTAGGTTCTCATACGTTCTATTCATTTTCAATTGAGCCTGAAAGGCTCCTCAAAATAGGTTATGTTCTGCATCGCACAAAGGCCAATAAAGAATTAATGCCCACCTATCAGCGCATGGTTAAGAAAAATCGATTGAAGCTCATAGAGAAATTTATCTCAAAGGGAGGGTTCTTCCCTAACTCGGTAGTAATTAACATTGACAAAGGCAAAAGGTCCCTTAAATGGGACCCTGCAGATACACAATGCAATGACACAATATGCCGGATAGGAATTCTATCATTACCCCAGAAATATAGGTCAGCATTTATTATCGATGGTCAACACAGATTATACGGATATGCCAACACACCGTACAAAAACACAAACGCAATACCGGTTGTCGCTTTTGAAAATCTGGCAAGATCGGACCAAGTAGAACTTTTCATGCAGATTAACGAGAACCAAAAAGCTGTTACCAAGAATTTGAGGAATACGCTTAACGCAGACCTCCTTTGGAATTCAAATGATTTGACTGAAGCCATTAAGGCTCTAAAATTGAGGATTGCCCAAGACTTGGGGGACGACAAGAGATCACCTCTATATGGAAGAGTGATAATAGGAGAGAACAAAAAGACCCCCATTATTTGTATTACCATAGATACGATTTTCATGGCTTTTAATAGAAGTAATTTTTATGGAAAAGTAACAAAGAACTCGATTAAGGAATTTGGAACGTTTTATGACAGCAACGTGGACTCTACCTTTGTGAAGTTGTTAGATTATTTAATATTGTGTTTTGAATATATACGCGACTCTCTCCCTGACCAATGGGAATTGGGAGAGAAGGAAGATGGTTTCTTAACAATTAATCCAACCATTTATTGCCTTATCGTTATCTTTAGTGACATTATAGATCACTTAGCTAAAACCGAGAATCTTAACCCCCGATCCCAAACGGCTGAATATCTCTCTAATGGAACAAAGGCATATTTAGACCCAGTCATCCATTACTTCCGCAACTTATCTGTTGATGAGAAGTCACTGCTTCGGAGAAGCTATGGTACCGGTGGCAGAACTAAGTACTGGAGAACACTACAGCAAGTCATTCAAGAAACAAGAAAAGATTTTAATCCAGAAGGATTGGAACAGTATATTAAAGACAGCTCAAAACAATACAATACGAGATCTTTTGAAATGATCAGAGATATTGAGACATATCTCAAGGAAGATATAAGAGAAAGACTTGAAGTTGAGCATGGAAAGAAAAATTGGTGGAAAAAAGGAGTTCCATTTAAAGTTTACGAAGCGGCTGAAAAAGAGGCAAGTAGGGCAAATAGATTAATTGAAGATCCAGAAAAGGAAGTAGAGCCGTGGGATAAGCTCCATTTTATTGATTATAGAGATATAATTCTGCATAATTGGCGAAAATTATTTGAAGAAAAATATGCTTATCCTGGTGTGAAGGGAAATAAAGAAGAAAGAACAAAATGGCTCGAAAAGCTGAATACGATTAGGAACCAGAACGTCCACGTCTACAGCGTGACAGAAGAGGAGTTTAAATTTTTAACAGAATTGCACTCTTGGGTACTTCCTTAGGGAAGTGTGTTAAGGTTGAGCACAGGCAAGATGCCTGTGCCACCAGAAGCTGATTTTTTGCGGCAGTCAGAATGATAGAACGGGCAAAACGCCTGTACCCACCAAAAGCGAGATTCTTCGGTCGCTGCGCTTCCTCAGAATGACAAGGAGAGTGGCCAGTGATCAGTAATCAGTAATCAGTAATCAGTGATCAGTAGCCAGCAGCCAGTGGGGTCAGCAGTCAATAGCTTTTGATCGGTGATCAGTATTCAGTGATCAGAATAAAGTGCGGTCTGTTATCAGTTTTTCTTTTACTGATCACTGGCCACTGATCACTGATCACTATCCCCCAAGCCCCGTCCTGCCAACAAACTTTCTCTCCCTCCCCACCTTTCCTTCAACCCTACGCGTACTTCAACTTCGCTTCTTCCAGGGAGCGGATTTGGTCCCTTAGGCTCGCGGCGCGTTCGAAGTCTAGTTTTTTGGCCGCGGCTTGCATTTCTTTTTTCAGGCGGTTGAGGGTGGCGGGCGTGGTTTCGGCGAGGTAGGGGGCCTGGTCTTCCGCGGCCTTGGGGATGGTGACGTAGTCGGCTTCGTAGACGGAGGAGAGGACGTCTTTGATCTTGCTCTGGATGGTCTCCGGGGTGATGTGGTGGCGGCGGTTGTAGGTTTTTTGCAGGGCGCGGCGGCGGTTGGTCTCCTCCATGGCCGCGGCCATGGAGGGGGTGAGGCGGTCGGCGTAGAAGAGGACCCGGCCCTTGACGTTCCTGGCGGCCCGGCCGCAGGTCTGGATGAGGGAGCGGGCGGAGCGGAGAAAACCTTCCTTGTCGGCGTCGAGGACGGCCACCAGGGAAACTTCCGGCAGGTCCAGGCCCTCCCGGAGGAGGTTGATGCCGATGAGGACGTCGAAGACCCCCAGGCGCAGGTCCCGGATGATCTCCATGCGCTCCAGGGTGGTGACGTCGGCGTGGAGGTAGCGGACCTTGAGCCCTAAGTTGGCGTAGTATTCGCTGAGGTCTTCGGCCATGCGCTTGGTGAGGGTGGTGACCAGGACGCGCTCGCCCCGGTCGAGGACAGAGCGGATTTCGCCCAGGAGGTCGTCCACCTGATGGGTGGCGGGTTTGACTGCGATCTCCGGGTCCATGAGCCCGGTGGGGCGGACGATCTGCTCGACCACATGGCCCGCGCCTTGCTCCATTTCGTAGGGGCCGGGGGTGGCGGAGACGTAGATGAGCTGGGTGACCCGGGCGTTGAATTCGTCGAAATTCAGGGGGCGGTTGTCCAGGGCCGAGGGCAATCTAAAGCCGTAGTCCACCAGGGTCTGCTTGCGGGAGCGGTCGCCCCGGTACATCCCCTGGAGCTGGGGCACGGCGATGTGGGACTCGTCGATGACCACCAGGGATTCCCGGGGCAGGTAGTCGAGCAGCGTGGGGGGCGGCTTGCCCGGGGCCCGGCCGGTGAGGTGGCGGGAGTAGTTCTCGATGCCGTGGCAAAAACCCAACTCCCGGAGCATCTCCAGGTCGAAGCGGGTGCGCTCCTCGATGCGCTGGGCTTCGATTAATTTGTTATGGTCCCGGAACCAGGGGACGCGTTCCGCCAGCTCGGCTTCGATGGCCTCCAGGGCCAGGGAGCGGCGCAAATCCGTGGTGACGTAGTGGGACGCGGGATAGACCGTGATTTTTTTCAGGGTGCGCAGGGTGGTGCCGCGTAAGGGGTCGATCTCCTTGATGGACTCCACGGTGTCGCCCCAGAATTCAATGCGGATGGCCCGGTCTTCTTCATAAGCGGGAAAGATTTCCACCCGGTCGCCGCGGACGCGGAACGTGCCGCGGTGGAAATCGAGATCGTTTCTTTCGTAAAGAATATCCACCAGTTTGCGCAGGACGTCTTTGCGGTCCTTTTCCATGCCCTCTTCGAGGTAGAGCAACATGCCGTGGTAGGCCTCGGGGGAGCCCAGGCCGTAGATGCAGGACACGGACGCGACGATGATCACGTCCTGGCGCTCCAGGAGCGAGCGGGTGGCGGAGTGGCGCAGGCGGTCGATGGCTTCGTTGATGGCGGAATCTTTTTCGATGTAGAGGTCGGCCTGGGGCACGTAGGCCTCGGGCTGGTAGTAGTCGTAATAAGAGACGAAGTATTCCACCGCGTTGTCCGGGAAGAATTCCTGGAATTCGCCGTAGAGCTGGGCCGCCAGGGTCTTGTTGGGGGCCAGAACCAGGGTGGGGCGGTTGATCTTGGCGATGACGTTGGCGATGGTAAAGGTCTTGCCGGAGCCGGTGACGCCTAAAAGGACCTGGTGGGGCTCGCCCGCGGCCACGCCGGCTGCGAGCTGCTTGATGGCCTGGGGCTGGTCGCCTTGGGGCTTGAAGGAGGTGACGAGGTGGAAGCGGTCCATGGGGTTATTATAGCATGAGGGGGGGGGTGGGGGTAGGGGGCTACGGAAAAGGGGTCAGGGGTCAGGGGTTAGGGGGCAGGGGAGAGTAATAAGTAATAAGTGATAAGTAATAAGTGATCAGTGATCGGTAATCAGTAATCGGTGATCAGTGATCAGTGATCAGTGATCAGTGATCAGTGAAAAAAACTGAAAACTGGGAACTGAAAACTGAAAACTGGAAACTGGAAACTGACTACTGGCTACTGAACAGGGCACAGCCCGCATCGGCATAGAGTTGGCGCCAGCCCGGGTCCTCCTGGAGGAGGCGGCAAGTTTGGGTGCGGCTGTCGATGAGGATGAGATCCGGGGGGTATTTTTCCAGAAAGCCGCGCCAGTTGGGAGCGGCGTAGATGAAGTCCAGGTAATCTTTGACCACCTCCGGGGGATAAACCGTTTCGAAACGGCCGTCCAGGGCCACCCGGCAGCGAGGGGATAAATCCCAGATGAGATATTCCCCCCAATCGAAAAAGGTCAGGATCTTGCCCGACAAGTTGTGGGCATGAATATAGCCGAGGGCGCCCAGGGGATAATAAAAGGGGGATTCGGCCACCGGCAAGGTGGGCAGCCGGAAAGAGAACGGAGAAAGTTTGATAAAATTGTGGGTATTGAGGACCACCACCAAAAGCGCAGCCGCGAGGGGAATCTTCCAGCCCAGGCGTTGGCAAAGGGTTTGGACGCCGGGCCGGAACCGCAGGTCCTCCAGGTAGGCGGACCATAAACCCGGTAAGAACGCGGCGCAGAGGATGAGAAAAAAGAGCTGGTGGCGCAGATGCCGCCAACCCAGGTACGCGGTTAAGGCCAGGGCCAGTGCCGGGGTAAGCTCCCGGGCCCGGAAGCACCAGATGGCGGCAAAGGCCAGGAGCAGCAGGAAATAGAGCAGCGGTCCCGGGTTGGCCCCGGACAGGTAAGCCTGGGGGACCGAGGCCCATTCGCTGATCATGGGGCGGGGCATACTGATGGCCTGATACAGGTAGGTCCAATATTTCAGGCCGTAAGGATTGATCAGGGTCGCCAGGCCGCAGAGGATGAAGAGCAGCCAAAAGGGGCGGGCGGGTTGCCGGGAGAGGGCGGCGCCCAGGCCGTAGAGGAAGATCAGCCCCAGACCCGCGGGAAAACCGCCGTGGAGGTTGCACCAGAGGACCATGACCGGCAACAGCCACCAGAGCCGGTCATGGCGCCGGCTGAGGCGGGCGCTTTCCAGCAAGTAGAGGCTCAAGGCAAAGAACAGGTAGGTGAAGACCTGGGCCCGCACCGGGCTATAGCCCATACGAAAAAGGTTATGGACGAGGAAGACCCCGAAGGCCGCGGCCAGCGCGGTGGAACCCCGTTTCCTGGCGGTGGCGTAAGCCAGGCCCAGGGTGGCGAGCGCGCAGGTGTATTTCAGGGTTTGTAAGCCCGCCGCGCCCGTGGCCCGATAGATGGGATAGAAGACGACCCCCGTGAGCCATTCGTGGTAGACCCAGGGATGGAGGGTGGGCACAAAGGAAAACGGATCGTCGTACGGGAAGCGGCCCGTCTCCCAGAAGACGCGGCCGAAGGCCAGATAGCCCCAGAGGTCGGCGTCGGCCACGGTCGCGCCCAGGCGGTAGAGCACCGTGGTGACCAGCAGGGCGGCGATGGTGGTTTTTATCAGGGTTTTGTCGAGATCAATCTCTGCCGCCATATTCACGACTTCAGGGGCCAGGGATCAGGGGTCAGGGGCCAGTAAAGAAAAGTGATCAGTGATCAGTAATCAGTGATCAGTGGCCGTATCCAGTATCAAGTAGCCAGTAGCCCTTAACCCCTGATCCCTGCCTTAGTTTACCACCTGCAGGCTGACGCTGTTGCCGGTGTAAACGGCCTGCCAGGTTACGTTTGGGGGATAGGAGATGATATTGGGGTTGAAGGTCCCGATCAAGCCGCCGTTGGCAGTGATGATGTTGGGGAACAATTGGCCGACGGCAGGAGTATAACCGTTTTGCAGCGACACGAAGATGTCCCCGCTCAAGTTGGCGGCGCCGTTAATCTGCATTTGCCCGTAAGTCGAGGCGGAGGCGATGTCCACATTGATATTGCCCATAGCGGATTGGGTAAAATTGCCGTTAACCTGCAAATTCCAGGGCACGGTGACCAGGTCGGGGCAGACATGGCCATTATTTGTCAAATTCCCCACCGTACCGGAACCCACCAAGTTGCCCCCCTCATCGACAGTGACCTGGTTGAGGCTGCCGCCGCGCAGCGCGGCCTGGCCGCCGGACTTCACGGATACCGGGCGCTGTCTGGTTGGCCAGGTCCAATAGACCTCGCCGTATCCCGGCCTAGGTTGAAGCAATGATCTTATCAAACTCCGCCACCGGGATGGCCGGGCAGGTGGTGAAGGAGATGCCGGTCATTTTGCCCAGAGCTACGGAAGCCTGGACCGCGGCCTCGATGCCGGGGAGTTCGACTACCGCCAGGATGTCGGTTTCCCCCAGCAGGGCATAGACCGCCTGCACTTTGCCGCCCAGTTTCTTGATCAAGGCCTCGGCGTCCTTGGTGCGTTTGGGGCTGGCCTCTTTAATGGCTTGGGCCGAATACTTGCCGAACATCAGGAATGTGGCCATAGTGAGATCCTCCTTTTAGATGTTAGGGGTCAGGGGTTAGGGGCCAGTAAGTAATAAGTGATAAGTAATAAGTGGGAGGAGATACTTACAATTTATACGAGCTCCGCGGCATGGGGCGGCGGAATAGGTTCGCCGTGTTTCTCCAGACTTTTCAAGTAACCGGTGATGGCTTCCTTAATGTTTGCCTGGGCTTCTTCCCGGGTTTTTCCTTGGGAAATACAACCGGGGAGGCTGGGGCATTGAGCCACAAAAACCCCATCTTCGTCTTGTTCGATGATTACCCGGAATTTCATAGCAATCCCTTTTTAGAATAAAATTTTGTAGTTATACTTCTTGATTATCCTTTGTTTGCTAATCCCATTTCCATTTCCTTGAGGTGGAATTCGACCTCATAGCGTCGAAGCTCCACATTTGAAACTGTACTGAGTGCATAATGGAGAGCGGCATCGGCCTCGCGGCATATGATCATCCCTTGAACCTGTTCGTTGTCTCCAGCCTTATGCCGTTTGACCCACCCGATGTATCTTAAAAGTTGACCTACTGTCTGGTCACTGGTCTGATTACGCTTTAGTTCGATCACAAGCCAGCGAGGTTGTGACTGATGTTTGGCCAACAAATCTATGCGACCGACATCTGTAGGATACTCATATCCAGCCTCCTCGTCACCGCCCTCTTTGTAAATAGTCCACTCCTGTCCGATTTGTAGATTGCTCCAATTATCTCGCAAGAATTCATGAAGATAACGTTCAAGCCTAAAACTCTGTTCATTTTTGAAGTCGTCCCCATTGTCTTCCTTGTCTGTATTCTGATCAAGAAACCACCAGAGGGCATCAAGGGTCCAGAGGTCTATCTGCAATGCGTCTTTCAGTTGAAGCAAAATTTGGTTAACCTTAAAATAGCGATTGCCAAAAGGCTCGCCTCGGTCAAACTTAGGCCATATTTTTTGTTCCCTCATATTAGCTTCGGAACGATTATTCCACACACCGTATCGGTCGGGCTGAGACACCATTAAAATGGCCGATGCAATATTCTTCCCCATGCCAGGGACCATTTCTATGGACTCGTTTAGGCGCTCAGCTATCGGCTTGGTTTCATTAAGAAGAATTGTCAGGGCCTTGCGAAGCCTGTCCATATCGCCACACATACGGGGGCCTTGTCGGTGAAGTCCGCTCCAATGACGGTTGTTTTCCAGCAATAAAAAGCTTCGGAACTCCTCCTCGCTAATATCAAGTACATGTTCGGCAGAAAAAATGGGCTGGAATTGTGCCAAGACTTGATCTCTGGGTTCCACAATTTCCTTATAGGTGTCCGTATTCTTAAGATTGGATACGTTTTTGCGGAGTTTCCCGATCACATCTGCATGAATTGTTTCAGACATTATAATCCTTCAGGTACCTATAGATGTTACCCTTTCACCCGCCACACCGTTCCCTGCGGAGTATCTTCTAACAAAATGCCCTTGTCCAGCAAATCCTTGCGGATGTTGTCCGCCTTGGCGAAGTCCTTGGCTTTCCGGGCTGCGGCCCGGGCGGCGATGAGTTGTTCGATTTCTTCCGGGCTGATGCCTAAGTCAAGGGGTTTCTGGCGCAGGGACTTCACCATGGCCGCGGGGTCGGCCTGGAGGAGGTTGAGGACCGCGCCCAGTTCCTTAAGTTCCTTATGGAGGTTGAAAAGGATGGTGAGGTAGCCGGGCTCGGAGGAGTTTTCCTCCAGGAGGCGGTTTAACAGGCGCACGGCTTCAAAGAGAAAACCCAGGGCCTGGGCGGTGTTCAGGTCGTCGTCCAGGGCGTGGTCGACGCGGCCGGTCAACGACCCCAGGCGGGCGCATTCATCGAGGGTGAGGGTGGCGGGGTAATAACTATATTCCCCGGGTTTAAAGTCCGGGTGCCGGCCCAGGACTTCCTCCAGATGGGCCATAGTGGTGTAAAGCCGCAGCAGTGCGGTCTCCGCCTCGGCCAAGGCCGCGTCCGAGAAGTCCAGGGGGCTGCGGTAATGGGCGTTGATGAGGAAAAAACGCACCACCTCCGCCGGGAATTTGGCCAGGACCTCCTTCACCGTAAAGAAATTTCCCAGGGATTTGGACATCTTCTCCTGGTTGATGGTGAGAAGCCCGTGGTGCAGCCAGAAGCGGGAAAAGGGCCGGCCGGTGGCCGCCTCGGATTGGGCCAGTTCGTTTTCGTGGTGGGGAAATACTAAATCCTGGCCGCCGCCGTGGAGATCCAGGGTCTCCCCCAGGTAGCGCATACTCATGGCGGAGCATTCGATGTGCCAGCCGGGGCGGCCCGGGCCCCAGGGGCTGTCCCAGGCGGGTTCCCCGGGTTTGGAACCCTTCCAGAGGACGAAGTCCAGGGGGTCTTCCTTGTGGGGGTCCACTTCGATGCGCGCTCCCACCAGCATATCGTCCAGGCTCTGGCCGGAGAGCTTGCCGTATCCGGGAAAGCGGCGCACCCGGAAATAAACGTCTTCATGGCCCTGGTAGGCGAAGCCCTTGTCCTGAAGGACCCGGATAAGGTCGACGATCTCCGGGATATGTCCGGTGGCCCGGGGTTCGATCTCCGCGGGGGGTATCCCCAAGGCTGACATGTCTTCCTGGAAGGAGGCGATGTAACGCTCCGCCACCTCCAGCCAGGGGACCCCGGTCTCCTGGGCCCGGCGGATGATCTTGTCGTCGATATCCGTGAAATTGCGCACCCAGGTGACCTTCAGGCCTCGGCGCCTGAGCCAGCGCACCAGGACCTCGAAGACCACGGTGGAGCGGGCGTGTCCCAGGTGGCAGTCGTCGTAGACCGTCACCCCGCAGGCATAGAGGCCCACTTTTCCCGGCTTAAGGGGCTGGAAAGGTTCCTTGCGCCGACTTAGAGTATTATAGAGCTGCATACGAAAAAGAGGTTGACAAGTATGTCAAGATGAGAGAAGTCATGTCTAACTTTGCTCCGGAGAGTCCAAGGTTCAAAGTTCAAAGTCAGTAAAGCCGGGACGGCGGGCGAGACGCCCGCCCTACTTGATTTTCATATTTTATAATGAGCCGCAGGCTCATGCGCAACTGCTCCTGAAAGCGGGGGAGCTGCCACAGGAGGCATCATGTCCGAAGTCATCAGCCGGGTCCCGAAGAACGCCCGGGAAGTTTTATTTCTGTCTTTGTCCGAATTCAAGGGCCACCGCCTCATCGATTTCCGGGTCCATGTCCCCGGCGATAAAGAAGAGGAATGGGTGCCCACCCGCAAGGGGGTCTCACTGGCCGTGGGCCTCTATCCGGCCTTCAAACAGGCCCTGGCCGAGTTGGAGGCGGCCTTGCTGGAGCAGGGCCTGCTGGACCCGGAGGACCTGGAGGCCACCCAGTAATCAGTAATCAGTAATCAGTGATCAGTGATCAGTAACAAAACAATGGTTTTTAAGCATTCTTTTTTGCTGCTTACCGGTTGCGGTTGCCCCACCTTTCCCGAGGAAACCTCTTGCGCGGCTATATGATATTACCCCAGGAGTTACGGGGAGGCAAACGGAAAAGGGGAGGGGGGAGCTAAGGGGGCTGTGACAGAGACGTTGGAGGGCTCCGTGCGGGGAGTCTACCGGGTTTACCGGCAATTTCTGAGAATCCGTTTGGGAACAGGGGAAGAAGGGAAAAGAAGATAGGATTTAACTGTGCTCTCCTTTTACCTTTTTCCCCAAAACGCTTTCATGGTGAACAGTGAGCAGTTAATCGAAAGGGTCTGTTAGATTTGGTTTTCACTGATCACTGATCACTGATTACTGCCCACTGGCCACTCTCCCGGCCTCAATCCCCCGGCCCTTCTGTCAGCAGGTCTTTGTTCCGGTTCTTGATGCGTGTTTTCTTCAAGGCGTCCCGGTGTTGAGTCTTGTCCTCGTAAAGGGCGCGGTCGGCCTGGGCCATGAGGGTGGCAGGAGTTACACGCCGGCCCGGCTGGAACCGGGCGTAGCCCAGGCTGAGCCGGACCGGGAAGGGAAAGGCCGCTGCCAGGGTCTTTTCCACCTTTTTGCGCAAGGCCAGGAGGCTCCCCAGGGGGCGGTAATAGAGGCAGGCGAATTCGTCGCCCCCATGGCGGGCCAGGATTTCCGGCCCTTCGAGCCCGGCCGCCCAGGATTTGGCCACTTCCTGCAGGAAGGCGTCCCCCACCCGGTGCCCCCACAGGTCGTTGACGTCCTTGAAGTGATCCACGTCCGCCATCGCCGCCAGGAAAGGCTGTCCCGCCTGGCAGGCCTCCTCCAGGCTCTGGTCCCAATGGCGGCGGTTGTAAAGGCCGGTGAGTTCATCCCGTTGGGCCAGGTCCTGGAGGGCCTTCTGGGCCTGGCTCAGGCGCAGACCCGCCTTCACCTTGGCTCCCACCTCCACCGGATCGATGGGTTTGGTGATGAAATCGTCCGCGCCCCGGGCGATGCCTTCGCCGATGTAACTCTTTTCCAGGGCCGTGAGAAAGATGAAAAAGGTGTTGCGGATCCCGGCGTCCCCTTTAACGGCCTGGCAGACCTGGGGGCCGTCCATGCCGGGCATCATCCAATCGCAGATGATCAATTCAGGCTTCTCCTGCCGGGCCTGGGCCAGACCGGAGGAGCCATCCGCGGCCACCAGCACCCGGTAGCCTTCCTTTGCCAAAAACTTTTGCAGAATCCGCAAAACTGCGGGATCGTCATCTATTACTAAAATTTTTGGTGTTGCCAGCATTGCTTTACCTCAATTTGAATAGTTCCAGGTTCCAGGTTCCAAGTTCCAAGTTGGGGAAGATTTATTTCATTCAACTTGGAACTTGGAACTCGGAACTTGGAACTCTTTTTTCAATCGTGCGGCCACGGTGTCCAGGAGTTCCCGGGCCCGGAAAGGCTTGTTCAGGGTGGGCGGCAGTTCCTGGAGGTCTTCCTGGTCCTGGCTTAAGGCCACTTCATGGCCGGTGACCAGGACCGCGGGAATGGTGTCGGTATCCCGGTTTTCCCTGAGGGCCCGGTAGAGGTCCAAGCCGCTGTGCAATTTGGCCTGGGGCCGCACCGGCAGACCCATGTCAATGGTTATCAGGGCCGGACGCAAGCGCCGGGCTCCTTCCAGGCCGTCATCCGCAGTCACCGCGTAGGCGGTGCGATAGCCACCTTTGTGGAGGATTTGGGCCATGACCTGGACGATTTTCGGCTCATCCTCCACCACCAGCACCAGGGGGCCATAGTCGGGACCGGTTATCCGGAAGCCGTTTTCCCGGTCTTCGGCCCGGCGCCAATACAAGGGCTGGCGGGAGACCAGGGGCAGGGTGAAGCAAACCTTGGTGCCCCGGTCCGGGCCGGGGCTGCTAAGCCAGATCTGGCCGCCCATGAATTCCACCAGGTTCTTGCAGATGGCCAGTCCCAGGCCGGCGCCGCCGTATTGGCGGGTGGTGGAGCCGTCCCCCTGGACAAACTTTTTGAACAAATCCTGTTTGGCGCCCGGGGCGATGCCGATACCGGTGTCCCGAACTTCGAAGCGTACGTGGCCCTTGGCGGGATAGGCCCGGGCCTTGACCCGCACCTCCCCTTGGGGGGTGAATTTGATGGCGTTGGCCACCAGATTGACCAGGATCTGTTGAAATTTTCCCGGGTCGCCCCGGACCATCAATTCTCCATGGACGGGTTTGAAGCTCAGTTGCAGATTTTTCTGATCCGCCTGGATTTCGGTGAGTTTGCGCACCGCCTCGAAAACCTGGAGGACGTTCACTTCCCCAAGCTGCACTTCCATCTGCCCGGCTTCGATGCGGGCGCTGTCCAGGAGATCGTTGATCAGGTTGAGGAGGCTGCGGGCGCTCTCCAGGGCGTTCTGGAGGAACTCCCGCTCTTCATCGGGGTTGTCGCAGATGCCGTTGATGACCAGGCGCAGATAGCCCATGATGGCGTTAAGGGGAGTGCGCAGCTCGTGGGAGGTGTTGGCCAGAAATTCGCTCTTCAGGCGGTTGGCCCGGTCCAGTTCCAGGTTGGCGTGCTCCAGGCTGCGGTTAAGGCGCATCAGGGTCAGCTCCTGGCGCTGCAGGCGCCGCACCAGTTCCTCGGGGGCCCGCTTATCCTGGATGACCGCCACACTGCCCATGATTTGCTTTTCCGGGCTGAAGACGCGCACCAGGGTGATCTCCACCGGCACTGCATCGCCATTCCCGCTCCGGACTATGATGGGCCAGTTTTCCACCCGGCCCTTGGCCCGGCACTCGGCCAGCATCCGGTCCAAAGCTTCGGGATCGGCATAAAACTCGCGAAAATGGCGGCCCACCAATTCCGTGGGGTCCACCCCGAAAATGAGGTTGGAGGCCGGATTGGTAAAGCGGATGATTCCGTGTTGATCGGTGACCCCGACACAACGCAGGGAGAGATTGCCCAGGGTCTCCAGAAAAGACTGGGCCACCTCCCCGGGAAAACACACACATACCGGGGCTGCTTCCGTTTTCGGCATTTCCGGCCTGACTGCGGTGGTATCGGTGCGGCCCATGCTTCCCCCTTCTATTAATTTTCGGTACTCCCGGCCGAAACTTGAACGGAACTTCAAGCAAAATTTTCTCCCCGGACCGGTCCTTGATTTGTCCCCATTCATTCCTATATTAAGCGAAAAATTGCTAACGGCCTGACGGCCAAAAAGGAGGCCACATGAGCTATACGGCCAAAGACTACTCTTTTCTTTTGGGAATGCAGGGATTTAGCGACACCCTCCTGAAAAACCATTTCACCCTCTATCAAGGTTATGTCACCAATACCAACAAAGTGATGGACCTTTTGGCGGCCAAATTGAAGGCGGGTCAGGAAGGCACTCCGGAATTTGCTGAACTCAAACGGCGCCTGGGCTGGGAATTCAACGGCATGCGCCTCCATGAACTCTATTTCGAGAACCTGGGGGGGGACGGCGATCCTTCCAAGGCCCCCAACCTCACCAAAAGAGTGACGGAACAGTTCGGCTCCGTGGACGCCTGCGCCAAGGACTTCATGGCCACCGCAGCCATGCGGGGCATAGGCTGGGTCATCTGCTACGAAGATATCGAGAACGGCCTGCTCATCAACCAGTGGATCAATGAGCACGACGTGGGCCATCCCGCGGGCTGCAACCCCATCCTGGTCCTGGACGTCTTCGAACACGCGTTCATGATCGATTACGGCCTGAAACGCGCGGATTACCTCAATAATTTCTTCAAGAACATCAAGTGGGAAGTGGTGGAGAAGCGCTTGGAAACGGCTTGAGTTACGGGTTGCGAGTTGCGGGTTGCGGGTTCTAGGTTCCAAAGTTTCAAGGTTGGGTGCAAGGCGGGCTTTCATGCCCGCCTTTTGCCCTTCAATCCCTTTACATTCTGAAACCCTTCAGCAAAAATCCTTTACATCCCGCGGTTCATCGGGTTAGGCTGAGGACGCTGATTTTCTTTGCAAATGTTATGAAGTTGCTTTAACAAGGAATAATCAGGTCTTTTTAACGAAAAACGGGAAATGAGAACCTATGCGCCGCACCGGCTACGTTTACGATGAACGCTACCTGAGGCATGACCCCGGGACCTGGCATCCGGAACGTCCCGACCGATTAAAGGCGATCCAGAAGAACTTGCAGGAATCGGGCATCACCGAATTAATGGTGCCCATTCAACCCTATGAGAATACCCTGGAATGGGTGGAGCGGCTCCACGACCCTGATTACGTCCGGCGGTTTCAAGAGGCCTGCGCCAAGGGCAGTAATATCTTCGAAGTGCCGGATTGCGGCATCTGTCCCGAATCATATGACATCGCCCTGCTGGCGGTGGGCGGGGTCCTGGCCGCGGCGGACGCGGTCATGGAGGGCAAGGTGGACAACGCCTTCTGCGCGGTGCGGCCCCCGGGACACCATGCGGAGCGGGACCGGGCCCTGGGCTTCTGCTTTTTTAACAATATCGCCATCGGCGCAGCCTATCTCCTGGAAAAATACGGCCTGGAGCGGGTGGCCATCGTCGATTGGGACGTGCACCACGGCAACGGCACCCAGCATCTCTTCGAGGCCGACCCCCGGGTCTTTTACCTGTCCCTGCACGAAGACCCCCAGTATTGCTATCCCGGCACCGGTTACCGCCGGGAGACGGGTAAAGGCCCGGGCCAGGGCTTCACCCTGAATCTGCCGTTTCCGCCCCGGAGCGGGGACGAGGAGTACCTGGAGGCCTTGAAGAAAGAGGCCCTGCCTCGCCTGATGGAATTCGCGCCCCAATTTTTAATGATTTCCGCGGGCTTCGACGCCCACCAAAACGATCCCCTGGCCCACATCAACCTGAGCCGGGACGCGTACCGGCAGATGGGGCGGATCCTCCTGGACCTGGCCGGGGAGACCGCTGGCGGCCGGCTCATCACGGTATTGGAAGGAGGATACAATCTGGAGGTCCTGGAAGAGTGCACCGAAGACCATGTCAGGCTGCTGCTGGACATTCCCCTGGACCATTTTTAAAGCAGTTCCTAGAAACCTCTTGACAGCCCTGGGCAAAATGTGCTACAGGGCTGTTTATCCTTTAGTCAGGCGCAATGCAGTGAATCGGGGCGACATAAGCAACAACTTGGCAAGGCAATGACGGTATGGCGGGAGCCGGCCGTTTTTTTTTGGCCTGCGCCCCCCGCGGCTGAAAGCCGACAAAGGAATCAAGGTTCAGAGAGCGGGAGGAGTTATGGATCGCTATACCGGCAGCGTCAAATGGTTCAACGAGGCCAAGGGCTACGGCTTTATTAAGAGAGATGACGGCCCGGACCTGTTCGTGCATTACACCAATATCGTGGGCTCCGGTTTTCGCACCTTGAAGGAAGACGACAAGGTGGAATTTGAAGTAAACGAAGGCCCCAAGGGCTTGCAGGCGGTAAAAGTCAACAAGCTCTAACAGCAGTTATTTTAAAAGCAAAGATATCTCCAGGAGGTGGCGCCGGAGCCATTACCATTGCTCTGGTGCGCCTTTTTTCCTATATCTTTATTCCGGCATCAACAGACGCTTCAGTTCTTCCGTCTCGTATACCACTTCTTTGCCCGCCAGCCGCACTTGGCCCGTGGCCACATAGTTGAGAACCTTGGGTTGCCATTCATGTTCGGCGCGATTCACCTTCGCCGCCAGGGTCTCCGGGGTATCGTCCGGGTCAATGGGAACGGGCAGGGCGAAAAAGACCGGGCCGCGGTCATAGACCTCGTCCACGAAATGCATGGTGACCGTACTGTGGGCGATTTCCCCCCGGTGATAAGCCGCCATCACCGCTTCATGGACAAAATGCCCGTAAAGATTCGGCCCGCCGAACCGGGGCAAAGGGCCGGGATGGATATTGATGGTCCGGGCCGGGTCCAGGCCGGAGGCCAGTTTCAACCATCCGGAGAGCATGACGTAATCGGCTTTATAATACCGGACAAAATTTTGATAGCCCTGGGCCAGATAGGGGCCGCTCCAGTATGAGGCTGGTATCCCGAGAGTCTGGGCGCGGCGCCAGACACCGCCGTCAAAGTGATTGGTGACCACCCCGCAAATCCAGGCGTCCAAAACCGGCGGCCGCATCCGGGAAGCCTGGACCAGCGTCTCAAATCCCGAGCCGCCGCCGGTCTTGGTGCCGGAGGCAAAGACCAGAATGCAGGGTTTGGTTTTCATTTATCCTTGCAATACTCGGGATAGAGTTCTTTGAAGCAAATCGGGCAGAGGCCATGGCTGAATTTGGCTTCCGAGTGTTCGCTGATATACGATTCAAGCTGCCGCCAATCGCCATGGCCGTCGCGAATCGCCTTGCAGTGGGCGCAGATGGGCAGCAGTCCTTTTAAAATCTTGACCTGGGATAACGCTTCCTGGAGTTGGATGAGCATCTGTTTGCGCTCGATGGCGTAACGCAGGGACCGCACCAACCCGTCCAGGTTTACCTGGCCCTTCACGAGATAGTCCTGAGCCCCGGTCTGCACGGCCTTAACTCCGAGTTCCTCGTCGGGAAGGCCGGTCAAGACGACAATGGGGAGATTGGGGGCCGCTTCCAGAACCTGTTCCAGGGTATTGAGGCCCTGGCTTTCAGGCAGCCCCAAATCCAGGAGGACGACGTCGGGTTTTTCCGAGGCAAGAAAAGCCAGGGTATCCGTGAGGTCGCGGCAGTGATGGATCTGGAATTCGGCGCGGTTGCCGGGGTTTTTTTTCAGCATTCTCCGGGTCAAAACCGCGTCGGTTTCCTGGTCGTCCACCAGCAGTAATTTAATGGGTTGTTCATCCATGGCTTAACTTTACTGCAAGTGTTCCCCCGCCGGAATGCAAGCTCAGGCGGCGTTGCCCCCGATTTCCTCATCAGACAGGTAGCAGGCGGGGTCGGGCGCCCAAAGGTCGCCGGTTAAGGCTTCGGCCCGGACCCGGAAATTGCCGGCGCAGACGTCGAGCCAGCGGCATTCCGCGCAGCGCCCTTTGACATAGCGTTTTTTGTCTTTGAGGCGGGCCAGAAGTTCATCTGTCATATCCGTCCAGATCTCACTGAACTTCCGTTTGCGGACGTTGCCGAAGGAGTGGTGCCGCCAGAACTGGTCGGCGTAGACCTCCCCGTCCCAACTGACGCAGCCGATGCCCCGGCCGGAGCTGTTGCCTTCGTTCATCTGCAAGAGCGCCAGCACCTCCGCGGCCCGCTGGGGGTCCTCCTGGAGCAGCTTCAGGTAAAGGTAAGGGCCGTCCGCGTGGTTATCCACGGTGAGGACTTCCGGGTTGCGCCCTTTATCAAACAAAGCCCGGGTGCGCGCACAGATCAAGTCCACCAAGGCCCGGGTCTGGTCATGGGTCAGGGCCTCCTCCACCAGCTTGGTGCCCCGGCCTGCATAGACCAGGTGGTAGAAGCAGATGCGGGGGATGTTGTACTCCTCCACCAAATCGAAAATGGCCGCGACTTCCCGGAAGTTGAGGCGGCTGATGGTGAAGCGCAGGCCTACCTTCAGGCCCACGGCCTGGCAGTTGGTCACCCCGGCCATGGCCTTGGCAAAGGCCCCCGGCTCGCCCCGGAATTTGTCATGGGTCTTTTCGGTGCCGTCCAGGCTGATGCCCACGTAGGACAGGCCCAGGTCCTTCAAACGCCGGGCCACGTCGGGGGTGATCAAGGTGCCGTTGGTGGAGATCACCGCGCGCATGCCGTTGGCCACGGTAAACTGCACCAGTTCGAAGAGGTCGGGGCGCATCAGGGGTTCGCCCCCGGAAAAGAGGACCACCGGCACCCCGAAGTCTTTGAAGTCCCGGAGCAGGGCCAGTCCCTCTTCATGGCTCAACTCGTCGGCCGCAGGGCCGAAGGTGGCCTTGGCGTAGCAGTGGACGCATTTCAGGTTGCAGGCCCGGGTGATGTTCCAGACCATCACCGGTTTCTTGTCTGCGGAGAACTGCAGCAGGTGGGACGGGAGGTCTTTGGCGCCCCGGCCGTGGTAACGCAGCACGTCACCCGGTTCCACCGCGCCGCAGTAAAGCTTGGAGACGCCGATCATCTGATAATTCCTTCTCCTTCCCGGAACAGGGTTTTTTGGTAGTAGTCCCGGATCACCCGGTTCAAGTAGCCGTCCAAGTCGCCGATGGCCTCTTTGGTGAGTAGAAAATGATCCTGGGAGGTGCGGTCCCGCACCAGTTTCAAGGCGTATTCCAGGTCCTGGGACATTTCCTGGCAAACGTTGGCAGCCGCCGCGCCGCTCTCCAGGGCCTGCCCGAGAATCTCGTCAATGGCCCCGGCGTCAAACTCCAGGTGGATCTGATGCTCGTCAAAAAAGCGCCCGGCAAAGGCCACCACCTGGCTGTAGCTGCGCCCCACTTCCTCGAACGCGGTCTTCAGGTCGCAGTCGCAGCGGCGATACTGGGCCGCGATCAGGTCCACCCGGTTGGCGGTCAGGGGCAGGCGGTAGAGCCGCAGCAATTCCTGTTCCCGGCGCCAGATGGACTCCTTCAGGAGTTCTTCTTCCCGCAGGCTCGCCCGCTGAAACCGTTCCCGGTAGTCCGGGGCGTCCGGTTGGGCCAGCATGGTTTCCAACTCCTCATCGGGGCGGGCCACCATTTCCGGGGTGACCACCAGTTCCGTGATATCGGTGGAGGGAAGGCGCTTCTCGAATTGGATCAGGGTGCGTTCGATAACGCTCACCAGGCCCCGGGCTCCGGTCTTTTCCAGGGCGGCCCGCTGGGCCAGAAGCTTCAGGGCCTCATCCTCAAATTTGATGTCGATGCCGTAGGCCTTAAAATCCCGCTTTTTGCTGGTGATGATGGGATTGTTGGGGTTCCTTAAGATTTCGTACAGGTCCCCGGCGGTGAGTTCATCCAAGACCGCGATGACCGGGAGCCGCCCCACGAACTCCGATTCGAAGCCGTACTTGATGAGGTCCTCGGCGGTCACCTGCTTCAGGAAATCCCGTTCCTGCTCTTTTGATTCCATGGCGGCCTGGAAACCGATACCCTGCTTGCTTAACCTCTCTTTGACCACCTTCTCCAGGCCGTTGAACGCGCCGCTGACGATAAAAAGGATATGGCGCGTGTTGAGGGTCCGCTTTTCCTTTTTCCCGGTGCGGCGGTACTGCTCGATGGCTTGAATCTGGGAAACCGGGTCGTGGGCCACCTTCAGGTCCACTTCCGTTTCTTCCATGGGCTTGAGCAAAGCACGCTGCACGCCGGTGCGGGAGACGTCCGGCCCGCCCCAGAAGTGCCCGCTGGACGCGATCTTGTCCACTTCATCGAGATAAATGATGCCGTATTGGGCCATCTCCAGATCGTCGCCCGCGGCCTGGACCAGGTCCCGGACCAGGTCCTCCACGTCGCCGCCCACGTAGCCGGTTTCGCTGAACTTGGTGGCGTCTCCCTTGACGAAGGGGACCCCGATCTTTTTGGCGATGAGTTTCACCAGGTAGGTCTTGCCCACGCCCGTGGGGCCGATGAGGATGATGTTGTTCTTGATGGACCCCACCCCGGGTTCCGGTTCCCGGCCCCGGTCCAGGAAATAGCGGATGCGGTTGAAATGGGTGCAGACCTTGGTGGCCAGAATGCTTTTGGCCGCCTCCTGCTTGATGACGTATTCGTTGAGATAGGCTTCCAGCTCTTCGGGCTTGAGGTCGAAACGGATGCGCCCGGTCTTGCCGGCCTTGCTTGCGCTTTCGCCCTCCTCAATTTCCGGCTTGGCCACCAACTGTTGGGACAGGACCCGGATGCGGCTGCCGTACTTATTGGAGAGGTAGTCGCTCAGCTCTTTTTCCAGTTCTTTTTGATCAGGTATCTTTTCCATGATTTTCGTTAGGGTACACAAAATCCAAAATTTAAGGGCCGAATCAAGGGATAGCCCTATTTTAAATTATAGCCATTCTTGGGTGCAGAGGCAAGGAGGGGGAGGATTAAGGATAGTTCAAAGTTCAAAGTTAAGAGCTCTACGCAAGTCCGAATTCTGTCATTCTGAACGGAGCGAAGCTTCGTTGCGAATCTCGTTTTGGGCCGCACAGCTTTTCCAGGCCTTGCCGATTATTCCAGGTAGATTGGAAATCCTCGGCGCTAAAATACGAGAATCTTCGCTTCGCTCAGGATGACCAAAAGGCTTTTCGCAGAGGTCTCAAGTTCAATGTTCATAGTGTAGAACGTGAATGCCTGCTTTTTTTCTGATCTACGGGAAGATAGCGGTATCATATCTGGGATTCTTCACTTTTAGATAATAAGTTTTGGGCTTAGCAAGTTATTCCCATTATAATTTTCCCCCACTAAGGAGAACTCATTGAATCTTGTAGCTAATATATTTCCATTGACATTTTTTTAATAGCCCATTAACATTATCACTGCTTAATGAAAAGAAGCTGCAATGTAGAATCGGTTCTTTCCCTCACCCCTACAGGGGACAACATGACAAGTGCATCAAGGGATGTGCCCTTTAATCGGCCTCCAGCTGGCCACTCATGGCCAGAGGGGGCTTTTTTGTTCCCACCAGGGCTTCTTTTATTAAAATATCTTCCAGAGGATAAAGACCCATGAAAGCATACAGAAATTTTTCCACCTTTATTTTTCTAAGTCTTGTTCTGCTCCTGTTGGCCGCACCGCCTGTCGGGGCCCTGGAGTATAAAATCGTCACAACTGTCGCCCTTCCTAGTGATTATGCGTATGGTAGTACTTCGAGAATTCTCCCTCGAATCAATAGAGCGGGGCAGGTAGTCTGGCTGGAACATCGCCCCGAAGACTATCCCCCCAGTGATCCCACCATCGGGAACCATATGGCTGTTTATCTTTACAGCGACGGAAGCGTTAACAAGATCGCCGGCCCAGAAAACGGTCCATATAGACGTTGGGAAGATAATTGGATCGGGCCTAGCATCAACAGCTCCGGCGTGATTGTCTGGGAAGGTATGTCCGGGGTCAGCCCCAACCTGCTCTATAATATTTTCCGATACAGCAACGGCTCCTACCAAAGCATTGTTGCAGGTTCATCAGGTCCAGACTATTACTGGTGCGGTTACCCGCAGATTAGCAATACGGGCCAAGTTGTTTACCACGTGAAGACACCTAACTTAGATCGTAACATTTTTTCCTATGCCCCTTCAACCCAGATAACCACTGACTCAGCTCCGGTCATCAACACCCGTGCGGCCGTCAACAATTCCGGCCAGATCGCTTACCAGAAGTGGGATAATTCGGGGCCGTGGTTCTCTATTTATCTTTATGCAAATGGCGCTCATACCTGCATCGCCGCAGGCTCAATCGTAGGCTCAGAAACGACCTGGAACGAACAGCCCCAGATTAATGACCGCGGCCAGATTGTCTGGATGCAATCCATATGGTCGGAAATTACTAGTCAACCCACCATCAATGTCTGCCTATATAGCGCCGGCCAGATTACCACCCTCGCCTCTTATTATCCTGGATTAGACGCCTGGCCCCGGATAAACAACCGGGGAGAGGTTGTCTGGAAAAATCCAGACGGCCAAATTGTGTTATACAGCAGCGGCAAGCTTTACACCCTCCCCTATATGACCGGAACTGTCCCAGACATCAACGACTCCGGGACCATTGCGTGGATTTCGTCTGAATATCCTGATAGCTACTTGTACCTGATGCTGGCTTCACCGGTCGGCGGTTCCGTTGCACCCATTTTGAAGTCGCTGCTTCTGGACTGAGGGCACCACTCCAAACTCTGGGGCGTTTATTTGGCCGTTTAACAAGACGAGAAGATTGCTCTTTGGTTAACGTGCTGGATGCTTTCACTAAAGACCGCAGCCCGTGGGGCGGGAAAACGAAGCGCATCCCGCATTTAGCATCTTCGCTTTCTCGCCCTCCGGCAAATATAGAGACCAATTAAGTTACACAATATCTATCTGACAAAAATCGCCCGCCGCAAACTAACTGATAGATATTTGCATACCTCAAAGATTTAAAAATTATTTTCATATGTTAGAATTATAAGAAAGAAGTCTATTTTTCTAACCGAAGACCGCATAAGAGGTAATCAGTATTCATCGTCCCTTAGGTAATCTCACCGGCTTAAAGGCCCAGCAGTACCGGGCGCTGGAGCGGCTTTACCGCCGCAAGGCGCCGCCCTCGGATTTGCTCACCCCGGAGTTGGCCCGGCAACTCGCACAGATTTCCCATGAACTGCACCGCCAGGTGGGAGTGCTGCTAGACCGCAGCGGCGCGGTGGTCCAGGTCGTCGTCGGCGACGCCAAGGGCCTGATGCTGCCGCAGCTGCGCCGGGAGCGGGGCGTCAAGGGCCGCCTCAAGGGCCTGCGCCTGATCCACACCCACCTGGATACCCCGTCTCTGACCCGGGACGACCTGACGGACCTGGCGCTGTTGCGCCTGGACGCGGTGGCCGCGTTGCTGGTGGCCCCGGACGGACTCCCGGACTCCATCCAGATGGCGCATCTCCTCCCCCATACTGAGGATGGCCGCAACTGGGCGTTCATCGACGCCCCTCATGTGAGTCAATTGCAACTGGATTTCGCGGCCCTGATGTCCTCCCTGGAAGAGGAACTGGCCCGGGCGGGCCGGGACCGGGACGGCGGGGGCCGGGAAAGGGCCATCCTCATCGGCGTCACCGGCAGAAATAAAGAGGCCGCGGAGGATTCCATGACGGAGCTGGCGGAACTGGCCCGGACCGCGGGCCTGGAGGTGGCGGAAACCATCATCCAGCACCGCCCCCGCCTGGACCCCCGTTTTCTCATGGGCAAAGGCAAGCTCTCGGAGCTGGTCGTCCAGGCCCTGCAACTGAACGCGGACCTGCTGATCTTCGACGCCGAACTGAGTCCTTCCCAGGTGCGCTCCATCACCGATTTCACCGAACTTAAAGTCATCGACCGCACCCAGTTGATCCTGGACATCTTCGCACAGCGGGCCCGGAGCCGGGAAGGCAAGCTCCAGGTGGAGATGGCCCAGGTGAAGTACCTGCTGCCCCGGCTGGTGGGCAGAGGCGACGCGCTTTCCCGCCTCATGGGCGGCATCGGCGGCCGGGGGCCGGGGGAATCGAAGCTGGAGATCGACCGCCGGCGCCTCCGGGAGCGTCTGCACCGGCTGCAGCAGGATTTGGGAAAAGTGCGGGAGGAAAGGCGGGAGCGGCGCCAGCCCCGGCGGCGGCAGCGGTTGCCGATTTTGTCCATCATCGGCTACACCAACGCCGGGAAATCCACCCTGTTCAACGCCCTGACCCACGCCGCGGTGCCGGCGGAAGACAAGCTCTTCGCCACCCTGGACCCCACATCCCGGCGCCTGCGCTTCCCTAGGGAAAGGGAGGTGATCATCACCGATACCGTGGGTTTTATCCGGGACCTCCCCAAGAACCTGGTGGAGGCCTTCAAGGCCACCCTGGAGGAACTGGAGGACGCGGACCTGCTCATCCACGTCGTCGATTTGAGCAACCCCCGTTTTATGGAACAGATGGCCGCGGTGGAGGACATTTTGTATTCCTTGAATCTCCAGGACAAGCCGGTGCTCAAGGTTTTTAATAAAAAGGACCTGGTCTCCCCGCAATTGGCCCGGCTGCAATGCCGCATTCACCGGGGGGTGGCGGTGGCGGCAACGGAGGAAAAGACCCTGCCGCCGCTCATCGCCCGGCTGGAAGAGCGGGTGGAGGAGTTGTGGGCGGAGCGGAGCCGCGGGCCTGAGGCGGCGAAAGTAACAAGTAAAAAGTAAAAAGGAAAAAAGAAAAGCGGATCGTCGAGAAAATTATTGGGCTGGGCGCATCTGCGCCTTGATTATTCCCGCCACCTCTTCTTGCAGGTCCTTCTCTACAGAAAAGAAAGCCCACCAATCTTTCCCTACATTTCTAGATAGCTATCTTGTGCGCAAATACCTTGTGACTATTTTCATAACTTAGGATCGGGGCTTGTGGTTTCCTTCACAAATAAGCCCAATAATATTAGTTGCTTATGCTTGACAGAAGACCTAGGCTGATTTAAAATTGGATGAAGAGAAAGATTATCCAGAGATGTAACCAAACGGAAAGGATTGCAGCGAAGCGTATGGAACCCAAAAACCGGTTGGACGCGGCCAGGGTTGCTCGATCCAAAAATCAGGCGGTTGCTTTTATGGGAGCGGAGAAATGGGAGACCTGGTTGCCTTCAGGCTCACCGAGAAGTCCATCTATCGGGCCGCCAGGCGCGAGGTGGAGCGGATGTATCAAATGACGGGCGGCGGGGTTGACCCCCTGCCCAGCAGCGAGTCCCGGGAGCTTTTCGAACTCGGGCTGGTGGAAGAAGTGCAATGGGTGGATTGGGAGACCTATTGCACCGGGGTTCTCAACCGCATCTTCGAAGATGAGCTGTAAGATTAGCAGGAAAGCAATGGCTTCGAAATAGTGATGGGTTTAAACTGAAACCGATCCAAGAGGCAAAGGGAAACCTTTGCTTTTTGTTTTATGTAAAGCACACCAATATCCAGAGTCGGCCCATGGCCACCTTATCTTTTATGTCGCGTCTTTGCGTCTTTGCGTGAGATTTTTATTTTTTATTTACGCCGGCCACACCCGGGGCCGGTATTCCAAGGAATTATTCCCCAGGGTTGCCAGGGTCCAACCGCAACCTTGGGGCCCCAGGCCCGGACGGGGCGAGGCCGGCGTGCCTTGAAGAGGGGAGGGCAGGGGCCAGGAGGTCGCGGGCAGGGGGAGGTTTTCGGTCTCCGGTCTTCGGTCTTCGGTTCCCGTTTTCCGTTTACCGTTTTCCATAAAAAAGCTGGAAGCTGCAAGCTGAGAACTGATCGCTTCCTGATGCACATGGCCGTGGAAGCAATAGACCTGGGAAAAAGGGGACAAGAGGCGCAGCACCTCCGGGCCGTCCTGGGTCCATTGCCGCCAGGGCCGGAAAATTTCCCCCAGGGGCGCGTGGGACAGGATTACCAGGGGGATTCCGGGGTCCAGGCGGGCCAGTTCCCGGGACAACCATTGCCTCTGCTCCCGGCCCACCTTAAAGACCGGGCCTTGGGGCGAGGGGGCCAGGGAAGTGTCAAGGCCCAGGAATTGGAAGATGGTTTTCGGTTTTCGGTTTTCGGTTTTCGGCAAATGATTTGGGCTTAAGTTAAGGTGCTGCCTTGGATTTAGGTTTGCAGATAAGACATGGGTAAACCGGGGGTCGCCGAAGAGGCGTCTCCAGGCCGGGCTTGAGCCTGCTCCATCTCCTTCACCTCTGACTGCAGCCAGGGGAGCGGGCAGATCGGAGAGGATTTCCTTCCCCAGGGCCAGGGCCTTGGCGCTGCCGGCATGGGCCAGGTCCCCGGCGAAG
>QZIZ01000049.1 GCA_003599195.1 Deltaproteobacteria bacterium | reverse complement strand
CCACACCTACCAGCATCACTCCGGCTCCAGCGTGGCTCCCGGCGGCGGCGCCGCTTTGGCCACCAACACGCCCACCGACACCGGGAACACCGGGGGCGGGGAAGCGCACAGCCACGGGATGGATAATACCGGGGACTGGCGGCCGGCGTACGTAGACGTGATCGCCTGCACCAAGGATTAACACATGAGCTACGCCAACGCCTGGAACTGCCAACGCTGCCCGCAAAACGCCGGGCCAGAGGGCTGCCCCTGCTGGTGGGAGGTGGTCCAGACCAATGTGCAGACCGGGGCAGAGCGGCTGAAGAAGGGTTGCTGCTTGTCTCAGGAGATGCTGGGCGCGTTTTTAATCGACGTGATCAAAGCCGCCAACCGGCCGGCGGCGTCGGTGGAATCGTGCCGTAATGAGATCGCCAAGGGCTTTCAGCAGTTGGGGCCGGCGATGGGTTTGATCGGTCAATTCCTGCAACAGAAACAGTTGCCGGGGGAATGATGGCTTTCGCGTACGCGCCCTACCTGATCGCCAATCTGCGGCACGGCCTGGAGCTGGGCATCAAACCCTGGCTGGCCCCGGCGGACGCGTTCAGTGAGTTGGTCAACTGCCACCTGGACCAGGGGGTGCTGTACAAAAGAAACGGCCGCGCCGCGTTCGGGGCGCTGGGGCGCAATGATGTGGAACTGCTGACGGCGGGTTCCGGCAATCTGCTGTCCGGTTTGAATCCCGGTTTTGAAGACGGCGTTTTGGCCCCCTGGGCGCTGACGGAGACGGCCCCGGCAGACGCCACGCCCACGGTAACTTCCGGCAGCGCCCACCGGGGCATTTACAAATTAGGCGTGACCGTGGCGAATCCGGGGGCCGTCTCCGGCGATTTGGCGCTTTCCTCGCCCCAGATCACCATGGCCAACGGCCTGCTGTACCTGTTCAAGCTGGCGGGCCGGTCCACCGGCGCGGACAGCCGCATGGTGAAGGTGCGGATTTACCAGGGTGCGGCCACCATCTTCGAAGAGACGCTGGAATTGTTTCCGGTGGCCTGGGGCTGGACGGAATACAGTCTGGTCTTTACCGCCGGCGGCATTGTCAACCCGGAGGCCTGTGTTTTCTCCCTGGAGTTCGGGGGCATGGGCAACAGCCCGTTTCATCTGGACGACCTCAGCTTGGAAGTTATCGGCTGGTCCGGAAACTTAGTAAATCTGCCCATCGCCCCCGGCGACCTGGTGATTGGCGGCGGCGCGGAAGTCTTTACGGACGACGGCGCCGGGAACTTAACCGGGGATCAAGGGGGTGTGGGGGAAGTGGATTATGCGACCGGGGCGTGCTGGCTGGAATTCGCCGACCCCCCGGCTGCGGGTGCGGCGGTGCGGGCCACTTACAACCGGGAACCCAGCGCCTTTCCCTGTATGGGCATGTTTAATTACTCCACCTCCGGAGGTTCTCAAGACCTGCTGGCCTGGGACACCAAGCGGGTGCACCGGCTCAACGAAGGCATCGGGCAGTTTGATGACATCGCCGGGGCCGATCTGTTCAGCGGCAACGACGACGAGTTTATCTGGATGGTCAACTGGCTGAACCGGGGTTTTATGACCAACGGCCGGGATCGGATTTACGTCTATGACGGGCTGTCGCTGATTCCGTTGACGATCGACTTGAGTGAGCCGCCGGACGGCGTCAACGACCTGAACAGCGCCTATCTGATCTTTCCCTACAAGGACCGGCTGGTCTTCTTGCGCACCAGCGAGGGGGGGAACTTCTATCCGGCCCGGGCGCGCTGGACCAAGGTGGGGAAATACGACGAATCCGATCCGTTGGCGTACGTGGACGCGCCCACGGATAAGTGGATCGTGGGCGCGGCGTTCATCAGAAACGAACTGGTGGTTTTTTTTGAGCGGGGCATCTGGCTGCTGCGCTACACCGGGGATTCCCGGCAGCCGTTCCGCTGGGTCCGGGTCGATCCCAACGAAGGTTTGATTCCGAAGATGGGCCTCATTGATTTCAACAACGAGGCGGTGGGCCTGGGACCCACGCAGTTGATCGGCACGGACGGGGTGGAAATCTACAACCTGGACGATAAAATTCCAAACCTGGTTTTGAGCATGAACCAGGAGGCGCTGCAATACTGCTACGCCACGGCGCTGGATGAATTGCGGCAGATGTGGATGTCCTATCCGTCCGTGGGCCAGCCGGTTCCCGACCGGATCTTGGTTCTCAATTACGAAGAAAAATCTTTTGCCACTTATCAACTGCCGCACATGGTGACCGGGTATTACCAGGAAAGCGAAGATCTGACGTGGGACGAAATAGAGGAAACCTGGGATGAGATGGAGCGGTCCTGGGACGACCGTACGTTGCAGGGCGGTTATCCGGTGGTCCTGGGGGGCGACAGCCAGGGGAAAATCTGGAAACTGAATAGCGGCGGCAGCGACAACGGGGAACCCATAGAAATGATCGCCCTCACCGGCCGCCTGAATCCGTTCATCAAGAAAGGCCGCCAGGCCCGCCTGGGTTGGGTGGAGTTCCTGGTGAACCGGGACCCGTTGTGCGAACTGACGGTGGAGTATTTTCTGGACCACGAGACGAGTCCGTATCTGGCCGAAACGCTGCCCCTGGACGACGGGTCCGGATCGGAGCAAATCTGGGTCCGGTCCTACGTGGGCTGCGAGGCGCAGTTTCACCGGCTGCGGTTGTATAACAAAGCGGTGAACCAGAGCATCGTCATTCACGCCATCATGCCTTATTTCGCCGAGGCGGGGAGGCTGCACTGATGCCTGCGGGCGGCCCTTCTCCGGTTTTTACGGAACTCCTCCTCAACCTGGACGAGGACCTGCTGCGCCGGGGCGGGACGGAGGGGTTGATCAAGGTCATGCGGGACCTGATCAAGGCCCTGAAGGCGAGCTACAGCGACCTGGCGGAAGCCGTCAACATCTCCCCGGAATACGAAAAAAAGGGCGAGCAGCCCCTGCCCGCGGAGGGGCGGGTGCTTTTCTGGGAAAAGTCGGCTCCGGCGCCGGGAGAGCCCGCGGTCAAGCAGTTGTACAACAACGGCGGGGTGGTGGAGGAGCTGAACCGCACCGCCAGCGACGGCCAACAGGGGCTGGTGGAACTGGCCACGGCGGGGGAAGCGCAGGCCATGAGCGACGCGGGCCGGGCGGTGACGCCGGCGAACCTGGCTGCGGTGCGGGCCACGGACGTCGAAGCCCAGGCCAAGGCTCAGGACAAGCGTTTTCTCACCCCCAAGAACCTGGCGGCGCTGGGGGCTACGGAGACCCTGGCGGGCCTGGCGGAGCGGGCCACGGATGCGGAAGCGGCCGCGGGCACGGACGCCGAGAGGTTTGTCACCCCCGCCCAGCTTTGGAACCAGGGGCCGAAGATCAAATACGCCAAGCTCTGGGAGCAGCAGAGCGCCGGGACCGACGGCGGCGATTTTACCTCCGGGGATGAGGCGGGGAAATGGGGGCGGCAGCGGGTTTTGAACCAGGAGTACGACCCGGCGGGGATCGTGGCCTTGAGCGGCAACCAGTTCACCCTGGGGGCCGGGACCTACCGGCTGCGGGTGCGGGCCCCGGCCAACAACGTGACCAATCACAAGACGGCCCTGGTGGACGTCTCCGCGCCGGCGGCGTCGGTGTTGGACGGCACGTCGGAGCTGACCGGGTACAGCGCCACCCTGCAAACCGACTCCAAGATCGTGGGGGAGATCACGGTCAGCAGCGAGACCACTTACGAAATCCGGCACCGGGCCGCCAATACTAAAAATGCGGACGGTTTGGGGGTGGCGGCCGATATGGGCAAACCCGAAATCTACACGGAAGTGGAAATCTGGAAGGCGGCATGATCCTGTTTATCTCCAACTCCGGGGAGTGTCTGCCCATCGCCTGGCGGCTCAAGCGGGAGGGGGCGGAGGTGGGGGTGTACGTACACAACCCCAAGCACCGGCCCAATTACGCGGGGATCATGGAGCGGGTGACCATCGGCGGGCTGAAGAAGGCGTTGAAGCTGGCCGACAAGGTGATTTTCGACATCACCCACCCGAACCAGAAGAAACCGGAGGACATCGCCCTGTTGAAGATGTTCGGGTTGAAGACCGGCTCGCCGTCGGTCTTCGGGCCGGTGGCGGACAAGCTGAAAAAAGACCAGCTGGTGATCGGGGCGTCGGCGTGGTCCGAAGAGATCGAGATGGACCGGAAGCTGGGGTCGGACATCGCGGAGAAGCTCGGCCTGGCCATCTCCGAGACCCATGATTTCAAGGCCCTGAAGCAAGGGGTGAAGTTTTTAAAAGGCCGCAAAGATAGATGGGTGCTGAAGCCGCACCATAACGCCGACTTGGATTTGACCTACGTGGAACGCTACCCCGGCGAGCTGCTCCGGAAGTTCGAGGGGGAACTGCCCCGGCGGGTGGGAGAGAAGTTCGAGTTCATGCTGCAGCGCGTGGTGGAGGGGGTGGAGATTTCCACGGAGGGCTGGTTCGACGGGGAAAAGTGGCACCACTTCAACCATACCATCGAGGACAAACGGCTGATGCAGGGCGGCCTGGGGCCGGCCATCGGCAGCCAGGGGAACACCTGCTGGATTAAAGGTGTGCAGGCTGGAAAGCCTGCACCACTGCTGGTGGCGGAGTTGACCAAACTGACGCCCTGGCTCAAAACTGCGGGGTACGTGGGGCCGGTGGACATCAACGCCATTGTCTCGGAGGAGGACCACCGGCCCTATTTCCTGGAGTTTACCCCCCGGTGCGGTTATGACGCCCTGTACTGCCTGCTGACGCTGCTCAAAGGGAGCCTCACGGAATTCTGGACCAAGGGGTTCAAAGGGGAGTTTCAATACCCGGGGTTCGCCAGTTCCCAGCGGCTGTCCATCCCGCCGTATCCATACGCCAACCGGGAGTTGCTGGCCAGTTTCGCCAAAGAAGTGCCCATCGAAGGCAGTTTGGAGAAGATGGCGTGGTTTTGGGGCGAGGATATAAGGATGGCAGGCGAGACGCCTGCCCTACTGTGCTGCGCCGGCTCTGACGGCATCCTGGGGGTGGTCACCGGCCGCGGGGCCACGGTGGGGGAGGCGGTGAGCAAGGTGTACCGCCGGCTGAAGTCCATGCGGGTGGGGGCGTACATGCAGTACCGCCTGGACGGGGCCAAGCGGCCGCTGGCGGCGATCGAGACGTTGCAGAAGTGGGGAATCAACGTTTTTTAAAGGTGTGACAGGCTAAAAGCCTGGCGCCACTGGAGGAAGCCATGGGTTTCTTTGATTCACTCTTTGGCGGGTATGAAGACCCCAAGTTCATGCAGATGCCCACCCTGACGCCGCAGCAAATGACGCTGCTGAACCAGTTGACGGGGATGTTGTCCGGGCAGATGGGGAAGGGGGTGAGTTCCTATCCCGGGACCTACACGCCCGGGGCCACGGGCAACCAGCAGGCGATCTTCGACCTGGTGGGGCAATTGCTGGGAGGCGAGGGGCCGCTGCAATCGGCGGGTCTAAAGAGCCTGGAGTCGTTGATGGGGCCCTGGGACGACACCGGGGCCAAGACCTACTGGAACGAAGCCGTCAAAGGCCCGGCCCTGGAGACCTGGGAGTCGGAGACCCTGCCCCAGATCATGGAGCAGTTCGCGGCCTACGACGCCGCGGGGTCGGGACCGGCGGCGGCGGCGGTGGCCGAAAGCGGCAAGGACCTGAACGCAAACCTGGCGAGCACCCTGGCATCAGTCCTCTTCCAGGACAAGAACGCCTGGCAGAACCGGGAGCTGCAAGCCACGGGGATGGGGTTGCAGTACCCCCAGACCTTGCTCAACTCGGTCCTGGGCGCGGCCGGGCAGGAGTGGGACATTCAGGCGAAGCAGGGCCAGGAGGGATATCAGGACTGGCTGATGGAGCAGCCCTGGGCCAACCCCTGGCTGCAGCACCTGAACCTGGGGCTGGGCACCAAGGCCTTCCAGAATGTGGGCATTCCCGGGGGGCCGCAGGGCGGCAGTTTCGGGCAAATCGCCGGCGGCTTGGGCGGGTTAATGCGGGGGTTGAGCGGTCTCGGCTGGAAGCCGTTTGCCTAAAGGAGGCGAACCATGCAAGTAATCTATCCGGTATACCGGCCATCGCCCCTGGCGGGTTTCAGCGAAGGCATGAACACCCTGGCGGATGCGGTGATCCAGAGCCGGGAGCGCCAGGGTTTGACGCAGGATGCTGACCTGATCGCCCAGGCGATCGCTAAGGCCCAGGACGCGGGGCAGCCCAAGGATTACGGGGATATCCCGGAGCCGGGGCAGACCAGCGGCAACCTGATGGACGTCTTCACGGAAACCATGCCGAAGATGAAGACGGCCCAGGGCCGGTTCCAACTGGTGAAGCTGATGCTGAACCAGCAGCCGCAGCCGGTTTACGCCCAGGAAGGCGGGGAACTGGTGCGCCGGGGCAATATTCCCCAGGGGGCGCAGATCCTGAAGCCGGACCCGGAGGCCCAGGAGGCGCGCAAGTTTGAGCGGCAGTCCCGGTTGCAGGAGCAGAAAGACGCGGCCGCGGAGCGCCGCCAGGAGCGCAAGGAGCAGTGGCAGTTGGACCTGGAAAGCAAACGCCAGGACGCCCGGGACGCCCGGGAATGGCAGCGCTACCGGCTGATGAACGGTCTGCTGACGCGGCGGCTGGAGTTCCAGGAGAAGATCAAAGACAAGGCCAGTCAGAAAGACCGCACCGAGTACGCGCGGCGGGAGTTGGTGAACGCCCGGCAGCAGGCGATGAAGAATTATAATTCCCGGGTAAATACCATTAACAAAGAATTCAATGACCCCTTTGCTTCAACAGGGAAGACGGAGGAAGAACACCGGTCTGCCCGGAAAGAAGCCCTGGGCAGGGCGGAGCAGGAATACCAGGAACATTTGCAGTTGATTAACGACTCCTATGCGGACGTGATCGAGAAGTACGGGATAAAGCCGGCGGGCAAAGGGAGAGGCCCTGGCGCCGGGGTCAAGGGGCAGGACGTGATGGAGTCGTTGCCCAATCCCTCCGGTTATAACGGCAAGGTGGCCCGGGACACGGTGACCGGGAGGCGTTTCAAGAGCGACGGCAAACAGTGGGTGCCGCTGGATTAGACCATGGGGTTTGTCATTGAAGAGCCGCTAACGGGGCCGTATCAGGGTTTGGACCCCAACATGCTGAAGCCCTTGCAAGGCTTGGCTGAGGATTATTACGCTCTCTATGGGGAATCGTTGCGGCTAACTTCCGGCCGGCGCACCAGGGAGGAACAGGCCCGGCTCTACCAGGAAAAGCCGCACCTGGCGGCAAAGCCGGGGCATTCGAAGCATGAAGAAGGCCAGGCGGGGGACGTGGACGAACAGCAGATTGCCCGCCTGGAGGCGGACGGGCATCTGGAGGGGCTGCTTAAGAAGCACGGATTGCACCGGCCGGTGCTGCACAAGGGTGAGACTTGGCACCTGGAACCCCGGTTTGTTTTCGAGGAGGGGGAGAGCGGGGCGCAGCCAGAGAACTCAGGGCCGATGGTCAATGGCCGGTTTGTGATTGAGGAGGAACCGTTCCCAACCGACGCCACTGCCGACACCCTGGCGCAGTTCTCCGGGGCGGCGGGGGAGATGGTGGGGCAGGCCATTGATGCGCCCTTCATTCCGCTTCGGAAAGGGCTGGAAAAGGTGCATCAATACCTGATTGAGCCGTCGAGGCAAAGAACCCTGGAGGAATGGGGAGCGGCCTTGCAGGAAGGCGTGGGCGCTGCGGCTCCGGAAGCCTTTGCCGCCCTGCCGGCCAAAGAGGCCTTTGTTTCGACGTTGGAGTTCGCGTTAGCGCCCGCCTATCTGAGATTGATCGGCAAAGGCGCGCAGTTGTTAAAGGCAGTGGGCAAGGGGGCGTTTTATAAACACGCGCCGGAGTGGATGTTCCCCAAAGGCGAGGCGGGGCTGCCTGTGCCTCTTTCCTCCGAAGAGATCGCCCAGCGGCTCTATGCCATGTCCGGGACCGAGCGGGCGGAGATGGCCCGGAAATACCCGCAGTTTCGAGAGGTGTTGGAAGAAATGAACCGGGGCGGCGCCAAAGAAGCCCCGGCGCCTCCCGCCGCAGCACCCGCGCCGGCTCCCGGCCTGTCGCCAGAGGCCCAGGCCCGGGAGATGGAGGTTTTCGCCCAGGAGTCCGCCGAGTACCGCAACCCGAACCTGGAGTGGCCGCCGCGGCCGGATGCGTGGCAGGATCCGGAGATTCTGGGCGGGGGTGAAAAGTTGGGACCGGTGGGTCCCAAGGCCGGCGAGGAAGTGTTCCCGGAGTGGACGGAACGGGCTTCACCCCGGGGCGCGCCCATCAATTACAAGAGCGGGGAGAGCGCCGGCAAGGCCGCTAACTGGATCAACCGCAACCGCCCCAATCTGGAGGCCCGGGCGAAGGAGACTCCGGAAGGCTGGCGGGTGGAGGTTCGGAGTAGAGGTGCGCAGTCGCCACCGGCCCCGCCCACCCGTTTTGTGTCGACTACCGGGGAAGTTTTGGAAGTGGGGGAGCGGGGTTGGGAGGAGGTTTCTCCCGGAGTCTCCATCTCCAGAATGCCGCCTGAGAGGGCGGCAGGGGGGCGCTGGGAGATGGAAGCGCCAGAGGCGGACATCATCCCCCGGGTGCCGCCGGCGCGGCGCGTGGCGGGGCAGGGAGAAGCTGCTGGAAAGATTTCAGAAGGAGGAAGAACGGGGGCCGAACTTGAGGAAATGGCGCAAACCCGGCCTTGGGAACTTACGGAAAAAGAGTATGTGCAGGCGGCCATCAATCGCACAGTGCGCAACATGGGCAAAAGTCCTACCGCGGCGGCGATAGAGACGGTCCGGAAAAATTACAGGTATGTGCGGGCAGGGGCAATACGGCGGGGGAGAACCGTTGCAGCCGAAGGAGAGGGCCCGGGACCGGGGGAGAAGGTAGAGGAATGGCAGCCCGATATCAAGGCCTTGTCCCAGAACCTGATAGACGCCATCGAGGCGCATTACGGTCTGGAGGGGGCGCTGAGTTCCAAGTTGTGGGCCAACGCCAAAGGCAAGAAAGGCTACATTCCCGGCCTGATCAGCAACGAGTACCTGGCCCTGAGAAAGGCCATCCGGCTGGCGGAGGGGAAGTCTCCGGCTTTGGACAAACTGGTGCAGCGGGCGCTTCAGGAAGTGGCGGGGCCGGAGAAACCCCTTGACAAAACTGAAAATATTCCTACAGTAGAGGCAAGAGAGCCAGCCGCACCCCAGGAGGTGCCGAAAGATGTTGCCGTCCGACCCGAGGAAGGTGCAAGAGATGGTCAGGCGGGCCCTGGAAGAAAAGGCCCCGCGGACGTACCGCGAGTTGCAGGAAGCTGGGAAGCTTCAGGAGTTCCTGGTGAACCACTCCCTGGCGATGCTGGAGGATTACGACCCCGGGGCGGTGATGGGGGAGACCTTCGACCGGGCGCCGGGGGACGCGGATTACCTGACGACGCTGCAGCAGGGTTACCAGGCCATCAGCAGCCTGGACGAGCAGACGCTGGCGACCTGGCTCGAATTCAGCGACCCCCCGACTACCAGCCCGCAGTAGGAGAGATCAAACGGCCGGGCAGTTGGAAGGAAACGGCCCGGCAGAACCTGGACATCATCGAGCTGGCCAAGAAGTTGGAGGCGGAAGGCCGGCCCGCCACCCCCGCAGAACAACGCTTACTCGCCCAATACACCGGCTGGGGGGCCACGGAGATCGCCGGCGGTCTCTTCGGCAACTACTACCGGGGCAGCCTTAACACCCACCAATACGGCGCCAAGCAGTCCTGGAACGCCCTCATCGAGCGGGCCAAAAAACTCCTCACTCCGGAAGAGTTGGGATTAGCCGCCCAATCCACGCAGTACGCCCACTACACCAGCGAAAAGGTGATCCGCTCCATCTACCGCGCCCTGGAGCGTATGGGGTTCCCCGGGGGCAAGGTCCTGGAGCCGGGCATGGGCACGGGTCTGTTCGGGGCCTTGATGCCGGACGCCATGAAAAAAGCGTCCTCCTACACCGGCGTGGAGCGGGACCGGCTCACGGCCCTGATCGCCAAGAAGCTGCTGCCCCGGCAAAACGTCCTGGCCGCGGATTATATCGACCTGACCCTGCCGGACAACTTCTTCGACCTGGCCATCGGCAACCCGCCGTTTGCCGGCACCATCGTCACCGCGGACCCCCGCTACGCCAAACACCGCTTCAAGCTCCACGATTATTTCTTCGCCAAGACCCTGGACAAAGTGCGGCCCGGAGGCCTGCTGGCCTTCGTCACCAGCCGCTACACCCTGGACAAGGCCGGGGACCAGGCCCGGAAGTACCTGGCGGCCCGGGCCGACTTTTTGGGGGCTATCCGGCTGCCGCAGACCGCGTTTCTGGAAAACGCCGGCACCGAAGTGGTGACCGACGTGATCTTCCTACGGAAGCGGGGAGAGGGGGAAGCTCCAGGCGGCTTGCCCTGGCAGGACTTGAAAGAGGTCCAGACGCCCCAGGGGGCGGCGAAGATCAACGAGTATTTCGCCGCGCACCCGGAGATGGTGCTGGGTAAGAACGCCCTCACCGGCACCATGTATAAGGCCGGCGAATACACCGTGGAGCCGCTAAAAGGAAACATCGAAGACCACTTTGCGGCCGCGGTGGAGCGGCTGCCGGAGAACGTCTACAGCATCGTCAAGCAGACCCCGGCAGCACAGCAGGCCGTGGTCCGCGAGGCCGATTTTAATCCCAAGGTCCAGAAGGAAGGCAACATTTATCTGTCGGACGCCGGCGAGTTGATGGTGGTGGAGGCCGGCGTGGGTAAATCCCTGGAAGCCGTGCGCGCCAAGAACCAGGCCGGATTCCGCAAGCTGACCGCGGCGGAAAAGAACTGGCTCAAAGATTACGTGCCGCTGCGGGACGCCCTGAAGCAGTCGCAATACGACCAGTTGACCGACGGGGATTGGGAGCAGTCGCTTGAGGCCCTGAATGCGGCCTACGACGCCTTTGTCAAAAAGCATGGTCCCATTCGGGCGTTTACCACGATCGACCGCAAGGCCCGGGACGCGGCCGGCAACGAGATCGTCGTCCCCCAGAAAAGGTTTAAGAACCGGGCCTTATGGAATGTGGATGTCGAGGGGGTGCTGCTGCCAGTCCTGGAGCGGATCACCGAAAGCGGGAAGATCGTCAAGGGGGCCGCGCTCACCCGGCGGGTGATCCAGAAGCCGGAGCGCATCCAGCCCGCCACGCCCTTTGAAGCCCTGGCGGTGACCCTGGATGAAACCGGCCGCCTGGACCTGGAGGCGATCGGGCAAAAGATCAATCTGCCCCGGGAGGAAGTGATCGCCGCCCTGGGGAACAGCATCTACCAGACCCCGGCCGGCGTCTGGCGGATGGCGGACGAATATCTGTCCGGCGACGTGGTGGCCAAGCTGGAGGAGGCCGAGGCCGCGGCCCGCATCGACCCCAGGTGGCAGCGCAACGTCGAGGCCCTGCGGGAGGTGCAGCCCAAGGCCTTGACCCCGGCGGAGATCACCGTGCAGCTGGGCGCGCCCTGGGTGCCCCCGGAGCACGTGGAGAGTTTTGCGGCGGAGGTCCTGGGCATCGACGTGCCGGTGTCGTTCGACCGCACCACCTTTCTCTGGACCGTGGGGGCGCAGACCCGGGGGTACGGGCGGGCGCTCCGCCGCGGGGAGGCCCGGAGCGCCACTTCCGATTGGGGCACGGCCGACCGCAGCCCGGGGGAAATCCTGACCGCGGTGCTCAACAACCAGCCCCTCAGGGTGACCCGCACCGACCAGGATAAAAAGACCTTCGTGGATCAGGCCGCGACCGCCCAGGTGAACGAGATCGCCGGCAAGATGCGGCAGCGGTTTGCCACCTGGATTTGGAGCGACGCGGCGCGGGCGGGGGAACTGCTGGACCTCTACAACCGCAGATACAACAACCTGGCCCCCCGGCGTTTTGACGGCTCGCATTTGACTCTGCCCGGGTTCACCTCCCGGATCACGCCCTATGACCATCAGAAGCGGGCCATCTGGCGCATCATCCAGACGGGCAACACCTACCTCTATCATTCGGTGGGCGCGGGCAAGACCATCGAGATGATCGCCGCGGGCATGGAAATGAAGCGCATGGGGCTGATTGCCAAGCCCATGTACGCGGTGCCGAACCATATGCTGGAGCAGTTCTCCCGGGAGTTTTTACAGGCCTATCCCCGGGCCAACATCATGGTGGCCGACGAGGAGAATTTCCACACCCAGAACCGCAAGAAATTCATGGCCCAGGCCAAGCTGAATGATCCGGACGCCATCATTGTCACCCATTCCGCCCTGGGGCTGCTGGGGATGCAGCCGGAAAATATCGCCCAGGTCCTTAAGGAGTTCAAGGGGGACCTGGAGGATACGCTGCAGGCTCTGAAGGAGGAAAGGCAGGAGAACCGGCACCTGATCAAGCAGACGGAAAAGCGGCTGGAGCAGTTGGAGCAGCGGTTCAAGAGCCTCATCGGGGATAAGGATAAGGCCTTCACCTTCGAGGAGATGGGGGTGGATTTCCTCTTTGTGGACGAGGCGCACCTGTTCCGCAAGCTGGACTTCACCTCCAACCGCAAGGTGAAGGGCGTTGACCCGGAAGGCTCCAGGCGGGCCCTGGACCTCTACGTCAAGAGCCGCTGGCTGGAGCGGCAGCGCCCGGGCCGGTCGCACGTCTTTGCCTCCGGGACGCCGGTCACCAACACCATGGCCGAACTCTACACCATTCAGCGCTTCTTCGATGAGGCCGGGCTGGAGAAAGACGGCATCAATTATTTCGACGGCTGGGCCAATATGTTCGGGCTGGTGGCCTCCGACTTGGAGAAGAACGCGGCCGGCGCCTACGAGATGGTGGAGCGGTTTGCTAAGTTTTCCAACATCCCGGAGTTGATGAAGCGGGTGCGGCAGTTTATGGACGTGCTCACGCCCTCGCAGTTGGGGGCGTTCGTGAAACTGCCGCGGATTCGGGGGGGTATGCCGGAATTGGAAATTGCCCCCGCGTCCGAGGCCCTGAAACATTATCAGGACCAGGTTTTGAAACCCCGCATTGACGAATCGAGGAATTGGCGGCCCTCCCCCGGAGAGCCGGGCAATCCGGACCCGATTATCAATATCATCACCGATGGCAGGCTGGCGTCCATCGACCTGCGCTTTGTCGGCTCCTACGGTAACGACCCCGGCAGCAAATTGAACAAGATGGCGGATAACATCGTCAAATACTACCATCAGTTCAAAGGCCTGGAGTATGCGGACAAGGAAAGCGGGCAGCCCGAACCGGTCAAGGGCGCAACCCAAATCGTGTTTTATAACCACGGTTTTGGACGGCAGGTGGCCGCCAACCGGGGGTTCGACGCCCGCAAGTTCTTGACGCACCGGCTCCAGGCGGGAGGCATTCCCGCCCAGGAGATCGTCTGGATTGAGGATTTGCCCACGGCTGCGGCCAAGGAAGCCGTCTTTCAGGAATTGCGCCGCGGGTCCAAGAAAATTTTGATCGGCTCCGCCAAGAAGATGGGCACCGGCCTGAACGTGCAGAAGCGCCTGAAGGTGGAACACTACCTCGACCCGCCCTGGTATCCGGCCGATGTGGAGCAACCGGACGGCCGTATCATCCGCCCGGGGAACCAGAATGAGGAGGTAATCATCCTCCGCTATGCCACCAAGGGGTCTTATGACTCCACCATGTGGCAGATGGTGGCCCGCAAGTCCCGGTTCATCGAGCAGGCGTTCAATGGGGATGATGCTATCAGGACCATCGAGGATATTTCCGAGGCGTCGCAGTACCAGATGGTCGCAGCCGTGACGTCGGGCGACGCCCGGCTGGTCCAGTTGGCGGGGCTGCAAGCGGAGGTGGAGAAATATTCGCGGTTGTATGAAGCCCACTGGCGGGAGCAGCGGAACCTGGAGAGCAAAAAAAGGCAGCAAATATCTAAGGTTGGTTATGAAGAAAAGAGGCTGCGGGAGTTGCAGGAAGCCGCGCAGAAGGCGCCCGGGTATGTGCGGGAGATCGAGGGGCAGGTGGGCGGCCGCGCCTTCGATAATCGGCGGGAGATGGGCGAGGCGCTGATTGACGCCTTCAATCGTAATCTCCAGGCGCAGGTCGCGGCGGTGTCCGGCACCAAGAGTGAAGTGGGGGAGAAAAAGATTCCCCTGGGCGAGTTGAACGGCCAGAAGATCACCGGGCAGTTCAGCATCCAGGGGTTGCCCGCAGGCGGGGCCAACGTCCTTGATGCGAAGCTGCTCTTAGAGATCACGGACAAGGTCCGGTACCCCATCGAGGCCGTGCAGTTTGCCCAGGCCCTGCCTGAGGCCCTGCGGCCGGCGGGATTGATTGACCGGATGGTGAACCAGATTAACCGGGTGGGTTCCGAAGCCGGCAGCCAAGCGCAGCAGGTCAGAAACAGCCAGGCGGAGCTGGCGCAGATCGAGAGGAAGCTGGGCGCGCCGTTCGAATACGAGCAAGTCTTGAACGAGAAGATTGCGGACGCACACCGGCTGCAAGCGGAGTTGGCGGCGGAGGGGCAGGAACCCCCCTCCCCGGAGGTAGGCGCCAGCATTGCCGAGGGGTTGCAGGCGGAGGGCCGCACCACCCAGCGGACCGGGCCGACCATTGAGACGGCGCTGAGAAGGCCCAGCCCCGTGCCCGAACCGGACTTCTTCGAGGGGCTGGCTCCGGAGGCGGACCCGGTAATCGGGGAAGACGGCCGGATCAAGTACCTCCATTCGGGGGGGCCGGATACGGCGCAGTTGGCCCGGAACATGGAGAAGGTCCTGTGGCGGACCCTGGCGCATCTGGGAATCAAGCCGTCGCGGCAGGGGCTGAAAGACCGCATGGGGAAGGCCGTGCCCGCGGGCTGGATGCCCCGGGGGAAGGTCTTCCTTGATTTTATCGACTATGTTTACTTCCCGAAGACCATGGCCCGGAAGTACCCGGAGGTGATCGGCCCGGATTACCGGGGGGACATCGAGGCCGAGGACGTCATGGCCAACCACCGCTACGAAATCTGGGGCGAGAAGCGCCTGCGGCCCTATTTCAAAGAGCTGTCCGGGGCCGAGCGGAAGCGGGTGCACGCGGTGGCCCTGAAGCTGGACCGGATCGCAGAGGCCAAGACCCGGCAGCGGTATGAAGAGGAAATCCTGGAACAAGGAGCCCAGTGGTTCCAGGAGAAATACGGTTTGACCGCGAAAGAGGCGGAGGCGGCCCTCGGGTTGTTCGACGCCTACCGCTACGTGCGCCTGGAGATCCTGAAAAGTCTGAAGGAGCGGACGGCGCAGACCGGCCGGGAGTTCGGGCTGAATGAGAAGACGTCCCGGGAGTTTGCCGAAGACGTCCTGGAGCGGGACCTGGTGGGGGACTACTACCCGCTGTACTACGCCATCGAAAAGTACCTGCCCGGCCAGGGAGAGAAGCTGTACGACGCCCTCACCCGGCAGCGGGAGAATTTCCGGTTCTGGAGCCGGGAGCGGCACCTGTACATGTACCCGCACACCCGCTGGGGTCCGTATTGGGCCTACGTCTGGGAAACGGGCACGGGCGCGGACGGCAAGGACAAGCTGCTGTGGGCCGGGGCCCGGGAGTCCATCGCTGCCGGCGAAAAGATGCTGGCGGCGCTGAAAAAGGAATTCACCGGGGAGACCATGCGCATCGAGTTGGCCCGGAAAGAAAAGATCCCCATGGAGATCTACAACAACGTGGAGATGCCGGGGATCGCGGCCATCATCGAGTTGGCCCGGAACAGCTTCGAGGAGGAGGCCTGGCTGAAGTTCGTGCAAGCGGAGCAGGCCTTCTTCGCATCCAAGGGCTGGGGGGCGCACAAGATTGAGCGGAAGGATATTCCGGGGTTTGAGACCGAAGACGACAAGCGGGTGATCGCGGATTACTTCGAGGGCTGGATCGGGATGCAGGGCAAGGCCCACCGCGCCCGGGCCTTCACGGAGTCCTGGAAGGGCATCAAAAAGATGCCCGGCGGCGACAAGATGGGGCTGCTGAGGTGGAAGCAGAACTATCAAAACTACCTGCTGGAGCACCCCCGGGAGGCCACGAAGGTGCGGACGCTGCTGTACCACCTCTACCTGGGCGGCTCCATGGGTTTTAGGGTGCTGCACGGCCTGCACGCCCTGCAAACCGCCTGGCCGGAGATGCGCACCATCTCGAAAAGGCCGGGTGCGGCCCTGGTGCGGGCCATCCGGGACCGGGCGCAATTGTTGGCTTTTGAGAACGGCTGGAGCCAGACGCCGGGGCTTACCGGGGAGGAACAGGCGGCCCTGGAGCAGGGCCGCCGGCGGGCGGCCTTGTCCACCGACTACACCGCGGAGATGGCGGCCCGGTCCGGCTCGCCCCTGTACCGTTCCCTGAACAATGAGCCGCAGGGCGTGGCCGCCAAGCTGAAGCGGGCCTTCGACCTGGTTTACTACCCCACGGCCCTGGACCGGGGCACGAGGGAGGCGATTTTTTTGGCGGCGGTGCGGGAGCTGCGGCCGAAGAAAGGGCCGATCCCGGAGAGCGTCATCGACCGGGCGGTGGAGGTGGTCCACAACTCCATGTACCGCTATGCCCGGGGCGAGCGGCCGGCGTTCGCCCGGCGCAAATGGGTGCTGCCCACGGTCTTCCAGACCTGGTCCATGAAGTATTTCCAGCAGATTTTCCGGTATCTCCGGGAGAGCAATTATCACGCCCTGAGGCTGCTGCTGCTGGCCGCGGGCCTGGTGGGGGGCTTGAACGCCCTGGGGGTGAAGGACGCCCTGACGTTGGCCTACCGCAAGATTTACGGGCGGGACGCGGAGAAGGACGCCCGGAAGTACCTGCAAACCATCCTGGGGGAGGTTCCGGGGGAAGCATTGAACCGGATCATCTTCCGGGGCCTGCCCGCGGGGGTGCTGGGTTTTGATCTTTCCGAGCGGATGGTGCACCACCTGCCCTGGAATTACTTCTTCGGGCTGCTGGAAAAGCCCTGGCAGATTGCGGGGGCGGTGACCGGGCCGTTTGAGTCCGTGGCCCGGGCGGGGAAGGCGCTCTCCGAGAACCGGCCGGGCCGGGCGGTGGAGGCGGTGGCTCCCACCTGGCTCAGGAACCCCCTGGCGGCGGCGCGGTTGTATCAAGAAGGCCCCACCACCCTGAGCGGCCGGCGCATCCTGGGGACGGATTTTAAACAGCACCCGGCGTCGCTGGGGGAGGCGGGGCGCAAGGCCGTGGGCTTGCAGCCCACCCGCCTGAGCGAGGAGCAGAGCTACCACAAGACGGTCAAACACCTCCAGGAGTCCCAGGCGGCCAAGGTGCGGGACCTGTCCTCCAGGTTCGTGCAGGCGATCCACGACAAGGACCGGGCCGGGCGGCAGGAGGTGTTGGCGGAACTGAAGGAATATAACCGGCAGATGCGGGCGGCGGGGCGGTATGCGGACATGATCCTGCCGTCGCAGTTTCGCGCGGCGGTACAAATCAGGTTGCGGCCGGTTCTGCCGGAAAAGAGCGCCAGCAGAACGGCGCTCCGGGAGCGGCGCTGACAGGAGGGGAGAGCATGGCTACCGCGGTGGAGATGATTTACAACGGCAAGTTCTGGCACAATCTGTACCAGGCCAACCTGGAGGTCACCCCGGTTTATCAAAACGCCACTACCATGGTGTTTCCCGGGGTGGATGTGACGGATAAGGTCAAGGCGGAAAAGACCTTGCTGGTGGGGATGGGCGTGGACGGGGCCAGAACCGGCACGGTGGCCAGTTCCACCTATGCCGCCGGGGACACCACGGTGATTCTGGCAGAGGCCATCCTGACGGCCAACTTGATGTGGGCGGCGGTCTTCGCCAGCGCCCACGGCGTCTGGCCCTGGAACGACGGGGCCATACCGTTGCGGGATTTCGGCGCGCCTTCCCAGGCGACCCTAATGGCGGCGATTGCCTATATCGGCGGCCAGAACCGGAAACTGGTGGGAACCCCTGGAGACTGGCTGATTTCCTCGAACTTAGAAATTCCAGCCAATATTTTTTTTGAGCCCCGCCCGGGTTTTAACCTGATTAGGTCCCCGGGGGTGGATGTTGCCTTTTTAGGTCCGGTAAAGGCCGGGCGGTATCAATGGATTGATCCCTCCGGCGCAGGCAAGGTGTGGATGGGCGATCGGACGACGGCGAGGCTGATCCAATGGTGGGGGGCGGTGGGGGACGGCATCACCGATTGTTCGCCGGCGCTCCAGGCGGCCATTGACTCGTTCCTGCCCTATAATGACCCCAACTATTCCTATGGGCGTCTAATCGATTTGGGCGCCGGCAAGTTCCGGATTTTAACGCCCATAGACGCCACCAACACCAGGACCCCGGGGACGCAGCCCCGGGATAACCTCTGGTTTCGGGGTTATGGCAATATGGCCACCCGGATTGTTTGCGACACCGGCACAGGCACGCCGGGGGAATGCGCGCTGGCGTTCGATACCTGCGGCAGCCACGAGGTAAAGTTTACCGATGTGCGGCTGACGTCCGCAGGGGCTACCAACCCCTCGACCGTGGGGATCCTGGCCGCTCCGAACACGACGATGACCGAGGCCCAACACCACTGTTACGAGCGGCTGTACATCGATCTCGAAGACGATGACGCCGCCAACGGCGGCTTGGGCACGGTCGGGATTGCAAATATGGGGGCGGAGGAGCCGGTGTACCGGGACGTCACCATTTACGCCAACCGGCCCGTGGTGGCCGTGGGCGACGCGGCGTACATGGGCAATATTTCCAGTGTATACCAGGCCATGTTGGCTACGCACAGTCTGGGAATAATCACTTTCCCTGGAGAATGCCGCCTGTTTACCCTGGGGAGGTGGTATCCCGCGGTGCGGCTGGTAAACGTGAATACAATGAGTTTCGAAAACGCCTATATTTCTAATATCGGCACCGGTGGCTCAAACGATTATGTTTTTGAGATTTTTGGCGGCGTTGATAGCCTCCATTTCCACGGCAACATCGAACAACTGGGGTCGCTGTTCTACGTCTACGGGCGCCTGGTCAGCCCCCGGGTGCAAGCAAACTTTGGCGGGGTCGCCAATGCCGCCGCGCCGGTCATCGTCCAGGACGGGGTCGGCGAAGGGCAAATCCGCAATGCCGAATTTCAATTTAATTTATCAGCAAACGCCACGCGCCCGTTGTTCAGCCTGCTCCATTCCGGGAGCCCCATCACCGGGTCCCAAGTTACGAATGCGCATCTTCGTAACTCGGTAATCCGCACCAATCAGGCGGCTGGTTATGTGGGGCTGCCCCAAAACCTCTTGAAAAGTTCAGATACAAAGAACGTCCAAATATTTGCCGCCGACACGGAATTCAAGATCGAGCGGCAGACCCAGGAGATTTACCTCAGCCCGGTCAAGGTGGCGGAGATCGGCGGCATCACCGAAGCGAACGTGTGTAAGGTAACCCTGCCCGCAGTGCTGGCCAATGAGTCGGCGGGGAACTTCTCGATTATCCTGGAGGGGGAGTTGGGGAACAACGGTTACGCCACCGGCGCGCCGGCCTGCCGGTCGTTTGTCGCCCGCCAGGATGTGGTGACCCGCTATTCGGACGGCGCCATTTACATCAGCGACGCCGACGGCGGCGTAGCCGGCAACCAGGCGGACGTGGTGGCCGCAACCGGGATTGCCGTCTCGCCCGCCTCATTGAGTATCGCCGCGATCGCGGTCAAGGCCACCGCCACCGGCGTCGCCAGTGTGACCTTTGCGGTGGCCCCGACGCTAACCGGCACCGGAACCGGCGAGAACGTCTATTTTCACGGCCGGGCCAAGATCATGTGGAAGGGTTTCAAGGCCCAGGCTCCGCGGTTGAGCTTGAACTGAATAATTCTGGGGCATGGATATGGATTAAAGGAGGTGCGTTGTGGCGGGAGAGGCTGCGGTTATATCCAATAATCATTTGCTATCGCTGATCGCTTTTTTAGTTTTGTGCGTGGCGTCGTTGGCGTGGAAAACCGTAGCCGAGATCAAAAAAGACCTCAAGGAGCACCTCAAGGCGGAACAGGCTTGTCGCGAAGAGCTAAAGGATAACTATGTCCGCTGGGACGTGCTGAATGCGCGGGTGATCGACAAGTTGGAGGCGGACCGTAAGGATAAGTGGCGCAACTTCGACACGCACCGGCACGCGGACAACGGCGCCGGGCCGCCAATCAAAACCTAAGGAGGCCTTATGAAAGAGTCTGAGTTAAACCGAGCGCAGGAGCGTCTGCCCATCTTCCGGGCCGCGGCGGATGCCTATGCTTTCCCGGAAGAACTGGCGGAGGCCATGATCCCGAGTCTGGGGCCTTTCTGGCTCCTGTGGGTGCTGATGGCTATTTGCAGCCGGGAAAGCCGGTTCGGGCTGGCCCTCGATGCGGACGGCCGGGGAGACCATGGCCACGGCCACGGCGAGATGCAGATCGACGACCGCAGTCATGGTCGTTTCTGCGCCTCGGGCCAGTGGCGGGACCTGGGCGCGTCCCTGGCCTATGTGCATAAAAACGTCATCGTCCCCAGCTTCAACTACCTGGGGGAACATTATTTTGATCTGTTTGGTGATGAGGATTACGAGGCCCTATTCTGGGGGACGGTGGCCGCGTACAACTGCGGGGCCGGCAACGTGCGCAAGGCCTTGGAAGCGAGGCAGGACGTGGACGCCAGGACCACGGGGCGGGATTACTCCGCCGACGTGCGGCGGCGGGCCCTGGAGCTGCGGGCGGCATTGGAACGCGAGATTTAGGCTTAATCTGTTTGGTTGCTTTTCCGGGATTATAGATAAAGAAAGGAGTAGGGAATGGGCCTAAAGGACCGTTTGGCGAGTTGGGGGACCACAATCCCCGGGGTAATTGTTCTGACAGTGGCCGCAGTCGCTTTCTTTCTGGGCAAGATTGATTGGGCTACCTTCCTGGGCGCGGCCACGGGCGGCGCAGCTTTCATTGGATCAAAATGAGGAGCTTAATAAAAAGGAGATGCTATGAACAGAAAGTTTAACTGCTTAAGCCTTATTGTTCTCTTTCTCTTGCCCCTGGTCTTTGTGGGCTGCTGTGACAACCCTGGCGGGCCGGCACAGGCGCAAGGAATTCTGACGCAAGTGGCCAAGACCTATTATAACGAATCTGGCTACCTTAAACCCCATATTAAAGAAATGGGGCGAGTAGATGGTTACGTTGCTCTGGGGGCAACCATAGCAGACGAAGCCTTGGCTTTGGCCGGGGCGCTTACTGGTCAAGTTTGCCCTTCTCCGGAGGCAGTGGCCGCAGCGCAGGCAAAAGCGAACGAAGCCCAGGAACTGGCCAAGAAAACCGGGATTTGATGAAATTCACCGCCCCTGCCTTTTAAGGGGCAGGGGCGGTGAATGGGGATCTTTCTCGATTAAAAGTCCGGGTTTGAATAGGAAAAAATCATTACCAGGAGACGCCATTCAGCATATATATTTTAGAATGAAAAGGGTATGCTAAGAAGGTCCGCGCGGCCATGCAATCATGAGCGGATTTGTGAGCGTTTTTGGTCTTTAATGAGCGGGGATAGGGGGTTCTCAGAGGTGATTAATCTGCTGAAACCCCGATAAATAAAGGCCTGTCAATAAGGCCCGGTGCCTTGGGCGCAGGAGGTCCCCGGTTCAAATCCGGGCGTCCCGACCAGTTATTTAGGTGCAGCATGGCGCGCCCACATATCCATCCAGGCGAGCATCTCGCGGAACAGCTCGAAGAACTGAAAATGAGTGCGGTGGAATTAGCGCGCCATCTCGAGGTCTCCACCAACCGCATTACGGAGATTCTGCATGGCCGACGCGCTATCACCAGGATACGGCCTTGCGCCTGGGGCATTTCTTCGGCACCAGTCCGGAGTTCTGGCTGAACCTCCAGAAAATTTATGAACTGCGTTTAGAGGAGAGGTCGCCATGAAGCTGCTGTTATCTATTATTGGCATCTTGCTACTGACGGGAGTCACCATGGCCGGCGCGCAGGGGAAATTCGAAAAAGACGTCGTCAAGACCAAGGCCGGGGATCTGGAGATTACTTTTATCGGCCACGGCACGTTGATGCTTGCTTTCGGCGGCAAGGTCATTCACGTGGACCCGGTGGGGCAATATGGAGACTACAGCCAGCTCCCCAAGGCGGATTTAATCCTCATCACCCATGAGCACGGGGACCACCTGGACCCCAGGGCGGTGGCCGCGCTGCAAAAACCCGGAACTCAGATGGCGGCGAATCCGGCCGGGGCCGGGAAATTACCGGGAGCCGCGGTTCTGAAGAACGGCGAGAAAAAGACCGTGACCGGCTTGGTGATCGAGGCCGTGCCCGCCTACAACCTGGTGCACAAGCGGGACAGCGGCGAGCCTTTCCATCCCAGGGGCCGGGACAACGGTTATATCATTACCTTCGGGGACAAGCGGGTTTATGTGGCCGGGGACACGGAGAACACCCCGGAGATGAAGGCGCTCCAGAACATCGACATCGCGTTTTTGCCCATGAACCTCCCTTACACCATGACCCCGGAGATGGTGGCGGACGCGGCCCGGGCCTTCAAGCCCAAGATACTCTACCCCTACCATTACGGCAAAACGGACCCCGCCAAGCTGGTGAATCTCCTGAAGGAGAACAAAGAGATCGAGGTGCGGGTCCGGAAGATGGAGTAGAAAAGGGCACACAAATGGGAGCGGCACTCACAACCAAACAGGACATCCTGAGAATTATTTTTCAGCATCGGGCTCGCCTAAGGGCAATGGGGGTCAGCCGGTTAGGGCTATTCGGCTCCTATGTGCGAGGAGACCAGCGTCCCGGCAGCGATATTGATCTCCGGTGGATTTCTCTCCTGGAAAGAAGACCTTTGATGCTTTCATGGAGCTGTCTTTCTTATTGGAGGAGATTTTGCAACATCGAGTCGAACTGGTGACGGTGGAATCTCTCAGTCCCTATTTGGGTCCGCATATTCTGGAAGAGGTGGAGTATGCCTCTCTCGCCGCTTGAGTATTTGCTTAGGAAGGTAATATGAAGATTAAAGAATACACCGACGTCAACCCCACCCTCTTCAACAGCGACATCGCCAAAGGCGTCGCGGCCCGGGTGGTCCTGGGCAAGGCCGATGGAGCCGAGAATTTTTATCTGCGCGTCTTCGAGATTGCTCCCGGCGGCCATACCCCCAGGCATTCTCACGCCTGGGAACATGAGATGTTCATCCATGCCGGAGCAGGTGAGGTCTACGGCAACGGGGAATGGCAACCCCTGAGACCAGGAAAGGTGGTCCTCATCCCCGGCAACGAAGAACACCAGATGCGGAATGTGGGCCAAGAGCCGTTGGTGGTGGTCTGCCTGGTCCCGGGAAGCGCCCCGGAGTTGTAGAATTTGCCTGTCCGCGGGCGATTCGCCTGAAGGACCGGCCCCGGTGGCCGCAAGCCGGCGGCAATAGCCCAAATTTCTGCGGCAACGGCCTTCTCTCAACCACTTCGGAAGATTGCCCTCCTCAATAACATGATTTGCCTGGAGGGCCGGGAGGCAGCCACCCCCCGGCCCCCCTTACGCGCTTTATTATCTCTCCCATACGAAACTTCCTGCCCGAGCCGTAAGCGATTTGACTACTAATTTTTCCAAAATAGGCAATATTGCCTAGATGAAAGGGGGTTTTTTACCTATTTACTACCCCTACATAGCAATCATAAATTCATAGATAAGAGTATTTATTAAGAAGTTTTAATAAAAATTTAACCGGGGGACAGGTTACCTGCGGCCCCTGCGTAACCGGGAGGAAAAGGAATGAAATCAAAATTAAAGATGGTGGTATGGATCATTGCCGTGGGGCTCTTGTGGGCAACCATGGCCCAGGCGCAGACCGCACTCCCCAACGCCAACGCCGGGTTTGCCGTCACCGGGTTCATCCAAGCGGCCACCCGGGCCAATGTCGGGACCGGGACCATCCCCGCGCGGCTGCGGGGCGGGACCTTGACCGTCAACGGCATCACCATGATCGTCCCCAACAACTCCATCGTCCAGACGCCGGCCGGGACTTTTTCCTGGGCCGATCTTTTTACCCCTGCCGTTTCGGCGCCGGTGGGTAATTATATCCCGAACAGGATTAATCATGCCGCCGGCCGGACGGGGCTGGCGTTGATTGACGCCCTGACCACCCACTTTCCGTCCTATGAGGTGAATGTGGTGGGCAACATTGTAACGGACCCGGCCACCGGCACCCAGACTTACATCGTCGGCCTCATCGCGCCCGCGGCCCAGCAGGGCTTGAACGTCGCCGCGGGGTACATCAACTTTATCGACTATGACGGCACGGTCTTGGGAGGAGGAGCAGGAGGAATCCAAGGCAGGTTCCGGGTCGGCGGCACCATGGGCGACTCCACCACCGGCACCCTGTGTGAGCTCAATGACCCTGTAGGGCGGTTCGGCGCGGCCCACAGCCCGGACCCGCGCTTCACCGTCGACAGTGAGAATCCGACCATCAGCACCGCCACCGGCTACCCGGTGGGGATTCCCACGGTGGCCCCTCCCGGTATTGACCCGGACCGCCCGGATACCAACCGGCCCTTGAACAACCCGGCGTCGGTGGACCCGAATCAGCCCTTCGATCCCTTCCTGGCTGCAGGCGCGCCTTTGAAGAGATTTACCATGCCCGCTTCCGCGGGAGCCGGCACCACGACCCCGGACCCGTACAAACAGGTCCCCCTGAAAGTGGGCGACTGGGTGGATGTCTCGGGCACCTTGATGAAGATTAATCAGAACGGCACCAATACCCCAGCGAACATGTTCTTGTCGGTTCACACCCTGGACGCCCACCTCGGCGTCAAGACCCAGCCGGGGACCCAACCCGCTTACGTCCGGGTGGAGGAGTTCATCTTCGGCGTGGGTGACCGCCGCGGTGGACCCACCGTGGACGGGATCGCCCAGGAGACCTCGACCCGAGTGGTGCTGGTGTCCTTCACCACCGACTCCAACCCTGCCGGCACCAACCTCCCGGGGGGCGCTCTCTTCGGTATCGACGTGCAGCCGGACGGCAGCCGGATTCTGCGGCCGTTCCCCAACGGCACTTCTGCATCTAACCCGGATTTCGCCATTGACGATCCCATCAGAGGCCGCCTGCGCTGGACTACCTCCAATAACGGCAGTACTCCCGGCGTCCTCGCCAATGCCACCGGTCCCGGGAAGTTTTACCGGATGTACGCTCTCCAATTGACCGGACCCGGCAGGGGCGTCTTGCAGTTGCCGCCCCAATCCAACGGCCTGCCCGGCCTGATCACCGGCCAGTATCAGTTGCCCATCTTCGAATACATCTTCGGGGAAGGCACCAACTTCGGGGAGCCGATTCCCCCGTTTAACTTCAACGACTTCGGGTTCCTGACGACGGGCGAAGGCCGCCTTGACGGCACCACCGGCCCGGCCGTCGGCCCCCTGGATCCGTTCCCGGCTTTCAACTAGACCTTCGACCACGCGGCCGCCTGCCGCAGGGTAGGCGGCCGCTGGACGGCAGCGGCTTGTTTCATGCGGCCTCCCCGGCAGGCGGGGCAAACCCCAAGTGCCGGGTTCCTTGATTGTGAGCTGTGAGCGGTAAGCAGTGATCCCCCTTTTTCTTCTAAAGACAATCCCCGGTTAGACCGATTAATAAGCTATTCAACCCTTCGACCGAAAGAGGTGCGCGCCTATGAAGCCTGACATCAACATGAATATGAAAGTCCTGGTAGTCGATGACTTCGCCACCATGCGGAAAATAGTCCGGAATATTCTCAAACAGATAGGGTTTACCAATATTGTTGAGGCCGACGACGGGGCCAATGCCTTGTCGCTGATCAAGGAAGATAAAATAGATTTTGTGGTAACGGATTGGAATATGCCGAATATGACCGGCCTGGAACTCCTCAAGAATATCCGGGCCCAGGAGAATGGCAAAAACCTTCCCGTTTTGATGGTCACCGCCGAAGGATTAGCAGAAAACGTAGTGGATGCGGTCAAGGCGGGAGTGGATAATTATATCGTCAAACCATTTACTGCTGAGACTATTCAGGCCAAGATCGAACAGATTTTTGCCAAACGCCAAGCAAATGCTTAAGAGGAAACGTTCATGAATGTGGAATTTATTAATCCCTTCCTCAGCGCCACCATCGGGGTCCTGAAAACCATGGCCTTTACCGAGGTGCAAGCCGGACAGCCTTTTTTGAAGAAGGACAAAATCTCCCACGGCGATGTTTCCGGCATCGTCGGCATCACCGGCCCCCCCAACGGCTCCATGTCGTTGACGTTTAGCAAGGCCTGTATAGTGCAAATCGTTTCCAGCATGTTGGGGGAGACCTTTCAGGAGGTCAATGACGACATCAGGGATGCCGTGGGCGAATTGTCCAATATGATCTCCGGCACCGCGCGCAATGATTTGGGCAAAAAAGGGTTTTCCTTTAAGACCTCCATTCCCACAGTCGTCTCCGGTCCGGGGCATGAAATCACGCATATGTGCAAAGCGCCCACCATTGCCATTCCATTTAAAACCAAGGCCGGCCATTTTGTGGTGGAGATAAGTTTTGAGAACGGCAGCCAGTAATACAGGTTTCGGTTTGTATTTAGGCTATTTAGACTAAGAGCGCCGGAGAATATTGGCCTCGAAAAAAAGATTGACGTTTGGCCCGCGGAATAATTTATAATCAGTGCAAGGCCCGCCAACGCGCAAATCCCCCCCCGTCCCCGGCCTGGAATACCGGAAAGATATTTTTATCTGGAGGAACCGGCATGAGAGCGAAGAAAGCCCTGAAGGTGCTGGTGGCGGTTGCGCTTATCCTGGCCTTGGCCACGCCCGCCATGGCCGACTGGCAGTCCCTCGGATGGGCCTTTTTCGGTCTGGCCGCCTTCAATACCGCGGTGGCTACCGCCGCCCTGGCCCGGCCCCGGGTATACGTCTCCCCGCAGCCGGTCTATGCGGCCCCGCCTCCGGGTTATTACTCTCCCCCGCCCGCCGCGAACTATCCCCCCGCCGCGACCTATCCCAGCGGCTATTTTTACCGTCCGGCGCCTTATGGATATTTTTCCCGCTAGGCGGTAAAAACCTTCTCCCCTTGAAGCCAGCGTTCCACCGGCTGCGGCTGGGTAAAGTAATCCAGGAGTCCCCGGGCCAGCTCCAAGGGGCCGGATTGGCAGCCCACGGCCCGGCAGCCGGCCAGCAGCCCATGGCTGATGGAGAAATAGACCTCGTGGCGATGGGCGTAAAAGGGGGGACTGGTGAGATCGCGTTTTTTATATCCCGTTCCACACAAGCCCGCGTCCAGGGAATGCATGGACCGGCAGACCAGGGGCCGGGCCGGGTAGACCAGGCACTTGCCGTCCTGGAGGAGAGGGCATGAAGGCCTGATCCTGGCTATCTCCTTTTTGCTTTTTCCGGCCTGGAGGTCGAGGGAACGGCGCAACGCGGTCAGCAGCGCCTCTTTTTTCGCCTCCTCAAAATGCCCATCCACATAATGCCCCAGTAATAAGACCTCCGGCGCGGTGAGTTCCACCTGGTTGCAGCAGCAGAAATAGCAGCCTTCTTGACAGGCGATGGGGGTGGGCAAAGGAGAGGCGGATTCGATCATGCTTATGACCTGTTCCGCGAAAAGAACGGCGCTGCGTGCCAGATCAAAAGCTTTTTCTCCGGCCCCGGCGGCGTAGTAGACGATTTCGATGACCTTGGCTTGCTGCAGCTCTGCCAGACGTTCGTCGATGGGAGTTTGTTGCATCTTAGACAAACAGCTTCTCCGCCAAACGCTGCAAGGGCGCGATGCCCTGGATTTCGGTTTCAAACAACGGCACCAGGGCCCGGACGTCGCCGTCAAAGAGCTTCCAGATGCTTTGCATGTGCTCCTGCTGCATCTCCCGGCGGTTTTTGACGAATTCCGGGGTGGCGTCCGGGTCGCCTTCGGGCAAGAGGCCGTTGACCACGATGCCGCCCACGGGGATGCCGAAATCATGGAACCATTTTAAAAACCGGGTGATCACCGCGATGGGCAGGGCCTCCGGCAGGGTCACGAAGAAAAATGAGGTAAGCTCCGGGTTGGTGAGCAGCTCACGGGCATGGCCCATGCGCTCCCGGAAGCTCACCAGGTATTCCATCAGGGGGTCGGCCTCCTCCTTTTTAGAGAAGGAGAGGAGTTGGCGCAGGGACTTGGCCTCCTCCCGGCTTTTGACCATTTTATTAACCCACAGGGAATAGATCTTGGACATGCCCAGGAGCCGCCGGGCGTTGGCGGTGGGCGCGGTGTCGAAGACGTAAACGTCGAAGTCTCCGCCGATCATCAGGTCCAGCATGTTCTCGAACATGGCGGACTCTTCGAACGCGGGGTTCAAGGTGGCCGCATCCACAAACTCATCGGCCTTAAGTTGGAGGTCCGCGAAACGCAGGAACCAGTTGATTTTGTCCCGGATGTCTTTCTTGGATTTTTCGATGGTGTCCTTGGTCTCGATTTCGTAGGCGAAGGCGTTCGCCACTCCGGGCAGGGGGGTGATTTTCCCGAAGACATCCAGGTTCAACAGGCCCGATAAAGAGTGCACCGGGTTGGTGGAGGCCAAAAGGGTCCGCTTGCCCTGACTCGCCAGCCAGAGGGCCGTGGCCCCGGCCATCACGGTTTTGCCCACCCCGCCCTTGCCGCCGAAGAAGAGGAACTTGAGGCCGGGCCGGTCTTTTAAGAACTGACGCATATTGGTGGTGATCTGGTTTTCCATGACGCCTCACTCGCAGAGATAATCGGCTACCCGGGAGATCATGTTTAGCCCGGTGACGTCCCGTTCCAACTCCGGCACCTGGGTGAGCACCTGGGCGCCGAAGGTGTCCTTGATCTTGGCCAGGTACTTCCCCTGCATCTCCAGGCGGTGGCGCAGGTATTCGGGGATGTGCTCCTGCCCCAAGCTCGCGGGCAGCACCCGGTTGACGATGTAGCCGGACAGGGGCACCTTGAACTTGCCGAAGAGCTCCGCGGCCTTGAGGGTGTCGGCGATGATCATCTCCTCGGGCACCAGGACGAAGAAGAATGCGGTCTTCTCCTTGTCCGTCAGGATCCGGGAGCTGGACTGGATGCGGTCTTTGATGTACAGCAGCTCATCCAGGATGGCGTCCTCATCCAGGGTCGCGTCTTTTTTGAGGTGCGCGGCCACCTGGTCGTACTCCTTCATCTGTTCCCGCAAAGAAGTGATCTTGCCGATCCAGGCGTCGTAGACCGTGGCCATGGAGAGGTAGTAGAGGGCGTGGCCCAGGGGCACCAAGTCGTAGATGTAGTAGTCGAAATCCCCGGCCACCACGATGTCCACCACCGCGTCGAAGATGGCGGACTCTTCCATGGCCGGCTCCGCGGACGCGGCCTGGATGTAGGATTCGATTTCCTCGGGCAGGTCTTTGAAACCGTACATGTCCCGGATCTTCTGACGGATCTCATCCTGATAGGCCTTAACCCGCTTATCCGCGTCGATCTCCTGGGCCCAGAGATTGTCCGCCACCTTGATGGGACCCTTGCCGAAGAGGTCCTGCTTGAAGATGTCTGAAAGCGACGCCTGGGGGTCCACGGAGAAGACCAGGACCTTGTGGCCCAGGCTCGCCAGATAGTAGCCCGCGGCCGCGGAGAAGGTGGTCTTACCCAACCCCCCCTTGCCGCCGAACATCAGGTAGCGGCGTTCCGGGTGTTCCTTGATGAATGTGGCGAGAGAGATAAAGCACCTCCGGTGAAGCTGGCAGCCGTCAGCGATCAGCTTTCAGCTAAAGGTTATAAGTATTGAATAAATAGCCGGATAGAGGACGGCCCAGGCCGCGGGATTCCGGCTCGATCAATCTTTATCCTGCATCCCCTGTTTGATTCCCCTAATAATGGGGGAGATAATACTAATTAGAAACAGCACCCATAAGACCAATTTCAGGGGCGGCGGCAGATAGGCGGAGAGGAAAAAAATCACCACGGTAATGAGTATTACCGCCCAGGTGTCGGCCAGTCTTTGTTTGAGGTAGTTTTTCAGTTTTTCTATTGCTTATCCCTCTTTCAAGAGCCGCTCAATTTCGAGAATAAAAGACCGGGCGTCGGCAACGGTCGATCTGGCCGTGGATTCGCTGACCTCATCGAAAACTTCGTAATCTGCGGTTTCCCGGACCTGACGGGCGTTTAATATTATCCCGTGGAATTTGGGGTCTATCTTCCCAGTTCTCGCAAATTCCCGGCCCAGCACGGAAGCCACGGATGAAAGTTTTACCACTTTAATGCCGTGGGCTATTAGCAGAGCCTGGGCTGCATAAAAAATGGCATAATAAGCTCTACCCGCGGCCTCGCCGAAATCCTCACTGTCCAGAAGC